>DAINSQ010000114.1:4154-15379 GCA_036741235.1 Saprospiraceae bacterium | reverse complement strand
AACCGACAACCGACAACAACCTGCGGCACATTATTTAAAAAAAAAAGGGCATTATATTGTATCACAATGCCCTTTTCGGCATTAACTAAGTACACCAAAGTATAAAAACCTATGTGGAATTCCCTACCCCCCTTCCGCTATGCCGCCACGGCTATGCTGTTGTTTTCCGTTTTTCTGCTCCATGCACAGGCTGATAAGGGGCTGAAAATGCTCGGCAAAGGCCAATACGATCAGGCCCTCGTTGCGTTTCAGGCGGCTGCCGGCAATCCCGACGATCAGGTAAAAACCCTTTATGGCTATGCCAGTTTATTCCGGGATACAGCCTATAGCGGCTTTCATATAGACAGCGCTTACACATACAGCGAGGCCGCACATGCCGCTTACCGCAAATTGTCGTCAAAGGAAAAAGATAAACTCGACGGCGACCTCGACCCCAAGGTGTCGGCGCTCAAAAATCAGATCATAGGCCAGGCCTTGAAAGCCGCTGAAAAGCTGAATACGCTGGATGCTTTCAACCACTTTTTGACAGTTTACAACAAGGCGCCCGAATCGCGGCTCAACCGGGCCAAAGAAAAATGGAATGCCCTGCTGAATCAACGCCTGGAATCCGCTGCCAACTGGCAGGATTACGGCAGCCTGTACAGCAACTATGGCGTTACCCTTGCCGCCCATAACCCGGCGGAGTTGGCCCTCATCGAAAAAAAGTTGTTCAACGCTTACCTTACGCAAAACGGATTAGACCAATTTCCCCAGTTTGCCCGCCAGTTTCCCCAGCACCCCTACGTTAAAGACAATATCCAGACCCGCTTTGAAACGGTAAAACAATCAGCCGATATAAGCGCCTACGAAAAATTTATCGCGGCCTACCCCGCCGATAACCCTTTTGCAGGCTCCGCCGTCGACGGCCTGTGCGAAACGGTGATCAAAAAAGGCGATGTAAAAGCTACCGAACAATTCTTGAAAAAATACCCCAAACACCCGCGCAAAAACGAGGTTTGGCTGGCCTATTACGAGGCCTACAAACAACAAAATAATTTTGACAAAGCAGCCATCGAGCGTTTTAAAACGCAATATCCCGCTTTCCCTTATCGCGAATTGCTTGATGCCGATATCAAAGCCAGTACTGATTTGCTCTACAATAATGTGATGAAAAAAGGCGATCAGGCGCAGGCGCTCGATTTTATCCGGCAATACGCCGATTATCCTAAAATCGATTCCATGTGGCTGCGCTATTACTCCCTGTACAAAGCCGAAAAAGCCGACCTGCAACGCCTGGAACGCTTCGGGCAACAACACCCCAAGTTTCCTCATAAAGCGCTTTACAATGCCGATAAAGCAAAAGCCCTCAACGCTCACGTTGAAAAGGTGCTGGCTGGTAAAGACGTCTCATTGTATAGAAGCCTGGTAGAAAATTACCCCAACTATCCTGATATCAACAAAGTATGGCGGGGGTACTACCAGCTCACCCTGGACCAGGCTGAAAGCGCCGGCGAACTGGAGGCTTTCAAACAGCGATATCCAAAATTTCCTTTTGCTAAAGAACTCGACGCTGCCATATCAGCCCGAAAGAAAAAAGATATGGAGCAGGCCTATAAAACATTAGGCGCATCGAGCGCTACCTCCGACTACCTCGAATTTGTCAAAACGCACCCACAAAATCCCTACAAAACGGAAATTGACAAATCGCTTTCCAATAAATTATTGACTTCCGGCAGCGCCGGGGAAATCGAGGAATTCCTGGAGGTTTTCCCAAAGTCGACCCAGCGCCCCGCACTGCTCAAGCGCCTGTACCCCCTGGCCACCGCCGACGGCAGCCTCAATAGCATTATAGCGTTTGAAAAGGCATATCCTGACTTTCCCGACAAAAACAAAATTGCCGCCGACAAAAAGCAGGCCGGCTTTGATATCAATAAATACAACCCGGAACTCAAGCCCGCTTTCGTCGAATTTGTAAAAAATAACGCCCCCCGCGAGGTCGCCTGCCAGGCCCTTCGCAAAATGATAGCCCAGGATATTCGCAGTAAAAACTGGGATAAAGCCTATGAGGAGGCCCTCACTTTCCAGAAAAACTTTGGAGAGGAAAGCGAATGCTACAATCAATTGCTGTATTCTTTGGCGCCCCCCGACGGCAGCCTGAAAGCGGAAAGCGTAAGCGTCAACATCAATACCGACGGCAGCGAATCCGCGCCGGTATTTACCGTAGACGGCAGCAAGCTGTTCTTTTGCGGCAAACTACGCGAAGGAAATATTGGCGGCGAGGATATTTTTGTATCCGAAAAAACCGCCGAGGGCTGGACTACGCCTATTCTGGTAGAAAACCTCAATACGGCTACCGGCCACGAAGCCCCCGAAGGCGTATCAGCCGACGGCAACCAGATGCTGTTGTTTTCAAGCGGCAAATTGTGCATCAGCAAAAAAACAACCAGCGGCTGGTCGAACCCCGAGCCGCTTCCCAATACCATCAATCGCATGCGCTGGCAGGCCGACGCCCGCATCACCGCCGACGGCAAAGCCATCGTATTCGCTTCGGGCAATAGTAATTCTTCTATGGTCGATATTTTCGTGTCGCTTTTGCAACCCGACGGCAACTGGGGCCCCGCCCAAAACCTGGGCCCTGTGATCAATACCTCAGGTATAGACCGTTCTCCTTTCCTGCACCCTGATATGAAAACCCTCTATTTTAGCTCTGACCGTGAAGGCGGCCTCGGTGGGCTCGATATCTATATTTCCAAACGATTGGACAACGGCTGGTCCAACTGGAGCACCCCCGTCAACCTTGGAAGAAATATGAATAGTGCAGAACACGACTACGACTTCCGGGTTTCAACCGACGGCGCAACCGCCTACTATACCGTTTACGGAAGCACCGATGCCACCGGCGATATCTTTGTGATGCCTATGCCCAAAGCTTATAAACCCCAAAAGGTGAAAACTATCAGCGGCAAATTGCTCGATATTGAACAAAAACCTGTAGACGCTCCCCTGGTGTGGATCGATCTCGAAACGGGCGATACCATCCAGATTACCCGCCCTGACCCCGTTACCGGCCAGTTTGTAGCTACCGTGCCCGACAAGGTTAAGGTGGGTTATTATGTGTCAAAAGGCGATTTTATGCCTATTTCGGGGTATATCGATCCCGACAGGGAGGCAACGGCCATCAGCGTGGATAAGCCCATGGTAATGATGACGCCCGAACAGATGATAGCCAACAATGTGGCGCTGCCGCTCAATAACCTGTTTTTTGAAACTGCTAAATACGACATTCAATCGGAGTCTTATCCCGAACTCGACCGGCTCGCCCAATGGGTCCAACAATATAAACTCAAGATCAACATTCTGGGGCATACCGACAACGTAGGCGCCGATCAAAGCAATCAAACGCTCTCTGACAATCGCGCCAAAGCCGTCCGCGATTACCTGATCAAAAAAGGCTGCCCCGCCGACCATATCAGCGCTCAAGGCTTCGGAGAATCGCAACCGGTCAATACTAATGATACCGAGGAAGGCCGCGCACAAAACCGACGGGTGGAGATTAAAGTGGTGCAGTAGTCTCGGTTGTAGGTTGTAGGTTGTAGGTTTCTATAACCCATAAACGAACCTACAACCTACAACCTAGAACATACAACCGACAACAGAGAACCCCCAAAATACGTTATACCCAAAACAAACTCAATTTGCTACACATGAGGAAACTCCTGCCGTCTGTTTTCTGTCTGCTCGCTTTTGTTGCAGCAGCTCAGGATGAAGACCTTAGAAATTACGACCATATCTACAAAGACAATATTAAATCAGTGACCTTTCATGTGGCGGGGTTGCTCACCAGTTTACCGTTAATTGACTTGTATTCCAATGCGGGCGTCGAATTGTCTTTTGACGACCTCGACGGCGACGTAAAAAACTACACCTATACCATTGTACACTGCGATATCAACTGGCAGCCTTCCAATATCTCCCAACTGGAATACCTGGAAGGTTTTTCCGACGACCGCATCGACGATTACCGCTTTTCATTTAAAACGATCAATAATTTCACCCACTACGAACTCGTGCTGCCCTCGGAAAGTATGCGCTGGACCAAATCGGGCAATTACCTGCTGAAAGTATACGAAGACGAAGACGAGAAAACGCTGGCTATTACCAGGCGTTTTATGGTGGTAGACCACAAGGTGGGAATTATTCCCCGGCTGGTAGGCCCCAGCAATGTGAGCAAACTGCGCACCCACCACGAGATCGACTTTCAGGTCGACTACGAGAAATTCCCGGCGATTCGCACCCCCCAAATGGAAATCAGGGCCGTTGTGATGCAAAACGGACGTTGGGACAATGCCATCGTTGAGCTGGCGCCCAATTTCACCCGCCTCAATTCTATTGTCTTTGATTATCAGGATAAAATAGTATTCCCCGCCGGCAAGGAGTTTCGCTTTGTCGACCTGCGCAGCCTGCGAACGCGCGCCATCAATATCGCCGCCATCGACGAATTTTACGACCGCTTTGAGGTCACGCTGGCCAAAGACGGCAAGCGAACCGATATGGCCTACCTTACTCAAAACGACCTCAACGGCCGCTATGTGATTGAAACGCTTGACCAGGTCGACCACGACCTTTCCGCTAATTATGCCAATGTGTTATTCACTTTGTATAGCCCGGAACCATTTTACGACCACGAAGTATATATTTTCGGCGGACTTACCGACTGGTCCCTCAAACCTGAGTTTAAAATGGTGTACAACAGTTCCGTCAACGGCTATGTAGCCAAGGCTTTGCTCAAACAAGGTTTTTACGACTATGCCTACGCCCTCGTTCCCCGCAACCCCAAAAAGGGAGAACAGGTACTGCCCGATATGAGCGATACCGAGGGCAACTGGTATGAGACCAGCAATACTTATACTATCCTGATCTATTATCACCCTTTCGGCGAGCGCTACGATCAATTGATAGGGGCACTGTCATTTGATTCTGCGGGGAGGTGATGCTGTGGGTTGTGGGTTATCGGTTGTCGGTTTGTTTATAAGTTTATAAGTTTATAGGTTTATAAGCTTATGAATAAGATAAACAAACCCACAACCTACAACCTACAACCTACAACCTACAACCTACAACCAACAACCTACAACCTACAACCTACAACCTACAACCTACAACCTACAACCTACAACCCACAACCTACAACTCAATTCTCCCCTTGCACTACCAGCCTGGCCGTAGCGATTTGGCGGCCTTCGGCAGATAGCGATACCAGGTAAATACCGCTATCGAGGCCGTTAAGGTCAATAGTTGGGTGATTGCCGGCGGTCACCGTCAATTGGCGAACCACCTGGCCTTGCAGGTTATATATTTTACAAAAAGCGGGGGACTCATTGTTTGTATCATAGTGGAGCGTAACGGAATTCACTGCCGGGTTGGGCGCCAACATCAGCAAGGCGTTGCGGCCTGTTGCGGGATCGGGAAGGCTGTTGACGAGGCCCGCCTGGTAAATTTCCAGCCTGGGAAGGTTGCCGTGTACAATCCAGAGTTGTGCTTGTTGATCCAAAACAATATCGGAAATATTGGCGGACGACAAAGGCGAATTCTGGGAATTAAATACGGTCCATTCATTATTTTCAAACAACAACAAATGCGTTTGGGTAGCGGCTATTAATCGGCCGTTATCGGCGATGAGGGAGTTGATGTATCCACTTGTGGGCAACGCTTGCGGCAAGGCCAGGTCTGACCAGGCGCCATTATCCCAATATTCGATATGCGAGGGCGTTCCAGCCACATATACCCTTCCCGAGAGGGGGTCGGTACTGATAACGGCTGCATAGTTGAGCGTAAATCCCGAATTCTCAATGGTCAATATATCTCCGTCGAAGCGGTACATACGCGTGCCGAGGTTATTGGTCCAGATGCTGAGCCAGATTTCACCGGGCTGCCTGGCGCCCATTGACGTAACATAGCCATTGGCAATAACGGGATGCTGGAAAGCCTTCCAATTTTGCCCGTTAAAATGGCAGATGCCCCATTCATAAATATAAACCCAGACATCGCCTTGCCCGTCGACATACATTTCTGCATAGTATTCATCAACCGGCAAAGGCGAGTTGCTGGAGTCGAAAACCTGCCATTCGCCGTTGTGGTAACAGGCAACGCGTCCGCTACCCATAGCCCACAACCTGCCCTGGGCGTCAAAAGCCGGACTGCTCAGGTATAGCGGTTGTCCATTCGCAGAAAAGGCGATCAATTCGCCGGAGACCAGGTTGCGCAAGGCATTATAGCCTTCATTACCCCATACCTCACCCTGGTGGTCAATTAGCAGTTGGCTGACGGGAGCGGCGTAGGGATAATTACCCAGGGCGTATTCAACGGGCAATTCGGGAGTATGGACCAATATCTTGTTTTCATAAAAAAGCAGCGTTGCCCAGTCGGCAAATACCAGTCCGGAAGAGACGGCTTCGGCATCGGCGTTGCCCAGCGGCGAAGCTGCTTCCCATGCCGAGCCATCGAAACGTATAAAACCATTCTGTCCGAATTGCGCCCATAAAACACCCTCCTGGTCTTCCGCCACGTGTTCAATTTCACCCCAGGGCAGCCCTGTTTCCTCAATAAAATTTCCCACCTCCCAATTTTGCAAAGCGTTGTCGTAGTGGCAATAAGTGCCGATATCGGTAAAAAACCAAAGGTCGCCGTTGTGTTGGCATAACATATTAGCATTGCTGTAGGCAAAGATAAATTGCGAAGGGTTAGCGCCGGTTTCGGGCGACAATTGCTCGATTTGCTCTCCTTCAACTCGCGCCAGCACATGACTGCCCACCAGGATACGGCCCTGCTGGTCGTGTTCCAGTTTCCATACCGTATTAATAAATAAGCCGGTGTTCTGCTGATTATACAACGCCCATTGCCCTTCGGTGTAGCGCACGAGTCCTTTATCGGTGCCGGCCCACAAGCGGCCCTCGGCATCAAAGGCGATGCAGTAGGTCAATGTAGGGCTTCCAAAATCCGGTATCAGGCTTTCGGGGTAAGTGAGGTTGTGCCATTCGCCCTGATCGTAGTAGGCCAGCGCGATGTCGTAAGTGCCAATAAACATCGTTTTGGTGACGGGGTGAAAGGCAATAGATTCAACCTGATCGGAAGGCAGGCCGTTGGCGCTTTTGGTCCAGTGTTCAATAGCGCGGGTAGTTTTATCCATCACAAAGATCCCCGCATCGGTAGCGAAATAGGCTTTATTGTCTTGTTCCGCGTAATCATTGACTTTGGTAGGACTCAAATAAGTTGCCCAGGTTCCCGTTTGCGCCCTGGCAATCCCCAAAAGCAAAATGCCCAGAAACAACAAGATTACAATACGCTTTAACATGTGACTGTTTTTTCTTTTCGTTAAAATATATTGCAAAGAAACGCCGGTTTGGGGGAGAGGGCAAGTAAAATATCGACAGTAAATAAGAAGTCTAACGACATGGCAATTAGGCTAATCCATGAGGCTCTCTACCTCCCCAACCAGTCCTTGAAATCCGTAACCCGGTCGGCGCTGACGAAGGCGTCCACCCTGGTTTTGGGCAGCAGGTCGAGTTTGAGTTTGCCTTTAAAGAAAGTATGTGCTGTGTGCACAGCCGGGAAGCTGACGAGATATTGCCGGCTGATGCGGAAAAAATCCTTGGGGTTGAGCAGAGAAGTGAGTTTGTCCAGGCTAAAATCGATGGGCAGATGTTGCCCGTCTTTAGTAACCATAATCGTAACCTTGTCTTCTGAATAAAAATAGGCAATCTCGCGGGTTTCAATGCTGCGGATTTTAGTACCTACCGTAATCATAAAGCGCTCTTTGTATTCGGGTTCGCTTTTTTGCCCCATAAACTGCATCAGCGCCTCGAAGTTTGGCTGGGCAAATTGCTTTTTCAGCGATTTGTATTTTTCAATGGCTTGCGCCAATTCATTGTAATTGATGGGTTTGAGCAGATAGTCGATGCTATTGACTTTAAAAGCCTGGATCATATATTCGTCATAAGCTGTGGTAAAAATGACGGGCGCCTGCAAATTGACGCGATCAAAAATGCGAAAGGCCAGGTCGTCTTCCAGGTGTATATCCATGAAGACCAGATCGGGCGGCGGGTTGGTATTGAGCCAATTGGCGGCTTCTGCAACAGATGGTAAAACAGCCATAACCTGAATAGCCGGGTCGTATTTTTGCAACATGCTCTCCAGGCGACGGGCGGTGAGGTTCTCGTCTTCGATGATAATCGTTTTCATATTTTCTGAATTTTACAACAACGGCGCCTTGATTACGAAATGTTCCTCCGTTTCGCCCGCCCACACCGGCCGATCGGTGAGCAGGGCATAACGATTGATGATATTTTGCAACCCCACCCCCGTCGAAACAACGGCGGAGGTACGGGGTTGCAGGCGGTTGCGCACCACCAATGTATCTTTACCTTCCAACGCCACGGTAATTACCAGTGGCTCAGAAGCAGACATCCTGTTGTGTTTTACGGCGTTTTCTATCAATAATTGCAGCGTCATGGGCGCGATTTTGCAGGAGTCAAGTATATCTTCGGGCAGTTGAATTTGGAGGTCTAATTTATTTTCAAAACGTATTTTTAATAAAAAGGCATACGCCTGAATAAATTCCAGTTCGGTGCGCAAGGTGACCAGCGACTGTTCTTTTTGCTCCAGGATATAACGGTAGGAGCGCGACAATTGGCCTATAAATTGTTCTGAAAGGTTGGGGTCTACATGTACCAATGAGGATAAAATGCTGAGGCTGTTAAATAAGAAGTGAGGATTGACTTGAGTGCGCAATAGCGCTACTTCGTTGAGCAGTCGCTGCTTTTCCAGTTCTTCGGAGCGGGTTTGCAACAATTGCGAGCGGCGCCGGAAATACAACATCCGCACCCAAAAAGCCAGTGCAACCGTTGATACGCCCAGCCCGCCGGCAGTCAACAAGCCCAGGCTTCTGTCTTTGCGTCGTATGGCTTGCTGGTGTGTTATTTCCATTTGCAACTTCTCTTTTTCCCTGCCCAGGCTATCGCGCTGTATTTCCATCTCTTTCAACCGCTGGGCGGTTTCGTTTTGCTGCAAGCTGTCTTTAACCGACACATATTCTCGCAAATAATCGAGTGCCAGCCGGTGATTGCCCTGTTTTTCGTGCGCCAAATGGAGGCAATAACAAGCATACATTTCATTAAAGTTGGGGCTGCCAAAAGTACGGGCAATTTGCAGTGCATTGTCACACATCTGAATAGCCAGCGGGTACCGCTCCTGCTGAATCCACAGATCGCCTATGCTGATGTAGGCGTCGGCCAGGCCTTCCTGATCGCCCATCATCTTAAAAATGTCCACTTCTTTTTTAAAATCGGCCAGGGCTTCCGCATAACGCCCCTGGTAACTCCGTATGGTACCCCGGTTGTGGAGGGAGGTAGCCAGGCCGCTTTTGTCGCCCAATTGCTGTTGAATAGCCATTGACTTATCAATATATTCGAGCGCTTTGTCGAATTCGTCCTGGTTGAGATAAACGGCAGAGAGGTTGCCGTATACCAATGCCAACCCTTTTTGGCTATTGAGGATTTTATATTCTTGAAGGGCTTTTTCGAGGTATTCCAGGGTTTTGTCAATATCGCCGGGTTCATCGTCATAATATAGCGTCGCAATACCGATATAGGCGTCGGCTACTTGCTGGCGGGCGCCGGCGGCTTCAGCGAGGTTGAGGCACCTGGTGAGGTATTCGATGGCTTTGGGGAAGTTACTTTGCAAGCGATAGATATCGGCGAGATTGCCGTAAACCGTCGCCAAAAATTTTTTGTCGCCGCTTTTTTCCAATAAGGCGATGCTCGTTTCGTAGTGCTCAACGGCCTTTGCAAAATTGCTTTGCATTCGGTACGACAATCCGATGTTGCTGTGCGCCCTGGCCTGCCAATGCGGCGATTGCTTTTCGCGCACATAGGCCAATAGCGTTTGTGCCAGCAAACGGGCAGAGTCGGGGTTGTTGTTTACGTAGCTGTACGACAAGTTATGCAAGGCGCCTAGCCGTATGGAGTCTTTTAATCCCTGATTATGCCATACCCCCCACAAGCTGTCTCTGTTGGGCTGGGCCGGCAGCAGCGAACAGGTTAGCAAGCCAAATAAGATTAGTGCGTAACGTATTTTCATGTCATAGAGACTTTGCGACCGTGCGACCTTACGAATCAATGCATCCCCGCGCTCCATAGCGTAGGGTTTTATACCCTGCGATATGGAGCATCCCCGGTATGCCCGGGTTATCAAAGCCGGCCTCGGCTACCCGGAATGCTCCTTCGCGATGGGTATACAGCGCATCGCTACGGAGCGCAGGGAGGCGACTTTGCGACCGTGCGACTTTGCGACTGCTGGCACTTATTCATAAACCTCCCGACTTCCCTCCGGTCAGTACGGGACTCCGTATAAACCTATAAACTTATAAACGAACCCACAACCTACAACAGTCCATTATCGTCAATAAGCGGTATCTGCACCACAAACTCATTGGCGATGATACCTGCCCATACAGGGCGATCAATGACCAAGGCATAACGGTTGGATAAATTTCGCAAACCATAGCCGGCTTGTTGTTGATATGCCGGCCTCGGCTGCAGGCGGTTTTTCACCAACAAGTTAGCATTTTGTATGCTAATGTCTACAACCAACGGTTCTTTTACCGACATACAGTTATGAGAAATAGCATTTTCTACCAGCAATTGCAATGTCAAAGGCACTATTTGATGGCGATCCAGGTCCCGTTCTTCGATTTTTGATATCAAATCAAATTTACGCTCAAAGCGCATTTTGAGCAAAAAAGCAAAAGAATCAATAAAATCCATTTCCGCCCGTAAGGGAACAACCTTCAATTCGCGCTGATCCAGTATATAGCGATAAGTCTGCGACAATTCATCGATGAAACGTTCTGACAACACGGGGTCTACCTGCACCAACGAGGAAAGGATACTGAGGTTGTTAAACAGGAAATGCGGATTAACCTGGGCCTTGAGGCTGTCAAGTTGTGCCTGTAACGCCGCAAGGTTTTGCATTGCTGTCGACTGGTTATCCTGGCGCAGTTTCCGTTTCATCGCGCATTTGTTTGGAAGATATTGTTTATCAGACTGTTGGACTGTTAGACTATTAGACTATTAGACTATTAGAATATTGGACTAGTAGACTATTAGACTATTAGACTATTGGACTATTAGACTATTAGACTATTAGACTATTAGACTATTGGACTATTAGACTATTAGACTATTAGACTA
>DAINSQ010000114.1:0-4054 GCA_036741235.1 Saprospiraceae bacterium | reverse complement strand
TTGGACTATTTGACTATTAGACTACTTAGACTTTTTAACCATGTATTACTAAAAGTCCCAAAGTCCCAAAGTCCCAAAGTCCAACAGTCCCAAAGTCCAACAGTCCGGCAGTCCGGCAGTCCGGCATTTATTGCTTCACCAGTTTTCCGGCGTAATAACCTTCCGACGTTTGTGCCTGTACCTGATAGAGGCCTGCCGGCAGGTTGTTGAGGTCAACCGTCATGTAGCCGGGTTGGAGGGTAAACTGCTGCATGAGTTGTCCTTGCATGTTGAACACTTGTAAGCGGGCTTCATCCTCCAGCTGGATTTGGACAATATCGAACGCAGGGTTGGGCGACATGTTCAGGGCTTTTACCGTTACGGGCAAATTGGGCGTGTCTGACACATTGTCGTCGGTGTAATAGTAATATTTTCTATCGAGGAGCTCATACTGAGGCAAGCCGAACAAATAACGCAAATTGCTCTCCCTGGCTAGATAGTCTCCTTCGAGATACTCGTAATAGGTGCGCAGAAATTCGTCTTCGCCTTCTTCGTGGAACAAAGCGAAATCGCGGGCTGCCAGTCGTTGTTCTTCATCGTATTCATACTGAATCTGCTGCGTCAGAATCCAGCCATTGAGCGTAGCGTTAATGACATACGACTTTACATCTTTTTCTTTCCAAAACTCGGTATATTCATAAGTGATTCGTTCTACAGGGTAGGGCATTCCAAGTTCATCTTGGGCCAGGTATATCACTGATGTGACATAATGATTATCGTAGGTTAATTCCTGGAATCCTGCGGGGAGCAACAAGTCGCCGTCTACCAGAAACGAGTGAATTGCAGTATTATCGCCGTTGTCATCATACACGTATTCATCTTTAAACAACAAGGCCGGCTCAAAAACGGCCAAGTGGGTATAACTTTCTGAAATACGCTCCTGGTCGTCAAATACATTCCAGATGGTCATCACGCGCACCCAGTCGTTGCTATCGACTGACCAGCCGGAGACCAGCACCGAATCGAGCAGATCGGGAGAGTCGCCACGGGGAAACATGTCGAGGAGGGATTCGGCTACCCAGGATTGCGCAGTGGGGTCGTACAGTTCAGCGAGTATAGCCACCTCGCGGTCCAGTTCGTCGGTAATCCTGGTAGTACGGCGGAGAGCTATCCACTGGTTGAAATCGTAGCCATACTCCGTAACGGTTTCCGAGTCGTATTGCGGCAGATAAGTGTGAACGGTGCGGGTTTGGGGGAAGGAGTCCAGGAGCAGGTCATCATAACCATAGAATAGAATGGTCGAATCCAGTTTCAGTGTTGTGAGATGCTTTTCGTTTTCCAAAACTTTGCCTGTTTCCAACTTGAAATCTGCCATGCTGAGCAGGTTTCTGGCTTGTAGCGTTAATTCGCCGCTCATTTTTAACGCGCTGGGCGGCAATGTTTTTTGGGCGAATAAACCGCTCAGACAAAAAGTACAGCATAATGCCAATAGAAGTAAATTTTTCATGGTATGAGTTTTTTTCTTTTTTGTCAAACAACAGGCCGCTGCGCCTGTGATACGACAAAGGTAGGCCCGCACGCCGCCCCGGCGCAATTCGGGATGGACTGAAAGGCTGATAATGGAGGATGAAACGGTAGAAATGAGGGAAGAAACCGAATAAAAAAAGGCCCCGCAGCCACAACCGGCGCAGGACCTTTTTCAGGAGCGGCAAATGGGACTCGAACCCACGGCCCTCAGCTTGGGAAGCTGATGCTCTACCAACTGAGCTACTGCCGCTTGGATGCTACAAAGATAGCTAGAATGAATTAAGAATGAAAAATGAAGAATGAAGAATGCAAACATTCTTAATTCTTAATTCTTCATTCTTCATTCCCCGCTATCACACCGGCGTCACAATCGTATTCCACTCGTGGATATCCGGTTCCATGCCCATGCGCATGCGTGTGAGCTTTTGCTTGGCGCGCATCATAAAAGCATTGTCATCCCAGGAGGGCAAGTGATAGTCGTGGCCATGCACGTTGATAATCGCGATGGGAGCGACAACGGCTGCGGTTCCGGCGCCGAAAGCCTCTTGCAGGCGCCCTGTTTTGAGGGCGTCTTCGAGTTCTTCCACGCTCAGCGGGCGCACCTCGGCCTGGTAGCCGAGATCTTCGGCGATGGTCAGGATAGAATCGCGGGTAACGCCGTCGAGGATAGAGTCGGAAGTCGGCGGAGTGACCAGTTTGCCGTCAATGACAAACATGAGGTTCATGGTGCCTGATTCTTCAATAAAATCGTGAGAGCGGCCGTCAGTCCAGATTACCTGGTCAAAGCCCTCTGCCCTGGCTTTTTGCGTGGGGTAATACGAACCGCCGTAGTTGCCGCCGCATTTGGCGTACCCCGTGCCGCCTTTTACCGCCCGTACGTAATCGAGTTCGACTTTCACGCGCAGCGGTTTGGCGTAATAGGGGCCTACAGGCCCGGTAAATATGATAAACAAATATTCTTCAGAAACCTTAACGCCAAAACGCGCTTCGGAGGCAAACATAAAGGGGCGGATATACAAAGACGACCCCTCTGCTTCGGGCACCCATGCAGCGTCGAGTGCGATAAGCCGGCTCAGCGCTTCGTTAAACATGTCTTCGGGTACTGGCGGCATACACATGCGATCGAGCGAAGTAAGCAGGCGCTGGTAGTGCTTGTCCATTCGGAAAATGGTAATCTGCCCATCCGGGCGGCGAAAAGCTTTCATGCCCTCAAATACCGTCTGCCCGTAGTGCAGCCCAAGAATAGTAGGACTCAGCGTCAGGTCGGCATAGGGTTTGATGGCCATATCCAGCCAGCTACCACGGTCGTAGCGGGCGTAAAACATGTGGTCGGAAATGTATTTTCCGAATTCCAGGTGTTGCATATCAACCTGTGGCAGTCTGCTTTCCTTGGTGCGGGTAATTGGTATGGAGATGGTAGGGACCATTGGATTGGATTTTGATGCGTTAGCAAGTTAAGGAATTCTTAAAACATTTCCGAATGATAAAAGGGTTCTTATTGTTCAACAACGGGAATTTTTTTTGGTTTTATTCCGCTAATGGCTGGTTTTTCAGCGCCCTGGCCCTGTCTTTGATAACCTTTATTGACCAAATAAATTCCGCTGACGGTTAGCACGAATGCGATTCCGATTGCTGTATTGAGTTCTTCCGACAATACGAACCACCCCAATATCAGGGCCACTAACGGGTTGACGTATGCGTACAGCGATACTACGGCCGTCGGCAGTTTGGACAGGGCATACGAAAATGCCGCGTAGGCTGCGATAGAGCCGATCAACACCAGATACAGCAGGGAATAGGCAACCGTAGGCGACCACTGCGCCGTCGACCAGTCGTCGAATACCAGGCTAAATACAAAAGCCGCCGCGCCGCCGAATAACATGTGCAGGCCGGCATTGAGGATGGGGTGACTTTCTTTGGGCTGGTTTTTAACCAAAATACTGCCACCGGCCCAACTCACTACCGCCACCATGATCAATACGATGCCGATGGTGTAGTTGGGGTTGCTGAAATCTGCCAGATTATCGCGGAAAACCAGCAACATACCCGCCATGCCCAGCAATACGCCCGAAATAATCAGCTTATTCGGCGCTTCGTGTTTGAGCGCAGTCGTGTTGATCAGGATAACCCATACCGGCATCAGCGAACAGAGCAGAGAAGCGATACCCGAAGGCACGTATACTTCGGCCCAGCCGACAAGGCCGTTGCCCAGGCAGATCATGAGGAATCCGGCCAGCGCCTGCCTCCCGATATTGGCCCAACTGCCCAGCGCTTCGCGCCTGACCAGCAGCATAAATGCGGTGAGAAAACTGCCTGCAATGAGCTGCCTTACGCTGGTGAACAAAAACGGCGGGAATGCCAATACGCCGATGCGAAGCACCAGGTAAGTGGTGCCCCAAACCAAACAAATGAATGCCAGAGCCCAATAAGCCCCCCTGGCGCCGGTCGGGTGTTGCATGTGGCGTCGAAATTTTGCGCAAAGATAGGATTTTTTTGGTGACAAGGTGACAAGGTGACAAGGTGACAAGGTGACAAGGTGACAAGGTGA
>DAINSQ010000113.1:0-15553 GCA_036741235.1 Saprospiraceae bacterium | reverse complement strand
TTTTTTGGAAAATATATGTAATTGATGTGCTGATGTGCTGATGTGCTGATGTGCTGATGTGCTAATGTGTTGATGTGCTGATGTGCTAATTTGCTGATGTGCTGATGTGCTGATGTGCTGATTTGCTGATAATTAAATAATAATAGTAATCAGCACATCAGCACATTAACTAATCAGCACATTAACTAATCAGCACATCAGCACATTAACTAATCAACCCATCAGCACATTAACTAATCAGCACATCATTCTTTCTCCATCACCACGCCGTTCGCCACTGCTCGTTCGAGCATCAGTGCGATTTTGCCTTTAGGGACTCTTTTTCCGGCTGCATTGAGGGAAAAAACATCGCCTGCGGCTTTAATAAGCCCGATATTGCGGGCATACCATTCTTTTATGGAATAGCCCTCGGCGGCGCCTGCGGCGGGGTATCTGATTACTGTAGTCGTTATCACGAAGCAATCTGAAAAATTTTGGAGCGGCGTTTGGGAGGAATCATTGCCCTCCACCTTGATCTCCACGGTTTGGCGGCCCGAGCCTTTCTTTTGTTTGGCTTCGAGCAAGATATAATTGGCCTCCCCTTTGATCAATTCGCCTTGTTTGACCGTGGCGGGCAGCAGCGTAATAGGTTGATCGAATACCAACTCCTTTCCGTTTCCGAGCCCCATAGCAAACAACTTCCAGCCTGCGGCGTCCAATTTCTCGATGCGGAACTGATTATTTTCCTTTCGCTTAAATGCCAGTTGGCCTCTGAATCGGAGCGTATCGGAATAAGTAGCGACAAGCGGCGGCAGCTTATTGTCGAGCATATTCTGGAGTTGGAGCGTATCGCCCAGCCGCATCGGCATATAATCTGCGATACGGTAGGAGGGTTGCCCGGTCAGGGAGAACACGTGCCACAAGGCGAAAAAAAGGAAAGCGTATTTCATAGTTATAAAGATGTATTAACGTGTTACTTCACATCCACCAGGTCGATATCGAAAATTAGGACGGCATTAGCCGGGATGCCGAGCGGTGGATTGCTGCCGTAGCCCAGTTTGGAGGGCAATAAAAAAGTGCCTCTGCCGCCCTCTTTAAGCAGGGGGAGCGCTATCTGCCAGCCTTTGATAAGGTTGGCCAGCGGAAACGAAATAGTTTCTCCGGCAGCGGTTTGATCAAAAACGGACTTATCGAGAAAGTAGCCTTTATAGCTCACCTCCACATCGTCATTGAGCGTAGGCGAAGCGCCGAATCCTTCAGTAGTAATAATATAGAACATGCCCGATTCGTGTTCCTGGGCGGTGAGGTTATTGTCGAGCAGGTATTGTTCGATCAGTTCCTTGTCAATAATCGCCTGGTTGTCGTCATCTTTATTACAGGCGCCGGCGAAGAAGAGCGTACCGGCAATCAGCAGGAAAAACCATCTTTTCATGATTGAAGTTTTTGAGAGGCAAAGATAAAAGCTTTGTTTACAACGGAGTGATGAATAGCTAACGCAAATGTCAGGTTGGAAGTATGGGCTATGCAACAGGTTTTGTCGTATTTCCTGCAACAATTCTAGCTACAATTGCTTGCCGGAATCAAAAAATAGCGCGACTTTTGGCCAGCAAACAGTATTCGATGAAGAAGATAGCGATAGCGTTAATCGCCACCATGTATTCCTGCCTACTAGCGGCTCAGAACAATGCACAGGATGATTTTATGCGTAGCAGCGGCAAGATATACGTTGTTGTGGCCGTTATCGTTGCCGTATTCATCGGGATTGTAATTTTTCTGGTCTATTTAGATCGAAGGCTAACCAAATTGGAGCACCAAATTAAAGAGAATGACTAAGCAACCAACCAGTTTTTATCAAAGTGTAATCAACTACTTTGATAAAGCCGCCGTACACACGGGCTTGCCTGAAGGCTTACTGGAGCAGATCAAAGTGTGCAATTCCGTTTACCGCATTCACTTTCCGGTAAAAATCGGTAATGAAGTCAAGGTAATTGAGGCTTATCGCGTGCAGCACAGCCAGCACCGTACTCCAACCAAGGGGGGTATCCGTTACTCCAATCATGTGAATCAGGAGGAAGTGATGGCGCTTGCCACGTTGATGTCTTTCAAGTGCGCAATCGTCAACGTGCCGTTCGGCGGCGCCAAAGGGGGCGTGAAGATCAACCCTTGGGATTATACGCCCGAGCAGCTCGAAAAAATTACGCGCCGCTATACCACTGAGTTGGTGCGTCGCAATTTTATCGGCCCGGCTATTGACGTGCCTGCGCCCGACTACGGCACCGGCCCGCGGGAGATGGCCTGGATTTACGACACGTATCGCGCTTTCCACGACGACGAGCTCGACGCTGCGGGGTGCGTTACGGGTAAACCGGTGAATCTCAATGGTATTCAGGGCCGTACGGAGGCTACGGGTCGCGGCGTGCTCTATGGTATTCGCGAAACCTGCGCCGTTGCGGAAGACATGGCCCGCCTGGGCTTGTCGCCGGGGCTGGAAGGTAAAACCGTTGTAGTACAAGGCTTGGGCAATGTAGGCTCTCACTCCTGCCGGCTGTTGCAAGACGAAGGCGGCGCGAAGATTATCGGCGTATCAGAGGTTGAGGGGGCTATATACAAACCCGACGGCATTGACGTTCACGCCCTGCTGCAATTCAGGGAAGAGACGGGGTCTATTTTGGGTTTCCCCGGCGCTACCAGCCTGGGCAAGGAAGATCGCCGCAAAGTCCTTGAATTCGAGTGCGATATACTAGTGCCTGCTGCGCTTGAAAATCAAATTACAGGTGAAAATGCCGGCAGAATCAAGGCTAAAATTATTGCCGAAGCAGCCAACGGCCCCATCACTTCTGAAGCGGAAGAAATACTGCTGAAGGCCGGAAAGTTGATTATCCCCGATATTTACCTGAATGCAGGCGGTGTAACAGTATCTTACTTCGAATGGCTGAAAAACCTGGCTCACGTTCGCCTTGGCTTGATGGAGAAACGCTTTAACCAGCAAATCAACGACGAATTGGTCAGCCTCATTGAACGCCAAACAGGCCAGCCTGTTCCTGCATCGCAGCGCAGGTTGATCGTACGCGGCGCCGATGAAATCGACCTGGTGCGCTCGGGTCTCGAAGAAACGATGATCAATTCGTATCACGAGATCAGAGATGTGCTGGTGAGCAACAATAAAGTTGAAGATATGCGCACTGCTGCATTTGTGGTTGCCATTAATAAAATCAGCAGCGATTATCTGTCGATGGGTATCTTCCCGTAGGCGTTTTTCGCCGCTTTCAATTCAAATGCCGGCGCGCCGAAAAGCGCCGGCATTTGCTTTTTTATAGCCCGAATTTTATTATAAATGATTTTGCTACCTAAAAAAGAAAAAAAATTTCAATAGGTTAACAGGTAGATTTCTTGTATTTTGTTTTACAAGTCAATAACTTACAGGCTGAATATCGATTTCTCCACATAATATGAAAAAACATGTCGGACAAACTTGACAAGATAGACCTCAAGATCTTGAGAATTCTGCAAGATAACAGCAAGATTACGAACCTTGATCTGTCGAAAAAGATTGGACTTTCACCTGCGCCGACCCTTGAGCGGGTGAAGAAACTGGAGCAATCCAACATCATTGAGAGCTACCATGCCAAAGTCAACCCGCAGAGCATCGGGCTTAATGTAAAGACGTTTGTCTTAGTGTCGTTGGCCTGGCAAAAGGAAAACGCGCTCAATAATTTTCTCGACAAGATCAAGGAAATAGATGAAATAGCCGAATGTTATATCATCACCGGCGAAGCCGATTTTCTGATCAAGATCGTGTGCAAGGATATTCCAACATATGAACAATTGCTCTTTAAGACGCTTTCTCAGATTGAAGAGATCGAGCGCCTTAAGACGTTAATGACGCTTTCTACTGTTAAAGATAGCAAGGTGCTGCCGTATAAATATGACTAAGTTTCGATTAGGCGTTATTAGCTGGGGTATCTTTGGCGCAAGGCGGTGAAAGCGGGCAATCCACGCGCTTCGTTGTTGTGGTCAATCGAAGGGATCGATTGTCCCGGCATGTCATTTCTGATGGGCACAATGCACGTTAGAGACAGCCGCGCTTTCGGCCGTTGGCAGCAGGCAGCGGAAAAAATTGCCGAATGCGAGGTTTTTGCTGCTGAAATTCCGTTGAATCAGTTGGAGCATAGCGAAGAAATGCTACTGGAGGCAGCCCCTTTGCGGGGCGTGTTACCGGCTCGAAAATTCAAGCAATTGCGAGGTTTGCTGCGCAAAGGTATAGGTTTGGATATAAAAATCTGGGATCACTTGCCGCCTATTCTCATTTTTCAACTCATCGACGAAGCATTATTGAGTCGCGACTACCCTGTGTCATTGGATGAAAGTTTGTGGCATTATGCCCAAAAAGAGGGCAGGCTATTGCAGGGGTTGGAAACACTAGCGGAACAAGCCGGTTTTCTCCAGCAATTGAGCTGTAATTTTCAGGTACGGCAATTAATGGAACTTGGGAGGCGATGGCCCCGGCATCGTCGTCAAACCATTCGCATGGCGTCGCTTTACGAGGCGGAAGAAATCGACAAGCTTTATCAATGTGCGCGACAAGGGGCGGGGCGTATGCGAAAATTGTTATTGTTGGACAGGAACAGCCGGATGGCTGAACGTTTGGGACGGTTGGTGCGCTCCAACACAACTTTTTGCGCCGTTGGCGCCGCTCACCTGAGTGGGGGGAAGGGTATGCTGCGATTGCTCAAGAAAGCCGGATTTACGGTTAAACCTGTAAAACCGGCGTATTCAACCGTAAGTTTGTCTGATTTTGAATAAAAGCGGCATACAAATAAACAGGCAGAATTATCTTTGCCAAAACTGAAGCGAGAATCAGCCTTTATGCACGCTAATAGACCTTTTATCATCGGTATTACAGGAGGGAGCGGCTCTGGAAAAACGACTTTTATTCGCCAGTTGAGGAGTCATTTTACCCAGCAGGAGCTTTGTATTATTTCCCAGGATGATTATTACAAGCCCCGCGATGTGCAGGAAAAAGACGATCAAGGGGTTTATAATTTCGATCGACCAAAGTCAATTGACAAAAAAGCGTTTATCGAAGATATTCGCAAGTTGATGAAGGGAGAGCAGATCGAGCGGTTGGAATATACATACAACAATCAGCATGCCCAGCCCAAAATATTGGTATTTCAACCCGCGCCTGTCATCATTGTAGAAGGGATTTTTGTTTTTCACTTTAAGAAGATCAGGCAAATGCTGGATCTCAAAGTTTTTTTACACGCCAAGGAGAACCTGAAAGTTATCAGGCGTATCAAACGCGACAAAGAAGAGCGCAATTACCCCCTGGAGGATGTATTATACCGCTATCAATACCACGTGTTGCCCACCTTTGAGAAATACATTCAGCCTTATATGGATGAAGCGGATATCATTATCAATAATAACCGCCATTTCGATAAAAGCCTGAATGTATTGGCTGGATATATACGGAGTTACTTGACGGAATCAACGAAGTGACCCTGAGTTAGTCCGATAATCAAAAAAACAGACAGGTCGTATCCTGGCGCTATTCCCTCACGCCGTATTGTTTGCGCAAGTGCAGCAGCATATCGGCAGTCATGGCCTTCAGGTCGAATTTGGGTTGCCAGCCCCAATCTTGTCGCGCCTGGGCATCGTCAATACTTTGAGGCCAAGAGTCAGCGATTGCCTGTCGAAAATCCGGTTGATAAGAAATTGTAAATGAGGGAATCAGCGCTCTGATAGAATCTGCTATTTCTGCCGGCGAAAAGCTCATGCCCGCCAGGTTATAGCTGGTGCGCACCTGAATTTTTGAAGGATCGGTAAACATAAGTTCGAGCGTTGCGCGGATAGCGTCATCCATGTACAGCATAGGCAACTGCGTATCGGCGCTAAGGAAGCATTCAAAGTGTTGGCCAAGTACCGCTTTGTGATAAATATCCACGGCATAGTCGGTGGTGCCGCCGCCGGGTAGCGATTGATAGCCTATAATGCCGGGATAGCGGATAGATCGTACATCGAGCCCATACCTGAGGTAATAATAATTGCACCAGTTTTCGCCGGCAACTTTGCTGATGCCATAGACAGTGGAGGGCTCCCTGATAGTAAACTGAGGAGTGTTATAACGAGGCGTATGTGCGCCGTAGACGGCTATTGAACTGGGGAAAAATACGCGCAGACGCAGGTCTTTCGCAATTTCAAGCACGTTGAAAAGGCTGGTCATATTGATTTCCCAGGCGCGTTTGGGATCTTGTTCCCCTTTTGCAGATAAAATAGCCGCCAGGTGATAAATCTGGGTGACCTTGTAGCGCTGTACAATTTCGATCAGGCGAGGACCATCCAGCACATCGAGTATTTCGAAGGGGCCGCGATCTTCTGCAGGCAGACGCAGATCGCCGGCAATTACATTATTTTCTCCAAAGACATCACGCAAGGCCTGCGCCAATACGGTGCCGATTTGTCCATTTGCTCCAATGACGAGTATAGTCTCCGGTTGCATAGGTTGTATTTGGATTAGGAATCGGGTGCAAAATAATAAAGATTGGCGTAGATAAGAAGTAAAAAATTAACAACAAATAGATTTGTTTTTAGCGATTTATTGTTGATTTTTGTCAAAAACAACCAGATGATAACTCGCGACGTACTTTGGAAGGGGATAATAGAAGATTTGGCGGAAGACTTGCTGTGTTTTTTCTTCCCGGACTACGAGTCTGTATTTGACTTTTCGCAGAAAATTGAATTTTTGGACAAAGAGCTGGCCCAGTTGCATCCGGAATCTTATGCCCGGTTACGTCACGCCGACAAGTTATTAAAAGTTAAACTCAAGACAGGAGAGACTCATTGGTTTCTAATACATATAGAAGTGCAAGGATACTCCGACCCATTTTTTGGCCTTCGGATGTTTCAAAGCGCCTATCGCATACTCGACAGACACCAGATTCCACTCACCGCCTTAGTCATCTATACGGATGCAAACAGGGAATATCATGTGAATGAATACCGACTGGCATTTATGGGTACCGAAATGATATACCGGTTCAATACATTTTCCTTGTGCGATTATCTTCCCGATCAATTAGAGATGAGCGACAATATTTTTGCACACGTATTGATGGCTGCATACATTGGAATTGGGAATAAACCGAACGATGATCTGCTGGCAGAGCGGAAGTTGCGGATAATACGGAGATTATTGGAACGAGGTTACCGCAAAGAAAAAGTAAGAAAAGTGATGAACTTTATTCTACAATATGTGCGTTTTGAAAATAGAGATAAAACAATTAATTTTGAGCAAGTTGTCACTGGTATCACCAAAAATCAAGGAACAATGGGCATCGAAGAATTGATCATCGAAGAATCCCGCAAATACGGTTTTCAAATAGGTTTCGAAGAGGGAAAGCAAGCGGGAATTCAGCAGGGAGTCCAGGAAGGATTACAAGATGGTTTACAGCAAGGTTTACAGCAAGGAATGCAGCAAGGTTTACAGCAAGGAATGCAGCAAGGAATGATAGAAAACAAGCGAACCACTGTTCTAAACGGTTATAAGGAAGGATTATCTATTGATTTATTGGCAAGGCTGACCAATCTGACAGAAGACGAAGTATTGGAGATTATCCAGTCCCAAGAAATCAAATGATGCCGGTTATATCTGTTATCAATCGCAAAAGGGGATATCTTCCAGGAATTCGAATGACTCCTGTTCGTAGCGCATTTTGCAACAATAGCTTATTGGACCGTTGGTAACCATCAGGAACGGTACCTGTAACGGTAAGTTATAATTGGCAATTTGCCGGAATGTGGCCTGCGTTATAGGGATATCGGGCGCTTTACATTCAATAAGCATAAAAGGGCGCATTTGTCTATCGTACACAAGAATATCACATCTTTTATAAAGGCCGTTTACCCTTAACCCTCTCTCAACTGCGATCCTGTTTTTATTGTATTGTTTATCCTGCAATAGGTAAATAATCACCAACTGTCTTACTGTTTCTTCCGGTTGCAGTACAACCCATTTACGCCTCACCGTATCGAATATCAGGCGTCGACCTGATTCCGTTTTTAGTTGCAGCAGGTGTTGGTACTGCAACAGCTGTAGATCAATATGCATAAAACAGATTTCGTTAGATTGAAAATATGGAATATTACCACTTGCTATCCGGTCGTTTAAACGGGTTTGTGAAAAATCTCAGGACAGTTGCATTAAACAATACAGGATCAGTAGCCGGTATAAAATGTGTTTCTCCCGGAAAAATACAGAGATGTGCCTTGGGTATATGCTGATATAGCTCAAGTGTGTGTTCCTCCCGGATAATATCTTTATCGCCTGCCAGTATCAATACGGGGGCGGTTATGCGGCCAAGGTCGGAAGTCGGGATGGTAGGTTGATCGCCAAGCAATGCCAGTTGTTGGCTTAGCAGTTTCCAATTCTGAGTAGCATCATTTTTAGCTATCATTTCCGCTGCCATAATGCGGGATTCCTTGACCCATTTTACCGCCCATTCATATACGGCGCTGGTATCGGGGCGGAGGTTGGCGCCCATTGCGGCCAGCTTTTTCACTTTTTTTGGGTGTCGAATACTTAGCAACAACCCGATAATACCGCCGTCGCTCCAGCCCAGCACATACAGCGAGTCCAAGCCTAACTGGTTGGCGAGTTCAGCCCAGTCGTCAGCCATTTGCAGGTAGGTGAGCGAGTCTGTTCCCAACTCCGACTTCCCGTGCCCTCTGCTGTCGGCTACAATGACCCGGTATTTATTTTTAAAGTATTCAATCTGGTGGCCCATACCCCCGCTATTGCTGCCGTTGCCGTGAATAAGAAACAAAGGTTCTCCGTGGCCATAGGTTTCGTAGTACATCTTAATGCCGTTGACTTCTGCGTATTTTCCAACGGCTTTGTTGTCGCCGTAGGGGGTGTCGTATTTGGCCTCCAGATTAACCTGGGCTTCCAATCGGACCGAGATCATGCATAATAGTAATGCCATTATCATTGATCTGAAGGTTTCTGATTTTTCCATGTTTTGTTGTCGTTTTTATGTAAAGAAATAAATTTTACTCTAAAAAATCACCCAGGGCAGTGAGAAAGATCATTAGCGGAGTATACAAACCTGACGAACTTGGCCTTCACATTGTGTAGAACAAACAAAGGCTTCTTATGTCAACAAAGCCACAGGATTTGACTCCTTCTCCCAACCTGAAGGATCACTACCAGGGAACAGGGCCCAAGCGTACTCGCCGGCCCGTTTATTCCGATTTTTTGCCTCCTTGCAACAGGGCGTGTCCCACAGGAGAAAATATACAGGCCTGGATTGCCCACGCCCAAGCCGGCGATTACGAGGCGGCCTTTCAGCAATTGGCAGAAGACTGCCCATTTCCCGCTATCATGGGCCGTATTTGCGTACACCCATGCGAAACGGGATGTAACCGTACCCACATTGATACTACAGTGGGGATTCACTCCATTGAACGCTTTATAGGCGACATGGCCATCGAAAAAGGATGGTCTATTCAGTTTCAGGCCAAACCTACAGGTAAACGGGTGTTGGTAGTTGGCGCGGGCCCTGCCGGGCTATCGGCGGCTTATCACCTAGTGCGTTTGGGGCATGCTGTTGAAGTCTATGAAGCCCACGATGCTCCAGGCGGTCTGCTTCACTATGGCGTGCCCACCTATCGTCTGCCTGCAGAAGTGCGCGACGCTGAAATCTCCAGGATTAAGGCGCTTGGTGTGAAAATTCACCTCAACCGCCGGGTAGACGATGTATTGGCTGAAAAGGAAAAAGGTCGGTTTGATGCCGTTTTCCTGGGTATTGGCGCCGCTGCCAGTCAAACCGAGCCCATCGTGTTCAATAACCCTGTGCCGGTTTATGATGCTTTCTCGCTGCTGCTCGATTTGCATAGCGGCAAAAAGCCGCCACTTGGTTCAAGCGTGATCATCTTCGGAGGGGGTAAGTTGGCCATGTACTTGTCGCGCGTAATGCGTCGACTGGGCATCAGGGCCCGCGTATTGTTTAATGGTGATCAAAAGCTGATGCCGGCCTACGATTTTGAAGCGGATGACGCTATTGCTGAAGGTATCGACGTGCAACTGCTGCGCAGCATCAAGGAAGTCAACCAGCATACCTTTACGGTTGAGGTGATGCAAATGGAAAAAGGCAAACTCACGGGTACCGGTACATTTGAAACGCTTGAAGCCGATGCGTTAATCATGGCCAACAAGCAGGAAGCGCATACCGCCTACCTGAATAACATACCTGGCCTGGCCACTAAAGATGACGGTACTATCGCGGTTGACGAAGGCCGCATGACCGGTTATGCCGGTATTTTTGCAGGCGGCGACGTGGTGGGCGGCGAAAGAAGCGCTGTTATTGCAATAGGCCACGGTAAAAAAGCCGCAAAATATATCAACGCTTATCTGCGCGGCGAAACTTATCAGAAACCGCCCAAGCATACTACCGCTTTCTTCCGCAATCTATTGATGTGGTTTGAAACTGAAGCCCCGCAACGCGAGCAACCCAAGCTGCCGCCAGCAGTTGCTGTTAAAAGCTTTGAAGAAGTTGTAGCCGGCCTTACTGAAAAAGAAACCCGCTACGAAGCCCAGCGCTGTCTGAGCTGTGGTAACTGCTTTGAATGCGACGGCTGTTTCGGCGCCTGCCCCGAAGGCGCTATTATTAAACTGGGACCGGGCAAGCGCTATAAATTCAATTACGACCTCTGCACTGGCTGTGCAGTGTGTTTTGAACAGTGCCCCTGTCATGCTATTGACATGGCGCCTGAAGAAAACCAGGCTTAGTTGCAAATCTGACAATTACAACAACAGATCATGGCCAAGCAATCCAATATTATCACTATAGAAGGCAACGAAGCGGTGGCTTATGTAGCCTATCGCATCAATGAAGTGTGCGCTATTTACCCCATCACGCCTTCGTCCAATATGGCTGAATGGGCCGACGAATGGGCGGCCAAGGGTATCAAAAATATTTGGGGCAATGTACCCGACGTTATTGAAATGCAAAGCGAGGGCGGCGCCGCCGGCGCTGTTCACGGCGCCCTGCAGACAGGAGCGTTGACGACCACGTTTACCGCATCCCAGGGGTTGATGTTGATGTTGCCCAATATGTACAAAATTGCGGGCGAACTTACCCCCACTGTTTTTCATATTGCCGCCCGATCGCTTGCCGCGCAGGGCTTGTCTATTTTTGGCGACCATCAGGACGTGATGGCCGCCCGCTCTACCGGCTTCGCTATGCTCTCATCGGCAGGCGTCCAGGAAGCGCATGACTTTGCGCTCATCGCTCAGGCTGCTTCGTTGGAATCTCGAATTCCTTTCCTCCATTTCTTCGACGGCTTCCGTACTTCTCACGAGGTAAACAAAATTTATTTGCTTTCCGATGAAGAGATTAAGGCGATGATGGATGACGAACTGGTCTTCGCTCACCGCCGCAGGGCTATGAATCCCGACAATCCATTCATCCGCGGTACGGCGCAAAACCCGGACGTCTACTTCCAGGGGCGCGAAACGGTGAATCCTTTTTACCTTAAAACGCCTGATATTGTTCAGGCCCAAATGGATAAATTCGCCCAACTCACCGGACGTAAATACCGGCTCTTTGACTATACCGGCGCCTCCGATGCCGAGCGACTGATTATTATTATGGGTTCGGGCGGTGAAACCGCTACCGAAACGGCCAAAGCCCTGGCCGCTAAAGGCGATAAAGTAGGCGTATTGCAAGTACGCTTATACCGGCCTTTCTCCTGGTCGCACTTTGTAGCTGCTATGCCCACAACCGTACAGTCGATCGCCGTACTCGACCGCACCAAGGAGCCCGGCGCTTCGGGCGAGCCCATGTACCAGGATGTAGTGACGGCCTGTATGGAAGCCTTTAATAGCGGCGTAATTAGCAAAATGCCGCGTATCGTCGGCGGCCGCTTCGGCCTCTCTTCCAAGGAATTTACCCCTACAATGGTAAAAGCTGTTTTTGACGAGTTGCTGAATAAACAACCCAAAAACCACTTTATGGTGGGCATCGTTGATGATGTAACGCATAACAGTATCGATTACGATCTCAATTTTAAACTTGACGAATCGGAGTGGCGGCAGGCTTTGTTTTTCGGACTCGGCGCTGACGGTACGGTCGGCGCTAATAAAAACAGCATCAAGATTATTGGCGAAAACACGCCTATGCACGCGCAAGGTTATTTCGTGTACGACTCCAAAAAGTCGGGCGCCCGTACCGTATCGCACCTTCGCTTTGGGCCCCATCCGATCCGCGCCCCTTATCTTATTGCGGAAGCCGACTTTTTGGCCTGCCACCAGTTCAACTTCCTCGAAAAGGTGGAGATGCTCAATTTTGCCAAACCTGGCGCTACCTTTCTGCTAAATAGTCCCTTCGGCCCCGGGGAAGTGTGGGATCAGTTGCCTAAACACGTTCAGAAGGTTATTATTGATAAAAAACTGGCCTTGTACGTAATCGATGCAACTTCTGTGGCTCGTGAAAATGGTATGGGTACGCGTATCAATACGATTATGCAAACCTGCTTTTTTGCATTATCAGGCGTACTGCCGCGTGAAGAGGCCATTGAGCAGATCAAAAAGGCCATTGAAAAGACCTATGCTAAAAAGGGGGCTAATGTCATCAAGAAAAACTTCGAAGCTGTTGATGCCGCATTAGCGCACATGCACGAGGTAAAAGTGCCCAATCGCCTTAGCGGAGTCGAAATTGCAGAAGGCCTGGTGCCCGCCGATGCGCCTGAATTTGTGCGTGAAGTGACCGCCGTTATGATGGCCGGCCACGGCGACGATCTGCCCGTCAGCGCTATGCCCGTTGATGGTACCTTTCCCAGCGCAACAACGAAATACGAAAAACGCAATATCTCCGACCTTGTGCCGGACTGGGACCCCGAAATTTGCATCCAGTGCGGCAATTGCAGTTTTGTATGCCCTCACAGCGTTATTCGTTCGAAATATTATCACGAAGATTATCTCGAAAATGCGCCGATCGGCTTTAAATCGGCGCCGATCAATGCGCGCGGTTTTCCGGAAACGAAATTTACGCTTGAAATTTCAGTAGAAGACTGCACGGGCTGTACGCTTTGCGTGGAAGTGTGCCCGGTCACCGACCCTGCCGATCGCACGCGTAAGGCGATCAACATGACTTCCAAATCTCCTATTCTGGAGCGTTCGAGGGCTAATTTTGAATTTTTTGAAGAAATATTGCCGGTTAACGACCGCGATAAAGTCAATTTTACAACCGTTCACGGTATACAATTCCTGGAACCCCTGTTTGAATACTCGGGCGCTTGTGCCGGTTGTGGCGAAACGCCTTATGTTCGTCTGCTTACCCAATTGTTTGGCGACCGGCTTTTGGTGGCCAACGCTACCGGCTGCTCTTCGATCTACGGCGGCAACTTGCCCACCACGCCCTGGGCGGTGAACAAGCAGGGCAAAGGCCCGGCCTGGTCGAATTCACTGTTTGAAGACAACGCCGAGTTCGGCCTGGGTATGCGCATCAGCGCTGACCAGCATACGGCGCAAGCCCGCGAATTGCTCAGGCAAATGGAAGCGCAGGTTGGCAGCGAACTGGTTCAGGAATTGCTCAACGCTTCCCAGCAGGTGGAATCGGAAATCGTACGCCAGCGCAAACGCGTGGCCGCCCTCAAAACCCGCCTTCAAGAGATCAACACACCTGACGCCAGATACCTGTACTCTATCGCCGATGTGTTGGTAAGGCGTAGTGTGTGGCTGGTGGGCGGCGACGGCTGGGCCTATGATATTGGCTATGGCGGCCTCGACCACGTATTGGCCAGCGGCCGAAACGTCAATGTGTTGGTGCTCGATACGGAAGTATACTCCAACACGGGCGGTCAGAGCTCAAAAGCAACGTCACTGGCGGCTACTGCTAAATTTGCAGCGGGAGGCAAGCGGGTTGGAAAGAAAAACCTGGGTTTGCAAGCCATTTCATACGGTAATGTATACGTAGCCCAGATTGCTATGGGGGGCAACCCCCAGCAAACACTGCTGGCTATGCGCGAAGCGGAAGCCTACGACGGTCCCTCGCTCATCCTGGCTTATTCGCACTGTATTGCCCACGGCATCGAAATAGAAAAAGGGCTGAACCAGCAAAAATTGGCAGTCGATAGCGGCTATTGGCCACTTTATCGCTATAACCCGATTTTGCGCAAAAATAACCAGAATCCTTTTGTACTCGATTCGCCGCGGCCTACAATACCGCTGCGCGATTTCGCTTACAACGAAGTGCGTTATAAAGTACTGACGATGACAAATCCGGAAGAAGCCGAGCGTCTGATGAAGCTGGCCCAGGAAAGCGTCAACCTGCGCTGGAAGAATTATGAAGATATGGCCAGCTATGGGGCAAGTTCTTTTGAACCGGTAGCCTAGATTGAGGGAGAGAATGTGACAGGGAGTGAGGGGGAGAGATTGTGTATTTAAACAATAAAAAAATAGTCCATGATAGATCTTAGGACCACATATATGGGTTTACCGCTGAAATCACCCGTCGTTGTTTCGGCGTGTACCCTTTCGGAGCAGGTAAGCCATATTGCCCACATGGAAGACGCCGGCGCCGGCGCAGTTGTGCTTTTTTCATTGTTTGAAGAACAGATCAAAAAAGAAGCCAAACAATTTGAGGCGCTGTTGAGCGCTACCACTAATGTGTTTGCCGAGGCTGCCGATTATTTCCCCGATCTGACGGACTACCATGTCGGTACTTCGCAGTACCTGGAACTGATCAGGCAGGCCAAAGAACGCGTCGATATACCCATCATCGGCAGTCTTAACGGCGTGACCAGCGAAGGTTGGATAGAATACGCCCAGCAGATGGAACAGGCCGGCGCCGACGGTATTGAGATTAATGTGTTTTATATCCCCGCCGACCTGCGCCTGACCAGTGAAGAGGTGGAAAATCGATACCTGGATATTATCCGCACGGTGAAGCAAACGGTGAAGATTCCAGTAGCGGTGAAGCTAAATCCGTATTTCAGCGCCATGGGCAACATGGCCAAGCGCATGGAAGACGCCGGCGCTGATGCGTTGGTGCTGTTTAATCGCTTTTATCAGCCTGATTTCGACATCTACGGACTCAAGGTAATCCCCAATCTGCACTACAGCGAATCGAACGAGATCAGGCTACCGCTGCTCTGGATTGCAGTGCTGTACGGCCAACTCAAGACTTCGCTGGCGGCCACTACCGGCGTGCAAAGCGCCCGCGAAGTGATCAAGTACCTACTGGCAGGCGCCGATGTGGCTATGACGGCTTCGGCACTCTATAAACACGGCATCGGCTACCTGCGTACTATCAACAACGAACTTGAATCCTGGATGTTTAATTTGGGCTTTAATAGTATTGAAGCTTTCAAAGGGGTAATGAGCCAACGCAATATCTCCGACCCGACAGCCTACGAAAGAGCGAATTATATCAGGATTTTGGAGAATGCGAAGTAAGTAATGATGTGCTGATGTGCTGATGTGCTAATTTGCTGATTTGCTGATTTGCTGATGTGCTAATTTGCTGATTTGCTGATTTGCTAATTTGCTAATTTGCTAATTTGCTAATTTGCT
>DAINSQ010000112.1:0-15671 GCA_036741235.1 Saprospiraceae bacterium | reverse complement strand
AAGTTCGGGATCAGCAAATCAGCAAATCAGCAAATCAGCAAATCAGCAAATCAGCCTCTAAGTATCTCCCTGGAAATCACCAGCTTTTGAATTTCGGAAGTACCTTCGCCGATCGTACAGAGTTTGGCGTCGCGGTAGAATTTTTCGACGGGGAAGTCTTTGGTATAGCCATAGCCGCCAAAAACTTGCACTGCTTCATTGGCCACAGATACGGATACCTCCGAGGCGTAATACTTGGCCATTGCTGAAATTTTGGTAGCATTGCCGCCGTGGTCTTTTACGTGGCCGGCCTGGCGAATGAGCAATTCCGAAGCCTCGATTTGGGTAGCCATATCGGCAAGTTTGAAGCTGATACCCTGGAACGAAGCGATAGGTTTGCCGAATTGTTCGCGTTCCCTGGCATACTTCACAGCGGCTTCATAGGCGCCTTTAGCGATGCCGAGAGAAAGGGCAGCGATAGAAATGCGGCCGCCGTCGAGAATTTTCATAGCCTGGATAAAACCTTCGCCTTCCTCGCCCAGCAATTGGCTTTTGTGTATGCGGCAATTGTCGAAGATGAGCTCTGCGGTTTCGGAAGCCCGCATGCCGAGTTTATTTTCTTTTTTGCCGGCGTGGAAACCCGGCGTGCCCCGTTCAATGATAAAAGCCGACATACCGTGGCTGTCGAGCAATTCGCCGGTGCGCACGATAACCACGGCCACTTCGCCCGACTTGCCGTGCGTGATAAAGTTCTTAGCGCCGTTGATCACGTAGTAGTCGCCGTCGCGTTCGGCCACGCAGCGCATGCGGCCGGCGTCGCTGCCGGTGTTGGGCTCGGTGAGTCCCCAGGCGCCAATCCACTCGCCTGTGGCCAGTTTGGGCAAGTACCTGGCCTTCTGGATTTCATCGCCAAATTGTAGGATGTGATTGGTACACAGTGAGTTGTGGGCTGCCACCGAAAGCCCGATCGAACCGCAAACCTTGGCTATTTCTTCAATGATGGTAATATACTCTTGATAACCGAGTTCGGCGCCGCCGTACATTTCGGGCACCAATACGCCCATGAATCCATATTTGCCCATTTCGCGGAACAAATCCACTGGAAAATGCTGGGATTCATCCCACTCCATCACATGTGGGCGAATATGTTGCTCTGCAAAATCGCGGGCGCTTTGTTTAATCAGTTGCAGGTTGTCGAGTGTGTCAACTTTCATGCGTAATTGGTTTTATCTTATTAGGTATAAATGCGCTTTGGCTCAAATTGTTTAATCACCACCCCATGGCCTCCTTCATCTTGCCAAAAATGGCTGTATTTTCGTAGATACCGGCGAACAGATCGGCTTTGGGGCCGTAGGCAAATACGGGAACCATGGCGCCGGAATGGCCGTTGGATGTAAAAGCCGTCTTGATTTTACCTCTTGAAGAACCCGGATTGACGGCCACGCCGCCGCTTTCGTGGTCGGCGGTGACGATCACCAGCGTATCGCCGCGGCGCTGGGCGAAGTCAAGCGCGATGCCGATCGCCAGATCAAAATCCAGGATTTCGTCGATCAAAATACTGCCTTCGTTAGAATGAGCGGCCCAGTCGATCTGCGAGCCCTCGATCATTACAAAAAAACCTTTGTGATTGCGCAGCGTCAGAAAATCGAGACCTTTCTGTACCGCCTCTGTCAGGTAATCGCGTCCAAGCGAGGCATGTAGCGGGTGATTATCGGCTGTAAAATAGACCATATTGAAACGCGGGTCGAGTTCAACTGTGTGGAGTTCGGCTTGGCTGTAATCCCACACTTTATAGCCTTTTTTCCGCCATTCGCTTACCAGATCGCGTTCATCGGTATTGCGGCGGTCGAAAAATTTCTTGCCGCCGCCGATGAGGAGGTCCATTTCAACATCCAGAAAATCGGCGGCAATTTCTTCGTACAATACGCGAAGCGGTTCGTGGGCGGCAAAACAGGCAGGGGTAGCGTGTACGATGCTGGAGGTAGCGATAAGACCGGTGGCCAGCCCTCTGTCTTCGGCTTCTTCCAGAATGGTTCTGCAGGCTATCGTGTCGGCGTTGACGCCGATGGCGTTGTTATAGGTTTTTACGCCGCAGGCAAAAGCGGTAGCGCCGGCGGCGGAATCGGTCACCAAATCGTCGAAAGAATATGATTTGTGCAGGCCGATTACCGGGAAGCGCTCGAAATTGAGCGGTTTATTGCTGTGATATACGCCTGCCGAAAGGGCTGAAAGCCCCATGCCGTCACCTATCATCAAAATAATGTTTTTAGGCGTTTCGCTGAGCTGAACGGGAGTCGGAGGGATTTCCGGTGTGACCGGCCTGGCGCATGAAATAAATAGAAAAACCAGTATTATTCCGGCCATACCGGCAAGACGCTTTTCCTGCATCGCAATGTTGTTTTTTTTCACGCCTTTCAACAGTTACTTAGTGTCGGACAATGAAAGACTTTGAATCATTGTTTTGGTTTTGTCGATAAAAATAGAATTATCGTCTAAATGTTGGTTTTATTTGTCGGGTTACTGGAATTTTATTTCAAACCATCGTAACTTTGCGGTGTTATTTTACCAAAAGATGTTAATGTTTACATCGAAGTGCAACAGGTCGGAAAAAAAGCGCTCTTTACTTTAAGTTGAATATAGCATTACCGACTGTTGCAAAAAATTAAATCTCATGACACCCCGTACTCTTTTAACGGTTGCCGCGCTGCTTTTTCTCATAGCGCCGATTTCCTCCTCTTTTACTCCTGCCGCTTTCGGCAATGAACAAGCGGACAAAATTAAAAGTATTTTTGATCATTTGAGGCGTGCAGAGCCCCTTGAAATTACAATTCGCACTGATCTGGGCGAATTGATCAATAACAGGCGTCGCGATACTTACCAGGATGCGCAGTTTTTATATGAAGATATTTCAGGTGTTGAGGCTTCCAGCGCCATTGAAATCAAACCACGAGGCAAGTTTCGTCGCCGGGTGTGCGACTTTCCGCCCCTGAAGCTCAAGTTTCCGAAAAAAGAATTGCTGGCTGCCGGCTTTTCAGAGCACAACGACCTTAAGCTTGTAACGCACTGCATTGATGATAAGACAATCGGCCAGGATTATCTGCTGCGAGAATACCTGGTTTATCAACTTTACAACGAACTCACCGACAATAGTTTTCGCGTTCAACTGGTAAAAGTGACATACGAAGACAACGGTCCGGCCAATCTCGGCAAGATCAAGCGTTACGGTTTTTTGCTCGAAGATGAAGACGAAATCTCCGCTCGTCTTGGCGGCGAACAATGCGAATGCCGGGGCCTATCCCAGGATTCCCTTATTGCAAATGAAGAACGCCTGATGTCGATGTTCCAGTTTATGATCGGCAATACGGATTGGGATATGGCGATGAGTCGTAATTTGCTTCAGGTAAGACGCACTGACAACTATGTATTGCCGGTGGGCTACGACTTTGACTTCTCCGGCCTCGTCAATGCTTCTTATGCCCTGCCGAATAGCGATCACAAGTTGATGACGGTTCGCGACCGCATTTACCTGGGTTTCCCGGCCTCCAACGCCGAATTGAAGCAGACTATCGAGATTTTCAAGGCGAAAAAGGATAATATAACGCGTATCGTTTCCGGGTTCAAATTGCTCGACAAGACATCCCGCGATGATGTGCAGCTATATATCAATAGCTTTTATTCGTTAATTGACCAACTCGAGCAACAGCCTGGAGCCGATTGGTATACATTATTGAACCAACCCATAGGCGGGCCGACATTTCCCCAGCCTGCCGCCCTGCGCCCGGCATCGGTAGAACGCTAGCCGGGAGTGGTAGAATAGCGCGTTGTTGTTAAAACCCCGTAATAGTCTGTTCGATGATATCGCAACACGCTTCCATTTGCTCCTGATTGATGACCAAAGGCGGTGCAAATCGGATAACGTTGCCGTGCGTTGGTTTGGCCAGCAATCCGTTTTCTGCCAGTTTCAAGCATATCTGCCAGGCCGTCTGGGCGTCGTCTTCGTCATTGATGACCACTGCGTTGAGCAATCCTTTACCGCGTACAAGTTTCACAAGGTCGGTTTTTTCCACCAGGTTGCGCTGCATGCGGTCGCGGAAGTAGCGGCCCAGGTGGAAGGCATTATCAGCCAGGTTTTCATCTTTGATAACCTCGAGGGCTTCCATTGCCACGGCGCAGGCCAGGGGGTTGCCGCCGTAGGTAGAACCGTGTTCTCCCGGATGGATGGTCAGCATAATCTCGTCGTCGGCCAGCACGGCAGAAACGGGCAACACTCCGCCTGACAAGGCTTTGCCCAGTATCAGAATATCGGGTTTGATACCGTCGTAATCGCAGCACAACATTTTGCCCGTCCTGGCCAGTCCGGTTTGTACCTCGTCGGCGATGAACAGCACATTGCGTTGTTTACACAATTCGTAAGCTTTTTTCAAATATCCTTCATCCGGCGCCACCACGCCTGCTTCACCCTGAATAGGTTCGATCATAAAGCCCGCTACGTTGGGGTCTTTGAGCGCCTCTTCGAGGGCTGCAAGATCGTTATAAGGGATGATGACGTAGCCCGGCATAAATGGACCGAAGCCGGTAGTACTGCTGGGGTCGGTAGAAGCGGAGATGGCTGCCAGGGTGCGGCCCCAGAAATTATTGCGAGCAAAAATGACTTTAGCCTGGTTGGTGGGCACTCCCTTGACCGTGTACGCCCACTTTCGGCAGAGTTTCATGGCCGTTTCACCGCCTTCAACGCCTGTATTCATGGGCAATACGCGATCGTAGCCGAAATATGACGTGATGTATTTTTCATACCGGCCCAGGCGGTCGTTGTAAAAGGCCCTGGACGTAAGCGTCAGCCTGTGGGCCTGCTCCATCAGTGCATTGATGATGCGAGGATGGCAGTGTCCTTGATTAACAGCCGAATAAGCGGATAAAAAATCGTAGTATTGTTTGCCTTCCACATCCCATACGTGAACGCCTTTGCCGTGTGATAATACAACGGGAACGGGGTGATAATTGTGTGCGCCGTAGCGATCTTCCAAATCCATCAAATGCTGGGAAGACAATACGAGATCTTGAATCATAATAATTTGATTTTATTTTGCTGGTGTAAATGCTTTTCCCATTGTTCGAGGCTTAGGAGCGTAACGCCCTTGTCGTTCATTTCCTGAATAGCGTTCGTCATATCGCCGCGGCAACCTTCCGGGAATACGTAGGTATCAAAACCCAGTTCGACGGCTTGCAGGGCTGTATTTTTCACGCTGCCCTCAACGGGTAAACCCATGATATACAGGGCGGTAACTTGCTTTTGTTTCAAATAACCTATGAGCCCGGTATCTACGGCATGATCGGCGTCGAAAAAAGCGCTGAAGTGGTCGGCGCCGGCGGTTGTACCGGTGTCAATCACTTTATCGAATTGCGAAGGTTTGAGCCCGGGAGCAAACTCAGCGCCAAAGCTGCCCTGTACGCAATGCATAATCCAAAGCAGCTGTGGTTTGCCGTCAATATGGATGACCTGCCCCGGGCGTCTCCACAAGTGCATGGCAGCAAAGCTGCAATGGTCGGCGGGGTGCCATTGGCGGGTTGCGACGACGAGGTCGAAATCAGGGATCAGCCGGTTGGCCACAGGAATAACTGCGCTGCCGTCGGGTACTTCAATACCGCCGCCAAAGCACAGGTCGGTTTGCAGATCGATGAGGATTAAAGCCTTCATGGCTGCAAAAATAACCCATTTACGCCAAAGTTCCGTCTTTCATCTCCACTCTTCGATCGCTCATTTGCGCCAATTCCTGGTTGTGGGTAACGATGACGAAAGTTTGGTTGAAATCTTTGCGCAATTTGAAAATGAGTTGGTGCAATTCCTGAGAGGATGCCGAGTCCAGATTGCCCGAAGGTTCGTCGGCATAAACAATACTGGGTTGGTTGATCAAAGCCCGGGCTACTGCCACGCGCTGTTGTTCGCCGCCGGATAGCTGGAGCGGTTTGTGGGTGAGCCTGTCGGACAGGCCCAGGTAATCGAGCAGGTCTTTGGCGCGTTCTTCAACCTTGGCGGGGCGTTCCCCGTGGATGAGTCCGGGAATACATACGTTTTCGAGCGCTGTAAACTCGGGCAGCAAGTGGTGGAATTGGAAAACAAAGCCGATGTTTCGGTTTCTGAAAGCCGCCAGTTTTTGGGGATTCAGCAAAAATACTTCCGCCTCGTTGAGCAACAATTTGCCCTTGTCGGGGCGGTCGAGGGTGCCTAGAATATGTAGAAGCGTGCTTTTTCCGGCGCCCGATTTGCCGACAATAGATACGATTTCGCCTTTTTCTACCGTAAAATTAACGCCCTTCAGCACGTGAAGCGAGCCGTATGATTTATGAATGTCAATTACTTGTATCACTGATTATCCTGGTTTGCCCGCAAAATAGCAAGATGTTGCACAAATTCAAAACGACGGCGCTTGGCCTTTTCAAAGGAAGTACTAATTTTATGACCTTTCTTAATAGCTACTATTTTGCAACCGGCATACAGCGATCAGGAACTTAACTTATTGCTAAAAAAAGATAGCGAAGCGGCGATTGAGTGGATGTTCAAGCGTTATTACGCCTTTTTATGCCAGGTGGTGTATAAAATTATCCCCAAAGCCGAGGTTGCTGAAGATATCGTCCAGGAGCTTTTCGCCGATTTGTGGCGCAAACGCGAACAGCTTGAATTTACGGGCAGCATCCAGGGGTACTTGCGCCGCGCGGCGGTAAATAAAACACTGAATTACATACGGGACAACAAGTTCAGGTTTGAAGAAGAAGAACAAATCGCTCAAATGCCCAGCGATCACGAGCAGGCAAGCGCCAGAGTGGAAATGACGGAATTGCAGGAGGCGATTGACAAAGCCGTCGATTCGCTGCCGGAGCGCTGCCGGGCCGTATTTGCGCTCAGCAGGTACGAACAGCTTTCTCATCAGGAAATCGCCGCGCAGCTGGGAATTTCTGTAAAAACGGTAGAAAACCAGATTACCAAAGCCCTGCGTATACTCCGCGATGAGTTGGGGCCTTACATTAAGACGGATAGCTGACATTTCAGGTTTTAAATATTTGCCTATTCATAGGGGCAACGTAAGTTGTGCGTGTCTTGGTGGTGAAATGTTGCTTCACCTCCGTAAGCGGACAGATATAGCGAACAATTGTAATGAGCAAAGACAAAGACATACAGCAGTTTATTCGGGATATGGAAAGCCGCAAGGATTCGACTCCCGCCGACGGGGCGGAAGTTGGCAACAATCCTTTGGCCCAGGTTTGGGATATGAGCGGCAAGTATCAGGGCAATTTTAGCCCCGATCCGGATGCTGCCTGGCAGCGATTCAAATCTGCCCGCGCCAAACAAAACAAGCAAGCGCCGATGCGCGTGGTCAGCCGCAGCCCTTACCGGCAATGGTGGTCGTATGCCGCCGCTGTATTGTTGTTGATCGGCGGCTGGAGCATCTGGCGGTCCAATTTCAGGCAACCCGAGATGATCGCCGTGCAGTCCATGCAAGAACTAAGAAGCGTACAACTCGCCGATGGTACCAATGTTTTGCTCAATGCCGGCAGCCAACTGCGCTACCCGGCGAATATCAACTCGGCTTCGATCCGGGAAGTCGAACTCAGCGGCGAGGCTTATTTTGATGTAGCCCATGACGAGGGCCGGCAATTCGTTATTCGCACCGCCGCCGCCGATGTGGCTGTACTCGGCACTGCCTTTAATTTGCGCGCTATACCCGGCGAATCAACAATTGAGGTAGAGGTAGAAGAGGGATCGGTAGAACTTCGCCCTTCCAACGGCAGCCGTATTGCCCGTATCCACCCCAAACAAAGAGGCGTTTTTGATTCAACATCGGGTATTTCAATAAACAAAGAACCGTCCCTCAACGCGCACGCCTGGCGCACGGGCAAGCTGGTATTTGTAGGCCGACCGGTGAAGGATGCCGTCAGAGAAATCGGACGCTATTACGGCGCCCACATTGATTTGACAAAATCCGGTATTGCCGATTGCCCCTTTACTTCCAATTTCGACAAGGTTCCGTTGTCACGCGCACTGGACGCGCTTTCCAGCATCTATGGCGCATCCGTCGAGCAGCAAGATGGCACCCATTTCGTTATTAAGGGCGGCAAGTGCAGCCGTTAACGTTTTCTTCGCCCCTTCATACGTGTATTTCCACTATATGTACTTATTTTGGCATCAATTACACGGATGCGTTTCGCAGCGCATAGGGCTGATGCGCCGTTATACAATTTTGCAACTACCGGAATTACATGAATCAACGCTACCTTATTGCGTTATGCTTTGCGCTGGTATTTGCCTGTGGCGTCGCACAGGGCCAATCCCCGTTGCGCCAACGCATAAACTTGCAGCAAGGTAGTGTTCAATTGGTAGAGGCCCTGAACGCACTGGTCGTTGAAGCTAATGTGCGCCTGGTTTTTGACCCGGGTATCATCCCCGATGTTGCGATTAACGCCGCCGTTTCGAATAAACCGCTACAGGAAGTACTTGATCTTTGGCTCGCGGGCACACGCGTGCGATACAGGTTAAACGGCGATCTGATATTGTTGGAGTTGGCGCCGCTGTCGCAACCGCTTGGTTTTGTTATCAGCGGAACGCTGAAAGACGCGCTCAGCGGAGAGCAATTGATAGGCGCTTATGTCAGGGACAGTATCAGCGGAAAAACGGCAATAACCAACGAATACGGATTTTTTAGCATGACCTTATCCGGTGAAGAGGCACAGATAGCGTGTTCTTATTTGGGTTACGAAACGCTGCGCGTGCGCCTGAACCCGCAAAGCGCCAAGTCCCAGGTTTTTCTGCTAAGTCCGTCGCCGCTTTCTTTTCCTGTCGTAGTAGTGCGGCCCACACTGGCGCAAACGCCTTCTTCGGGCAGCGATGCGCAAATCATCAAAGGCGAAGACCTGAACCTCACGCCTTCGCTTCTAGGCGAACCCGATTTGATAAGGACATTACACCTGTTGCCCGGCATTACTACCGGCACTGACGGGGTAGAGGGCATACATGTGAGGGGCGGTAACCCGGAACAAAATCTGGTGCTCATCGACGACGTGCCGGTTTATAATATTTACCATGTGGCGGGCGTATTTTCCGTGTTCAATACCAGCGCTATCCGCACTGCGGAAATCATAAAAGGAGGTTTTCCTGCCCGGTACGGCGGCAGATTATCATCGGTACTCAATGTGCGCACCAAAGAAGGCAATAGCCAGCGTTACAGTGGAGAGCTGAACCTGGGCATGCTCGCAGTGCGGGCTACCCTCGAAGGACCAATTATAAAAGATAAATGCGCCTTTTTTATTTCAGGCAGGCAATCTTTCCTCGATTGGTATATCCGACCCCTTACCAGTTATCTTAAAGAGGACAGAGGGGAACAAGGCGATATCGGCTACCAGTTTCACGACCTTAATGCCAAATTGCATTATCGCTTTTCATTTAAAGACGTACTTTACCTGAGTTACTACAACGGCAGCGACTTATATAACAACGACGGATTTAGCCGCGACACCCTGGTTTTCCTGGCCAACAACAATGACACCCTGCGTTATCGCTCCGATCAGTATTATGCAGAGCAATTAAAATGGGGCAACAGGATCGCATCATTGAGGTGGAACCACATCTTCGGCGACAAGTTGTTTTCTAATACCGTGCTGACCTATAGCAAGCTGGACGTAGGTCTCAACTATTTCGACACGGATTCATTGGTCAACATGCGCAACCAACGGACAGAATACCAGGTTTTCAATATCGGCGATTTTCGGTCGGCCATAGAAGACATAGGAATCAAAAGCGACTTTGATCTGTCGGCCTCCGACAATCGGACGGTGCGGTTTGGGGCCGGCCTGGTGCGTCGTTTTTTTTCACCGGGCGCGCTGGCATACGACGACGGCATCGGCAATGTCGATCCCGGCACAATCAAAAATGAATCGATAGGCGCGCTGGAATATTTCGCCTACCTCGAACAAGAATGGCGCCTCAAAAACGGGGGATTGATCAACGCCGGATTGCATGCTGCAGGCTTGCGGGTGCAAAATAAAACGCATTTTTCTCCTCAGCCTCGCCTGGCCGCCATGCTGCCTTTGGGGAGATATACGGCCATAAGACTCTACGGCAGTCGTATGACCCAATTCCTGCACCTGCTGTCGAGTTCGGGGATTGGGTTGCCCACCGACTTATGGGTGCCGGCTACGGCCCATATTAAACCCGGCCATGCCTGGCAGGCCGGTGTGGGATTCGATTTGGAGCTCAAACGGCATTTTGATTTTTCTGCCGATATTTACTACAAGTATATGACCAACCTGGTTAGCTTCAGCGAAGGCGCTTTTTTTCTGAACGATTGGCAGGAGAATGTGACTATCGGAAGCGGCAGGTCGTACGGCCTGGAGTTGATGTGGAAAAAAAGCACGCCGACGACTACGGCCTGGGTCGCTTATACCCTGAGTTGGACCGATCGGCAGTTTGATAATATCAATTTCGGGAGGCGTTACCCTTTTAAATACGATCGCCGTCATGATTTGAAACTGGTGGCATCCCACAAATTGACAAAATGGCTGAGTTTTTCTGCGGAATGGGTGTTTAACTCCGGATTTGCTTTCAGTATACCGCTCGAGCAGTTTAATGTTGATCTTACTGATATCATTTTTCCGCCTCAGGTTGTTCAGGCTTTGTCATTTGGCCAGAAAAACCAATTTCGGATGCCTGATTATCACCGGCTCGACCTCAGCGCAATTGTTAATTTTGGGAATTCTCATGTCCGCCACCGTATCCAAATAGGGGCTTATAACGTTTATAACAGACGCAACCCCCTGTATTACAATGTGCGAACCCGGTATATCAACGAAAATTATGCCATCAGGGCAAAAAAGGAATTTGTACAGGCAACGCTGATTCCATTTGTACCCGCTCTGAACTATACAGTATCTTTTTAAACGATTAGGCGTATGCGTTTGTGGATACTTTTACTAGGTGTATTGTGCATGGCTTCTACTTGCGAAAAGCCAATAGATCTCAATTTGCCGCTGCCCGATCCCCGGTTGGTAGTGGTGAGCAATTTCACTACAGACGAAGCCATGCGGGTCAGAGTATCCCGGAGCCGCTCCATTCTCGACGACTTGCCGGAGGATTATATCGCCGACGCCGTAGTCGAATTGTTTGGCGATGATGACAATGTATTGGAGCAACTACGCCTTGTTATTCCCCAGATCAACCGCGTTTCACCCTATTATACAACAGAATCTATTGCCCTGCAACCAGGCGAAACCTACAAGTTGAGGGTTAGCGCCCCCGGCTTCGATACGGTGATGTCACAGAGTCAAATACCGGCACGCATACAGATCAGGGATTTTTCGGTGTCAGGGCTCACCTCCGGGCCGGGTAGCAAGCCAGGCAGCGTGAGATATGACTATCAGGTATTGTTGAGTTTTGACGATCCGGGATCTCTAAAAAATTACTACCACCTCAATTTTTATCAGGAAGTGGAAGATGTGGTAGTGGAGCAAAGCTATCTCCAGCCGGTAGTGTTCAGCCCATTTAGCGATAACAACTTTTTGCTGGCTTATTTTGCCGGGGGGGTCCTCATTGAAGATGAAGAAATTAATGGCCAGAGGGTGTCTTACAGCTTTCCCATGTCAATCGAAATCTATCCTTCTTATCAATTGCTTGGCAAAATTTATGTGGAATTGCGGACTACTTCCGAGGAATATTATCTGTTTCACAATTCGCTCAGCCGGCAACAAAGTAACAATGGCGGTATCAATGGCGAGCCTATTTTTATTTTTAATAATATTGAAAACGGCCACGGCATTTTTGCCGGGTATAGTTTTTCAACTGATTCGTTGAATGTAATTAATTGACAATCAATTTTTTAATAAAAATTATCCGTTTAAAATTTTATTTTTATCAGTATAAAAGAATATAATTTTGCTTATTATTTTGTGCCTGAAAAAAAAGATGCAGCAGGGTAGGGGGGAGGCCAATAATCAGTGTCTATACTTCATAAACGGCCAATGATGATCTGTTTTGTAACATGCAGCAGAAATCAAAGGGCCGGGAAAGCACTGATTCTAGCACGATTAAACATGGGCATTATGGGAGTAGATACACCACTCGATTTTTGGGCGCAGATCCCTTTTTTCAACACCATCACCCCTGCCGAAAAAGCCTTTTTGCAGCAAGTAGCTACTTTTGAGGTTAAACCCAAGTACAGCTATATTTTTTTACCGGGCGATCCTTCTGATACGGTTTATTTTCTGATCAAAGGCGCAGTCAAGACCGGTACGCACTCTGCCGACGGAAGAGAAGTGATCAAGTCGCTGATCCATCCCACTGCTATGTTTGGCGAAATGGGCTTGGTAGGCGAATCGCATCGTCAGGATTTTGCCCAGGCGCTCAAAGAAGATGTCCATGTTTACGCTGTAAAAGTGGATGATTTCAAAAAGCTGATGCGCCAGAATTTTGACTTGTGCAGCAATATTATGACTTCGTTTGGCAATAGGCTGATCAAGGCGGAGAGCAAGCTGGAGTCGTTGATCTTCAAAGATGCCCGCACGCGCATCGTAGAGTTCATCAAAGAAGCGGTGGTTAATCGCGGTCGTAAGGTCGGCTACGAAATGTTGCTCAAACACTCCCTGACGCATCAGGATATCGCCAATATCACTTGCACTTCCCGCCAAACGGTTACGCTGGTGCTCAACGAGCTCCGCAAATCTGATCTGATCTACTTCAATAGAGGAAAGATTCTGGTAAGGGATATGGCCAGGTTGAGTTAGCGCGAGATGACAACAAGGTGACAGGGTAAGGTCTTTCTCCTGTCACCTTGTTATATTATTACGGATTGCTTTGTATTCCCCGGTTATTCAACATCCCCAAATACTCATCTCTGAGTGCTTCAAAAGCCGGCATCTCGGTGGCCGGCAGCGGTTTGGCCGGGGGGAAATTCAGTTTCAGGTGATTCACCTGTTGTCCATTTTTCCAGAAACGGAAACATACATGCGGGCCTGTAGCCAGACCGGTAGAGCCCACGTAGCCGATTACCTGTCCTTGTTGTACTCTGACACCCGGGCGAATACCCTTGGCAAAACCCTTCATATGCAGGTACTGGGTTTCGTGGGCGCCGTCATGGCGAATTCTGACGAAATTGCCGTTGCCCGACGTATACGCTGCTTGCGAGATAGTACCGTCGCCGACAGCGAGAATAGGCGTGCCATGAGGCGCTGCATAATCTGTGCCGTAGTGCGGTCTTCTGTATTTCAGAATAGGATGCAGACGACTTAAATTATAATAAGATGAGATACGCGAATACTTGAGCGGGGCCCGCAGGAACGAAGTTTTCATGGGCTGCCCTTTGAGGTCGTAATATCCTTTGTACTCGCCGTTTTCGTAGTAAATAGCGTGGTAGACTTTCTCGCCTGTTTTGTAATATGCCGCTTTGACCTTGCTAACGCCTACCGGTTTGCCTTCAACGCTGTGTTCGTCATAGACGAGTTTGAATTCATCGCCCTTTTGCAGGTGGTGGAAGTCGAGCGACCATTGCAGTGCGTCCTCCATTTTGTCGGTGAGTTCGGCGCTAAAGCCGTTGTCCGTCATGGTTTTCCACAGGGAGGACTCCAGGATGCCGGCGGCTGTACGGGTTTTTGTCGTTATTTCCCGTTTGACCCTGGCTACTTTCAAATCGTCTTTGAGGTGGAAGACTATATACTCGAACACATTGGGTTCGTATATGAAATAGTCGGCGCTTTGATCCGCGCTTTTGCTCAGAATGGTATAATTATTACCGGCTTTTAATTGGCGGAAGTCAAAAATGCCCCTTGCGCTAACTGCTAGTTTATCCACTACGTGATAATCTACGCGATGAGCTGTCAGAATATCGGAAAGCGATTGACCGGCGCGGATGGTATTATCAGTAACCAAAAACGTATCGATGGCAAAGCCATAGCGCATGGTAGGAGTTTTGATCTGAAATGCGCCGAGTTCGGCGGGCGCATTGGCGCTGATCAGAGAAGAACTCAGTTGATCGCTGAGGCCGGAGCGGAGGAAAAAAGCGCCGAATGCGATGGCGCCAATGCCTGCTGCGGCCCAAGTCAGGTGGCGGCGGCGAATACCTTTGATTCGCCCGGTTAAAAACGATGGTAGATCCACTGTGTTAATTGTTTTTTGTATGCACAATCTTGAGCGGCGTGCAGCTATTCCCCTGGCATGAGATAACAAGATGTTGCATGTTTTGTTTTGTTTTTGTTTGCCGGGGGGTGCAAACGCCAAATGTTCAGTGGGATTCAATTTTTTACAGGCAGCAAATATAGAATAGATTGCCTTTTTTCCATAAACAATTTTGTTAAAGTTGAGTGGCCGGATTTATCTACCTTTGCCCTCATGTCCACATATAAATACGATCAAAGAGGAGTCTCAGCCTCCAAATCGGAGGTGCATGCCGCTATCAAAGCGCTTGATAAGGGTTTGTTTCCCAATGCTTTTTGCAAGATATTGCCCGATGTTGCCGGCGGCGATCCCGACTATTGTAATATTATGCATGCAGATACGGCGGGTACAAAAACAAGCCTGGCTTATTTGTATTGGAGGGAAACCGGCGACCTGTCGGTATGGGCGGGTATCGCCCAGGATGCCATGGTGATGAACCTTGACGATATGGCCTGCGTGGGCTGTACACAGCATATTCTATTGTCTTCTACCATTGGCAGGAACAAACACTTGATTCCGGGCGAGGTGATCAAAGCCCTGATTGACGCTACGGTCGAATTTACGACAACCATGCGGCGCTACGGCGTCGACATTCATCTGGCAGGGGGTGAAACGGCGGATGTAGGCGATATTGTGCGCACTATTGATGTAGGCTATACCGCTTTTGCGAGAATGCGACGCGCAGATGTGCTGGCCAATCATATTCAACCCGGCGATGCGGTGGTGGCATTGGCTTCTTATGGCAAAGCGACATACGAGCCGGATTACAACGGAGGCATGGGCAGCAACGGATTAACCTCGGCCCGCCACGATGTGTTGCAACATTTTTATGCCGGGACTTACCCCGAAAGCTACAACCCCGCTGTGCCGGAAGAAGTGGTTTATTCCGGATCAAGGAAATTGACCGACGAAATCAAAATCGGGGAGCTAACTACTACGGTAGGAAAGTTATTGCTTTCGCCTACCCGCACCTATCTGCCGGTTATCCAGCATGTTTTGGCGCAACTCAAGCCCAATATTCATGGCATGATACATTGTACCGGGGGTGGACAAACAAAAGTGCTTAAATTCCTGGAGGGCTGTCGGGTAGTGAAAAACAACCTGTTCGATCCGCCGCCTTTGTTTGAACTGATCCGCGATGAGTCGGGGGCTGATTGGCGCGAGTTGTACCAGGTTTTTAATATGGGGCACCGCCTGGAAGTTTATCTGCCGCAAGAACACGCACAAGCAGTCATCGATATTGCGCGCAGCTTTGATATTGAAGCTCGAATTGCAGGATTTGTTGAAGCTGCCGATGCGCCGGCAGTGCGGCTGGATACGCCCAACGGCATTTTTGAATACACCGAATAATTGCAGCATGACCATGCAGGAAAAAGCCGCCGATATCATGCGAATACTGGACGAGCTGTATCCCCACACGCCGATTCCGCTGGCTCATCAGGATCCCTATACTTTGCTGGTGGCGGTATTACTGTCGGCCCAGTGCACCGACGAGCGCGTC
>DAINSQ010000111.1:0-15738 GCA_036741235.1 Saprospiraceae bacterium | reverse complement strand
GGCAAAGACCTTATAAGGTTTTGGAAACCTTATAAGGTCTGAACTGGGTAAACTGAGTATTACCGGGTAAAGACCAGGTCTGAACTTGGAAAACCCCACTTCTCACTTCACCAACTCCACATCTTTTAAAATATATATCAAGCGGTTGATATCCGAGTCGTTGAGATCGAGTTTGCCCTTGATGGTGATGGCTTCGGCGCTATACTTGATGGGCTCTTTGGCAAAAACCTCCATCACCGTTTCCGGGCCGGCGCCGCCGCAAAAAAAGCACATATTGTAGGGGAAAGCGGAAAAGACAAATTCTTTGTGGCTTTTATAGCCCTCGACGGGAATTACATACCCTTTGACAGTCACCGTTTTGCCCTCCAGCTTTTTGATTTCTTCGCTGAAAACCGGCACGTCTACTTTGAAGCCTAACATTTCGTCGTATTTCTTTTTGAAGGTGATTTTCGACAGGGTTTTCCACACGTTGTCCTGTTGGGCCTGTACGTCGATGGCAAGCGATGCGCTTAGGGCAAATACGGCGATGAAAGCGATGAAGTAGTTTTTCATGAAAAAGCTGCTGTTTGTTTCCTTATGAACGCTCAAACGCCCAAAAAGGGTGATAATAAAGTGTTAATGGAAAAATAAATTCTTCTTTGTGGTACTTCGTGCCCTTGGCGCCTTTGTGGCGAGAAACTGGGGTAAAGCACCATTTTTAAACAAAGGCAGAAAGTTTTGACGCTTCTTAGCTTTGAATTTTATCCTTCGGCCAATGTTTGCGAAATATCGGTATTGCGCGCTTGAACGGCAGGGATAAACGCCGCCAGCAAACCCACGCCCAACGCCGCCAACACGAGCCAGATTTCTTCTTTCAAAAATAAAGCGCCGGTGAAAGAGTAGCGGTACGACGACTCCAAGACCCTGGCAAATACCTCCATGCCGGCATGACTCAGCACAAGGCCGATTATACACCCCATTGCAGCCAGCAATAAGCCCTCCAGCAGGATGAGGGCGAACAATTTACCGCGCGAAGCGCCCATCACGCGCATAAGCGCCAGTTCATAACGGCGGTCGCGCAGCGAGGAGTATAGCGACAGGAATACGCTCAAACCCGATACGGCAATGATGATGATGGCCAACACTTGAAGCGCCAGCGCGCTGTCACCCAGTATGGCGTACAGACGGTTGATCTCCCAGGCCGGCGTGGCAGCCTGCAAGTTAGTATTTTCGTTGATGTTGCGCGGCATATTGAGCGTCATGGCGTTGCGGGCTTTGAACTGAACCAGCACCGCAGTAATTGACTCTCCTGCGTATTCAATCAGTGGTTTGTTCAGGTCGCGGTAGTCCGCATGCGCATGATCGTGATGATCTTCGCCTTCTTCTTCTGTATGATCGTGGCCGTGTACTGCCCATATACTTTGAGGGCTGGTGAGGATGAGTTGATCGACAACGGCGCCGGTAGGCCGGAGGATGCCGGCCACTTTAAAAGGTTCGGCATCGGCGTGTTCAAGGTTATCGTCAATCACAAAGCCGTGAGAACTATTGAAGGTATTGCCGATTTCCAGACCCAGGGCGTCGGCCACGGCTGCCCCGATGACCACCTCGTTTACGGCCTTCCAGCGGCGCCCCTGTGCCGGCTCGGCATTGTATAAATCAAAAAAATCGAAGGTAGTGCCAACAATTCGGTAACCGCGGTAGTTGTCGCCCAACGACAAAGGCACAGCGCGCCCGATAACCGGATGTTTGGGGTTAAAAAAGGCCTTTACATCGCTGATGGCTACGTTTCCAGTGGGGGCATCAATGTGGTACATACTGCTCAGAATGAGTTGCAGTGGACTACCCTTGGCGCCAACCACCATGTCGATGCCGGCCAGGTTTTTTTCAAATTTTTCCTGCAACTGTCGGTTGACCAACATCAACAGGGATACCAGCCCTACGCCGAGGGCGAATAATACCAGGCTGAGCAGCGTGGAGCTGGGCTTGTGCAGTATATTTTTCCAACTAAGTTGCAGCAGGTTCATAGCGAAGGTTGGTATTGGGTGAGTAATACCTGACGGGGGAATCTGGCCTTGAGCCGCCCGTCGTGAGTCACTACCAGCAGTGTAGCCCCTGAGGCGGTGGCTTCTCTTTCCAGCAAGTGGATCACCTCGCTGCAGTTGAGATCGTCGAGGGCAGAGGTTGGTTCGTCGGCCAAAATCAATTCAGGCCGGTTGAGCAAGGCCCGCGCAATGGCGGCGCGTTGCTGCTCGCCCATACTCAGGTTGTCGGGTTTCGACCGCAGCTTATGGCCCAGGTTGAGATGCGCCAACAGTTCGTCTACCCTTTTTTTATCCCTGGGCGCGCCGGCAAGTTGCTGCGCCAACAAGAGGTTTTCCTCGAGCGTGAGGGCGCGTACGAAATGCGACTTCTGAAAAATGATGCCGATATGCCTGCCGCGAAAGCGGTCAAGCGCAGCGGCGCGTTTGGCGGCAATGTCATCGCCCGCGATAATGATACTGCCCGTGGCCGGCGATAACAACCCACCCAGCAGGTGTAGCATAGTGGTTTTTCCGCTGCCCGATTGCCCCAGCAACAACCAGTGTTCGCCGCGACCGCAGTGTATATCAGGAAAAAACAAGGTGTTTTTCCCGTCGTAGGAGTATGTTAGTTCGCTTGTTTGCAACATAGGGCAAAGATAATAGGGATTCGGAAAACTATGTCTACTTGTCTCAATCCGGACTTGCCGGCTCCAGTTCTTTTTATAATTTTGTCAAACGCGCTTTTATCGGAAACTGTTCTCACCTGTTCGGCTTTCCTGAGAAGACGCTGTATTGTTATTTTACAACAGTGCCAAGGAGTTAAAATCTACCTTGGTAACGCTGTGGTAAGAATTTCTTTGTCTGAAAATTAATAAAAACATTCCAGAACATGGAAAAGACCTATTTCAATCCGGAAGACCTCAAAAAATTCGGCGATATCGTCGACTACCAGGAGCCTATGGGCAAAAAATTCTTCGATTACTACGGAGAAGTCATGAAAGAAGGCGCTCTCACCGAACGCGAAAAAGCCCTGATTGCCCTGGCAGTGGCTCACGCCATGCAATGCCCCTACTGTATTGACGCCTATTCTACCACTTGCCTCGAAAAGGGTTGCGACGAAGAGCAGATGATGGAGGCCGTACACGTGGCCGCTACCATGAAAGCCGGCATTACGCTGGTATACAGCACCCAAATGATGAACCACATTAAACGCCTAACGATGTAATTTATGGCCATCAAGCAAAAGTCAAAATCGCTGCGCTCCCGGGGAGAGCAGCTGTCGGATGCGTTTTTTCAATTGAAAGTACTCAACGGCCAGGAAGTGGAGGCTCTGCATTTGCCCACGTTTACCGGTAAGCTCGCGCAGTTGGGCCGCCACCCTCTGCAACCCGGTCGCCTCGAAATCTTTCAGGTCAACGTGGGCAAACTCTGCAATCAAAGCTGCGCCCACTGCCATGTGGATGCCGGCCCCGACCGCGAGGAGCTGATGAGCCGCGAATTGCTGGAGCGCTGCATCGAAATCGTAGATCGTTACGCCATTCCCACCGTCGACATTACCGGCGGGGCTCCCGAAATGAACCCCCACTTCCGCTGGTTTGTGGAGGAATGCCGCAAGCTGGGTAAAAAGGTGATGAACCGCTGCAACCTTACTATCATCGTGGCCAACCCCAAATACCACGACCTGCCGCAGTTTTTCGCCGACAACCGGGTACACATCGTTTCGTCGCTGCCCTATTACAATAAAATCCGTACTGACGCACAGCGCGGCGACGGCGTTTTTGACGACAGCATCCGGGCCCTGCAAATGCTCAATGCCGTGGGTTATGGCCATGAAGGCAGCGGACTCCAGCTCGACCTGGTGTACAACCCCTCGGGCGCTTTTCTGCCCGCCGGGCAATCGGTGCTCGAACCCGAATTCAAACGCCAGCTGAAAACCCGCTATGGCGTTGATTTCAACAACCTGCTTGCCATCACCAATATGCCCATCAGCAGGTTCCTGGAATACCTTATTGACAGCGGCAACTATGCCGAATACATGCAAAAACTCGTAGACGCCTTCAATCCCGCCACCGTTGAAGGCCTGATGTGCCGCAACACCCTGTCGGTGAGTTGGGATGGCTATATTTACGACTGCGATTTCAATCAGATGCTTGACATCAAGGTGGAAACGCCCGCCAATCATATCGATCATTTTGACTTCGAGGCGCTCAACAATCGTCCTATAGCGCTCAACCAGCACTGCTACGGTTGCACTGCCGGCGCGGGGTCGAGTTGCGGCGGGGAAGTTGCATAAGCAAGATTTTTTGCTCCCCTGCCCGAGATGTATTATCTTAACCGCAAAAAAACACATGCCGCTAGCCAAACCTTTCAACCTGAAGCACTGGATTGACGAGCACCGCCACCTGCTGAAGCCGCCGGTGGGCAACCGCCAGGTATATCACGGCAACGAAGACTACATCGTAATGGTCGTGGGCGGTCCAAACGGCCGCAAAGACTACCACTGGGAAGATGGTGAAGAACTGTTTTACCAGGTAGAAGGCGACATCACCGTCAAGATCATCCACGAAGACGGCACGCCCGAAGATATCCACATCCGCGAAGGCGAAATGTTCCTGTTGCCGCCGCGCATCCCGCACTCTCCGCAGCGCCCGGCCAATACCGTAGGGCTCGTCATAGAACGCTACCGCAAGCCGGGAGAGATGGACAAGCTAATGTGGTTTTGTGAAAAATGCCACCAAAAGCTTCACGAAGCTACGTTTGAGATGACCGACATTGTCAACCAACTGCCGGTGGTGATGCGCCAGTTTATGGATTCGGAAGACCTGCGCACTTGCAAAAACTGCGGCGCAGTGATGGAGAAAGTGTAGCATGCCGACATCCAAAAAGACTTACTTCGCCTCCGACTTTCACCTGGGCATAGACGCGCGCTTGACCAGCGCCGACCGCGAAAAACAACTCGTGCGCTGGCTTGACGCCATAACGCCCAATGCCGAGGCGATTTATCTGGTAGGCGATGTCTTCGATTTCTGGTTTGAATACCGCACCGTTATTCCCAAAGGATACGTACGTCTGTTGGGCAAACTCGCCGAGCTCACTGATGCAGGTCTGCCGGTGTATTTCTTCACAGGCAACCACGATATGTGGGTATTTCGGTTTTTTGAGGAAGAACTCGGCATACCCACCTACCGACAACCCATTGTGCGGGAGATTCGTGGAAAAACCTTTTTTATCGGCCACGGCGACGGGCTGGGCCCCGGCGATTACGGCTACAAATTTATCAAACGCGTATTTGCCAACCCACTTTGTCAGTGGGCCTTCGAGCGCCTGCATCCCAATTTCGGCGTAGGCCTTGCCAACTATTGGTCGGGCCGCAGCCGGGCCGCAGCCCCCGATGCCCGACAATTCCTGGGCCCCCAGGGCGAATGGCTCATTGCCTACTGCGAGCGCAAAATCCAACATCAATACGCCGACTATTTTGTCTTCGGCCACCGCCACCTGCCCATCGACTATACGCTAAACAACGGCCGCAGTCGTTATATCAATCTGGGAGAGTGGCTCAACTACAACTCCTATGCCGTTTTTGACGGCGAACAAATGAAACTACAATTTTTTGAAAATGAAAACGGCAAAATATTCGGCAATACACCTGTGGCAATTACGCAGTATTAGCGCCATCGCCCTGTTGGCGTTGTTGCAGGCGTCGGCCACAGCCCAGGGCCCGGATAGCGCAACAGCGCTTCGTCGCCTGGCCTTTATCAAGGGTCGTTTTACATTGATGACCACCGATCCCCTGCAGCAAGTCTACACCGTTGACGCCAACAACAGTGTTTACAAATACAATCCTTCCGGACAATTACTCTTTCAATACAACGATAACCGCCTGGGCCGGCTGGGCGCTATAGATGCGAGCAACCCCTTTAATGTTTTGTTGTATTACCCTGATTATCAGATCGCTGTTACCCTCGACCGCACGTTGAACAAAACCGGCGCTTTCCAACTTTTTCAGTTGGGGCCTGTGAATCCTGTCGCCGTGGCGCTTTCCAACGACAATCATTTGTGGTTATTTGATGAAATAGCCTCCCAACTGCGCAAAATAGGCCACGAGGGCGAAGAACTGGCCCGCAGCGACAACCTGAGCCTGCTGCTGGGCGCCAGGCCCAATCCGGTGCAGCTCTCCGCCCACGGCAACTACATCTACGCCGCTGATCCCAACCTGGGCGTGCTCATTTTCGATATCTTCGGCCAGTACGACCGCCTGCTGCCCCTGCCCGGCGTAGACTACTGCCAGGCCTTCGATTACTACCTGCTCTGCCGCCGTAGCGAATTATTCGAATTGATAGATACCCGCACAATGGAAACCAAATCGGTCGCCATACCCGCCCCGGGCAAAGCCCTGCGCGTTGAAAGAGGCCTCTGGTTTGTATTGATGGAAGATGGTGTAGGGGTGTATAGAGAATAAGGGAACTTGGAGAAGGAGCTTAGAGCATATTATACATAAATTTTAACAAATTATCCGGGATACCGCTATAACTTTCGCCATGCGCCCATTTACCAGCACCTCCGAAGTCGACCGCATTGCCGCCCACGAAGTGGCAGTCATTCGCAACCTGCAAATCACGCAGAGTTATTACGAATTATCAGCAGCGATGGCGGAGCGGCTAGGCGCTTGCGCCAACTGGTGTACCTTTGCTGCCTGGGCCTCAAAACAGGCGGGCAATACTATTCGCGGCGAGGATTTGTACCGCTCGATGCAGCAAGCCCTGGCCAAAACGCCTGCGCTCAGCGATGCGATGGTCAATTTGTTGGACACGCTGCTGATGAGCGGCCAACAGCCCGACAAAGAGGGCTTGCGCCGGCTGGTGTGGGAGTTGCTCGACCCCGGCGCCGCCGCCGACCGCGCCGCCGACGCCGTAGCCCGCGGCAACCAGAAGGTTTACGCTGAAATAGGCCGCGAATTCGCCCGCTTTATCGAAGCCTGCCTGGCCGATACGACCTATAACGAAGATCACATTACCCGTTTTTGCGAGCAATTGCGCCCCGGCGATCCGCCTGACGGACAGCAATACCTGCAGCAGGCTTTCAAGCGCTACTACCAGGCCCTGTTTGAAACCGACGTTCAGCAAAAAGCGGAATTAATCCTGCTGGCCAATATCGAAATCGGTTTTCACGAACAAACGCGCCTGCAACCTGAAATCGCCGAAGCACTGGAGGCGTCGGTTTTACAGCCCCGCGATTTTAAACTGCGCTTGCTCGGCGCGCTGTTTCCCCGCAGCAGTTGGATCGTTTATGCCAGTATGCTGTTGCGGCAGCTGCTGGGGCGGCCCACGCTGCTCGACCAGGCCATTAGCCGCTTTTTTGAGGCGGCCCGTCATCAAATCCGCCTGATCCTCACCGACCACCTGATGGTGCTGGGTTTCCCCAACGGCAAAACGCTGCGCCTGGGCGACGATCTGAAAGCGCAATTCCCCCCTTTGCTGCGGCAACTGCACTATCCCGATCTGTTGGCCATGCTCGCCCGCGTTGACGCCACGCCCGACAGCATGAAAGACACCGGCGCTGCCGATTGGGCCGATTTGTACGACCGGCTGCATTTTATTGCGGATTTATTCAGGTGCTCGCATTTTAATCCCGATCTGCTGCTGCCGCCTTTTGATGCCGGGCAAACTGCAGATATTCTAGCGACGAGGCTGCCGGGAGGGAGGTTGTGACTTTAGGACTGTAGCGCTAATATCAATCTGCAAATCAGGTCTGTTATTTAATCACCTCAACTGAAGCAGGAATGTTTGCCGTGTCAGAAACAGGATTCCCACCAATCCAAAACTTTCGCAATTTTTTCAAATTTTGTATTTCATTGGGAATTGACTGCACTTCATTTTGTATGATAGACAATTCTTCCAGGTTTTTCAGGTGCAACAATCCATCGATAGTTTTTAAGCCGCAATGTTCAATTGACAATACCTTTATTGTTGGCGGCAATTTTGCCAAATTGAAGGCTTCTACGGGTATCCAGTCTAAAATTAACATCTCCAATTTCAAGCGCTGCCCCCCAAAGTCAATCGTATCGACAGGATTATCGCCAATATTCAGCATCTTTAAATTACGAAAACTATTTGGCATGACAAATTCTGAAAGATGATTGCCATATAAATTAAGGATTTTAAGCTTCACAGCTTGCGCTATGGAAGGAGGTAAACTCGTAAATTGATTATCATCCAGTTGTAAATTCACCAATCTGGAGAGATCCAGGTATGCCGGTAATAATTTAATCTGATTGCTCCCCAAATTTAAGATAGATAAATTGCTCAAAATATTAAGAGAAGAATCTACTTCTCTCAATCTGTTGTTGCGCACCCATAATTCGTCCAATGTAAACCGTGAGCCTCTGAATTCATTAAAATTCAGCTCTTTTATCCGATTACCGCTCAATTCAATATACTCTAGTTTTGTCAGATTATCGAGCCTTCCATCTATAGACGAAATATTGTTATCCGATAATTTCAGCAGTCGCAAATTCTTAAATGATTCAATGATCTCGGGGATGGCATCAAGCGATTGGTTGGATAAATCCAATTTGTAAACTCTTTCGGGTATGAGCTTAGCCTGGTCTAAATTATTAATCCATAGATTCATATTGGCATCATACTGCCCAAAGGCTATTGATGTCATATTTATACCTGCCAAAAAAGTGATAAGCACTTTATTCATAAAGGAACACCTGTTTAAAACAAAGATCGGAATTTTTTATTTGCATACTCAAATAACACGAGTAGTTGAAGTAATCAATATTTCACCAATTTTTTCACCCCGGACATTCGCGCCCTGTCTGTCCACGTGAAAAAATAAGCGCCGGCCGGCAAGCCAGACAGGTCAATGAGGCGGCTTTGGTACAATACGCCTTTCTTGACCACCCTGCCCAGTAGGTCGGTCAAAAGCCAGTTCAATTCACTTTGGACATCGGTTGTGATTCGCACAAATTCGCCTGCCGGATTGGGGAAAATATCCAGTTGATGCGATTCAGTTGCCAGGTTCGAAGCGTCTAATACGCCCGTTTCATAAACCTGCGCCGTATCGAGGTTGGTCACCTGGATATTGTCAAACCAAAAGCCGGCATTCTGAAGCGGGGAATGTTCGGCTACGATTTCAAAGCGGTCCACAGCGGCCCAGTCGAAGTCGCCCTGCGGGTTGTACCAGGTATCATCTTCCCAGGCGCCGTGTTCGGCGAAGTCGGCAAGCGGGATATGGATGTGATGCCAGTGGCCGTCCCAGGGAGCATAGCTTTCGTCAATAGTTACCCGCATACGCCAGGGGTGATCATCGGGGTCATCGGTGTCGGTATCGATGAAGCGAATATCAAATTCCAGCCCCGGCGTATTGCCCCGTACCAGAAAGTCAAGGGCGTAGCCTTCGGTAAGCAGATAGGAAAGGTCTTTGTCGGGGCGAAAATCAAAGCCGATATTATTATACTGGTCCGCGCCGGTCCAACGGATACAGTAATCGCCGTTGTTGGGGAGGTCTTGCGAGTAAAACAGGAGCGAACCGTTGTTGTAACTCGATTCGTAAATTTTGGCGCCGATGTAATCGGTATAGATGGGAAAACCGGTGCTGTCGGGCGTCAATACGAAAGGCCACTGAGGGGGTGCATTCAAACCCAGCGCTTCGAGCATCGGCACATTGAGGTCGTGGTCGAAAAGGCCGTCGCTGCCGGCTTCGAAGAGGCCGAAGCCGCCGTGGTAATCCCACATGGTCCAGGAGATGTCGTTGTTTTCGAGGTATTGGCGGACGACCTGGTACCAGAATACCCTGTCGTCATTGTCGCTATTGGGCATGAAAACGCCCATTTCACCGCAATAGATGGGTACCTGTCGCTGATCCCTGAACTGGACGGCGATGTCGAGCAATTGTTGCACCCGCGCTACTGTACCTTCAGTGGCATAATTATTAAAAGCGCTGCCTACCCAGGTACCGATGAATGAGGGAGGCATGGAGGGCATTTCGGAGGCATTGAAGGGGAAAGGCATTTGTGCCAATGGTACCAGCGAAGGCGTCACCCAACCGGCGCCCTGGTGGGTAAACAGGAAGGGGTCATAGAAATGAAAGGTATAAATCAGTTTGTTGTCGCTGTATACCGGCATATCATCGAGGTTGTAGTAGCTGTTCCAGCCGGCGCCGCCCACAATAATCCAGTGCGTATTGTCAACCGTGCGGATGGTTTGAACCACGTTTTGCTGGATGGCGTTCCAGAGTGCGTCGGAAATGCCGTGAGGTTCGTTAAGGATTTCGTAGTAGATCAGTTCGGAGCGGTTTTTGAAATGCTGGGCCATTTGCAGCCATACTTTATCAAGGATATCGCCGACGGCGGGGTCGGTATCGACAGCGGGATCAAAGGTATGGTTGTCAAAAATGAGATGCAGGTTCAGTTCTTCGGCCCAGTCGGCTACTTCGTCCAGAAAATTGAGAAATAGCGGGTCGAGGATGTAGTCCGGAGCGCCGTTGGTCATGTAATGCAGGTTGATTGGCAGGCGGACGACGTCGCAGCCGAGGCTCTGGATTTGCTCGAAGTCTTGCCGGGTATATCTCGTAAATTGAATCTCCTGGGCGCTGTTGGCCTGAAACCAGCCGGTGAGGTTCACGCCCCGGTTGAAAGGTGCATTTTGAGCATTAAGCGATTGGAAGCCGAAGAAGAGGCAGAGAATGGAGAGTCGAAGAATATTCATGATAGTATGTTTAGCAGGCGCTTGGTTCGCACAAAATAATACGATTATGGATGCAATATCCCCAAAAATCTATCATCTTGGGCATATGAAACAGAAAATAGCCCAGCTTGCACTGGTCGTAAATGACTATGACGAAGCCATCGCATTTTACACCCAAAAACTGCGGTTTAAGCTGATAGAAGACACCCGGCTGAGCGATACCAAGCGCTGGGTAGTGGTAGCGCCGCCTGGCGACTACGAAGGATGCCGGCTCCTACTGGCCAGAGCCGCCAACGAGGAGCAACAAAGCCGGGTGGGCAACCAAACCGGCGGGCGGGTATTCCTCTTTTTGCATACCGACAATTTTGACAGGGATTACCAAAACCTGCTCGACCAGGGCGTCCAAATTATCAGGGAGCCATCGGTTGAAGACTACGGAAAGGTCTGCGTTTTTGCCGATTTGTATGGAAATTTGTGGGATATGATAGGACCGCGCGTGATGTTTGATTTTTGATGCTGGATGTATGATGCTTTACTTATAAATATCCAAACATGCTCTTATCTCCTGAAGCAAAATAGAGCATGCAATAACGCCGGAAAATGAGCTTGTTTTCGCCTTTAATTAAGCGCATAAATCCAGGCAAGCGCTTACATCTGAGGCTGGGAAACCGGTGTCTTGACATCTTTCGGGACATTTTCCTTCCGCTTTGACATATCTATTGGATAATTTCCTCTCAGCTTTTTTAAACAATAAAAAGTATTCATGAAAAGCATCAATAAAAATGCCCCTCTTCGCAATGTAACTCCTTTGATTATCCTTTTTAGTGAATTTTTGAAACTGAAGCTCCTTTTCCACAACTCCCTGTGAGCCTGCAATAATTCAGCGGGGGTCAGATTATTGGGCTGAAACGCTACATTGTAGCCATTGTAATAATTCCAGCCCCTGTCTTCCAGCATTCTGGCTTCCGCCTTTAATTTATCGTATAATTCAGTGCCCTTAAACGGCGTCATAATACTCAAAAAAGGCACGTCGATGCCTATTTCCATTAACCTCTCCGACATAGAGACTATTGCCGCATAATCATCATTGTCAAAACCGGCTATAAAACCCGCCATTACTGCAATTCCCCTTTTTCTTATTTCAGTTACTGCTGTTTTGTAATTTTCAATTTTGTTTTGTCTTTTGTTGGCATCTTTTAAAGAAGCTGCCCCAAAAGATTCAATCCCCAGAAAAACTCCGATGCATCCCGATTTTTTCATCAAATCAAGCAGCTCGGCATCCTGGGCTATGTCCATACTGGCCTGGGTAAGCCACCACTTTTTAAGTGGTATCATTTCTTTAAGCAGGGATTTAATATATGGTCTTCTGATCGTTAAATTATCATCCCAAAACCAGACAATTTTTCTTTGCCACCAAAAGGAAAAATCGTCATAAGAAGCATCCCTTATCACATCCTCGATGGGGCGCAGCCTGAATCCCGGGTTTAAAGACGGCACCGTGCAAAATGAACATGAAAAAGGACAGCCCCTGGTAGCCTGTAGTACTTTTTTTATAAAAAATTTATTCGGCAGCAAATCATAACGCGGGGTCGGTAGATTTTTCATGTCGCAAGGCGTTCCACGGTAGATGTTTTTCAGCGTGCCGGTTTCAGCGTCATTCAAGAGCGTTTCCCATACATTTTCCGCTTCTCCGGTAACTATTGCATCAAAATATTGCAGCGACTCTTCTTCGTTGTATGTAACGTGGGGCCCTCCGCCGATGACTATTTTATTTTTCTTCCTGAATTCGTTGGCCAGTTGAAATGCCGAATGGGCAAAACCGCTGAAAAATGAAATTGCGATTAAATCGGCAGTCGATTCATAATCGATGGCTTGAACCTGCTGGTGAATGACCTTTACTTCGTGCCTGTTGGGCGTAATGGCCGCCAAATGAATGCCGGTTATGGGCGGGACGAAATCCTTTTCGTGCCCAAATTCGTAACGCTGCATGTAGGCTACAATGATGTCGATTTTCATGGTAAAAGATTGGTGGCTTGATAAATAAAAGAACTTTGAAATACAAAGTTATAATCAAAAATGAAAATTTCAAGTATAAAAGGGGAAAGAATCAGACCAATTGATTTTTTTTGGAAAACGGAGCCTTTACCCATTATTTATTGGATGGCTTTAAAAACGGCAATGCCGACGCCAATAAAGACGGCCGGGTCATGTTGTCCGAATTGCGCAAATAGCTGTGCGACGAAGTACCCCGGTTGACGAGTGGCAGCCAACGCCCCACATTCAGGATAGATAGTTTGTCGAGGGATTGGCAGGTGTGGTAGGCATGTCTGTTTTTATTGCCCTCGGCATGTAGCGTTTGACGATGTTCTACAATTGAATTAACACGACGATTATCCTGAATTTATCGTTACTTTGCGGCTTACATCGGTATTAGGGTTTGAAAATTTCATAAACGAAGTGAAAAGGCAAAGTTTTTTTGGCGCCATTCTGTTAACTGTAGTCTATTGCCTGGCAGTTGGCTTCGCCATTAATTCGCCTGTTCATCCTCGTATTCAGGGGAGTTTAAACGCTGGCGGGGATACTTACTTCTCAGGTTTTCTAACTGCCGACAACGGCCCGGCTTTGCCATCGAAAAGTACGGCAAGCAACCTCCAGCTATTGCCGTCTTCCAACGCCAAAAGCGCCGTTGACGAGCTGTGGGGGATAATCAAAGCGGCCGGGCAATTACTCGATATTCAGTTTGTTCAATATACTCAGATTTCCAAAACCTTTCTGATCAAATATCGGAAGGCAAACCTCCTTTTTCCGTTTCATTTCTTCTGGTGATCCATTCATCGCAAGCCCGGCCCGTCATTCGCCGGGCAGTATTGTCTGTTTTGGGTTTGTAGCACTGCAAAACCCGGAGAATCATTTTTTATACATATCGAAAAAAGACTGAATAATGGATCTCGGAACTACGATCATTATTGCTATCCTCGTAGCGCTCACTGTTGTTCCTATTTGGGTTATGAGAAGGAACAGATTAAAAAAAGAGTCGCATATGATGCAAGCGCTCAAGGAAATTGCATCCCGGCAAAATGGCGAGATAAGCCAGTACGAATTTTGCGGAGATTATGTGATTGGAATCGATACAAAAAACAAGTACGTTTTTTTTTATAAAAAGAACAATAAAGACGTACATACCCAATTCGTAAATCTCGCCGCAGTGCAGAACTGTAAGGTTGAAAAAATCACCAAGTCGTTTAAGCAGGGAACAGGCGATGGTAATATTGAATTTACAGCACGTTTGGAGCTGCATTTCCTGCCAAAGGCAGCCGATAATGCAATAACAAAACTTGAATTGTTTGATGAGAAAATCAATAGCCAGTTAACTGGTGAAATACAAATGGCAAGTAAATGGGCAAAACTTATTAACGGCCTAATGCACAATAAACAGTAAATTCAATCGGAGCCCTGTGGAATTGCCACGGGGCTCTTCATCGTGAAATTCCGCAAAAGCTCTAAAACAAAGAAAGTCTGAAACGCCCCACTGATAAAATTCATGATTAGTTTATATATAGTATTCATCCGCCTCAAATTTCGCCCATATATTTACTGCAATTAAATTCCTGTTTCGCCATGAAATATCTTTATCTCGGTGTCTTGTTGACCGTTTCATTAAGCAGCCTCGCCCAATCGCCCAACCCACTTGTCTTCCGTATTGCTTTCGGCTCATGCGGCCACGAGGACCAGGCGCAACCTATACTCGATACCGCCGCGACGCACCGCCCCGACCTGTTCGTTTTTCTGGGCGACAATATCTACGGCGATACCAAAGACATGCAGGTGTTGAGAGATAAATACGCCAAATTGGCCGCTAAACCGGAATTCCAACGCCTTAAAAAAACTACCCGCTTGCTTGCCACCTGGGACGACCACGACTACGGCTGGAACGACTCCGGCCGTCACTACCCTTTTAAACAAGCATCTAAAGACATTTTTCTCGAATTCTGGGAGGAACCCGCCGATTCGCCCCGGCGGCAACACGAGGGCATTTATACCTCGTATATGTTCGAGGGCCAGGGGCGCCGCTTGCAAGTAATACTGCTGGACAACCGCACTTTCCGCGACGACCTGCGCACCTACCGCGGCGAATTGCACTGGGACAACCGCTTTTTCTATCCGCTCGATTATTACCCCCACGAAACCACCGACTCTACCTTGCTCGGTGAAGCCCAATGGCAATGGCTCGAAGCAGAACTTCGCAAACCCGCCGACCTCCGCATCATCGGCACCGGCACCCAGTTTGGCATTTCCTACAACGGATACGAAGCCTGGGCTAATTTTCCCCACGAGCGCCAACGCATGTTACAGCTCATCAAAAAGACCCGTGCCGGCGGGGTAATGTTCATCAGCGGCGACGTGCACTACGGCGAAATCTCCGTATTGCGTGAAGAAGGCCTGTACCCTATTTATGATGTCACCGCCAGTGGTATCACCTCTACCTGGTATTTTGCCACACCGAATGAAAACCGCATCGAAGGGCCCATTATGGAAAACCACTTCGGCCTGATCAGCGTGAATTGGAATAAACCCGATCCGATGATCAAAATGGAGATTTTTGACATCCGGAATAACCAGCGGGTGGAGTATAGTGTGCCTTTGAGTGCGATTTCGTTTCGGTAACACCCAAGCCCTCTCTCCCTCTCACACTCCCTCCCTCAAATCTCTGGCGTTCAGCACCGGCTTGCCAATGGAGCTCTCTCCCTCTCACACTCCCTCCCTCAAATCTCTGGCGTTCAGCACCGGCTTGCCAATGGAGCTCTCTCCCTCTCACACTCCCTCCCTCAAATCTCTGGCGTTCAGCACCGGCTTGCCAATGGAGCTCTCTCCCTCTCACACTCCCTCCCTCAAATCTCTGGCGTTCAGCACCGGCTTGCCAATGGAGCTCTCTCCCTCTCACACTCCCTCCCTCAAATCTCTGGCGTTCAGCACCGGCTTGCCAATGGAGCTCTCTCCCTCTCACACTCCCTCCCTCAAATCTCTGGCGTTCAGCACCGGCTTGC
>DAINSQ010000110.1:6423-15918 GCA_036741235.1 Saprospiraceae bacterium | reverse complement strand
CGCACAGTCGCTCACGGGGATGCTCGTTTCGACTCCGCTCAACGAGCGGCAGCGGCTGCAAAGTCGCACAGTCGCAAAGTCGCAAAGTCGCACAGTCGCACAGTCGCCTCCCCGCGCTCCGTAGCGATGCGGTTTTATACCCATCGCGAAGGAGCAGGCCTAGCAGTCGAGGCTGGCTTTGATAACCCGGGCATACCGGGGATGCTCCATATCGCAGGGTATAAAACCCTACGCTATGGAGCGCTGGGTCTACATTGGTTTGCACAGTCGCACAGTCGCTCACGGGGATGCTCGTTTCGACTCCGCTCAATGGCTGGGAATGGACTGAGTTTGAGGGTGGGAGGGTGAGAGGGAGAGAGGGAGGGAAAGTTCAACAGTCCAATAGTCCCAAAAATCGCCCCCTCTCACACTCTCACCCTCCCACACTCTCCCCCTCCCGCGCACGGTCGCATCACGCCGGCGCCTTGTCCATCCACGGCCAGGCCTCCTCAATCTGGCTGGCCAGGCGGATGAGGATATCATCGTTGCCGAGGGCGGCGGTAAACATCACGCCGACGGGCAGGTTGTCGGGCGTCCAGTGGAGCGGCATCGACATTGAGGGTTGGCCGGTCATATTAGCCAGCGGCGTAAAGGGGATATAGGCGAAAGTTTTTTCTGCCAGCGGATCCACATTGGCCTTGAGCAGTTTGGTCAGGTTGAATGTGCTGATCATTTCCAGCAGGCGTTTTTCGGCTGCGGAGGGTTGCAGTGCGCCGATTTCAAATGGCGCCATCGAGCAGGTGGGCGTAAGCAGGATATCGTATTGTTGGTGGAAAACGCCCATGCGGCGGTACAGGTCGTTCCACTTGCCACGGGCATAGGCGAAATCGCCGGCGGTATAGGCCTTGCCGAGCATAGCGATGGCCCAGGTGGTGACTTCTACGTCGGAGCGGCGCACGGGCCTGCCGATGTCGTCGGCCATTCGGCGCAGGGCGGCGGCAGTTTCGCCAAACACCATCATGATAAAAGTATGGGTGAGGTCTTCGGGCGTACAGGGGAAGTCGACTTCCTCCACCCGGTAGCCCAAAGATTCCAGGAGTTTGGCGGTATTGTGCACCGCTTCTTTGCAGTGATCGTCAACCGGTTGCCCCAGGGGATGGGCGGTGGAAAAACCTATTTTCAGCGGGCCGGGGTCGGCGCCGATTTCTTCGAAGAAAGACCTGACCGGCGTTTTCAGCAGGTAGGGTTCTCCGGGCGTTTCGGCGATGACGGCATCGAGGAAAGCGGCGGTATCGCGTACGCTGCGGCTGACGCAGCCTTCGGTGACGGCGCCGCTCCACATTTCGCCGATAGCGGGGCCCAGGCTGATGAGCCCCCGGCTGGGTTTGAGTCCAAACAAGCCGTTACACGATGCCGGAATGCGAATAGACCCGCCGCCGTCGCTGGCGGTGGCAATGGGGGTGATGCCGGCAGCTACCGCCGCCGCCGAACCGCCACTGGATCCGCCGGCGGTGCGCGAGGTATTCCAGGGGTTGCGCGTAGGGCCGAAAGCGCGCGGCTCGGTATAGGGCGTTAGTCCCAATTCAGGCAAATTGGTTTTACCCATAAATACAAAACCCGCCTGTCGAAAGCGTTCTACGACGTAGCTGTCGGCTTTTGGCACAAATCCCTTGTAACCGGCGCAGCCGTTTTGCAGCGGAATACCCTTGAGGTGCAGCGCCAGATCTTTGAGCAAAAAAGGTACTCCCGCAAACCGGGCCTGAAGATCCACCTCGCCGGCCATTTTTTTGGCCATATCGTAAAGCGGATAAATGATGGCATTGATAGCCGGGTTAACAGCTTCGGCCCTGGCAATGGCTATTTCCAGTATTTCAGCGGGCTTCATTTCTTTGTTGCGCACCAGCTCGGCTAATCCAAGCGCGTCGTAACGGCGGTATTCTTCAAATGTCATGGCGAGTTTTTGTATTACTACCCGAAAAATAGACAAATATTTGTGAGTAGAAAATTTTTGATATGCATCCTATTATTCAAAAGGCATTTGATCCCGAACGTTACCGGCGGGAAGGGCATGAATTGGTCGATATGATTGCCGATTATTTGCAGGATGTCGTCAATGCCGAACAATGGCCGGCGCTGTCGTGGCGACCCCCGGAACAGGGCTTTGAATACTGGAACGGTATGTGGCGGCAAAACGACGGCGACCTGCAACGCCTTTTTCGGGAGACGCTTTCCCGCTCGATCCATTTACACCACCCTCGTTATATGGGGCATCAGATCAACCCGACGGCGCCGGCGAGTTTCCTGGCCGGTATGCTTACCGATGCGCTCAACAACGGTATGGGGGTATACGAGATGGGCATGGCCGGCACGGCTATGGAACGGGTGATCATCAAAACCACAGCGCAAGCGATGGGCTTGAGCAACTATGCCGACGGCTTTCTCACCTCGGGCGGCACACTGGCCAACCTCACTGCGCTGCTCGCCGCGCGCAGCGCCAAAGCCCCCGAAGCGGTATGGGAGGAGGGCGCCGGCAGCCGCCTGGCACTGTTGGTCTCGGAAGAATCGCACTACTGCATCGACCGGGCCGCACGGATCATGGGCTGGGGCGACGCCGGGGTGGTCAAAGTGCCCGTCGACGACCAGTATGCCATGCGCACCGATTTGCTTGATGATTATTACCGGCAGGCCCGCGAAGCGGGGCTTACTGTGATCGCCGTGGTGGGCAGCGCCTGCGCCACGTCTACCGGCTCTTTCGACAACCTGACAGCTATCGGCGACTTCTGCCGGCGCCACGACCTCTGGTTTCACGTCGATGCCGCCCACGGCGGCGCCCTGGCCTATTCCGGCAAATACGGGCATCTGCTCAGGGGTATTGCCGGCGCCGACTCGGTCGTGATGGATTTTCACAAAATGCTGCTCGCCCCGGCTATTGCTACTGCACTGATTTTTGGCGACGGCAGGCGCGGGTTTCACACTTTTCATCAACGCGCCCAATACCTGTGGGCCGATGCCGAGCAACAGGAGTGGCACAACCTGGCCAAACGCACTTTCGAGTGCACCAAACAGATGATGAGTCTAAAGATTTTTGCCATCATGTATGCCCACGGACTGGAATTGTGGGATGCCTATGTTACTCAGATGTGCGACCTGGGTAAAACAATGGCCGAATTGATTGAACAACGCCCCGATTTCGAACTGGCTGTAGCGCCCCAGTGCAATATCGTCTGCTTCCGGTATGTCCCCGCCGGAGTAGAACCTGAATCGCTCAATGCACTAAATCAAACCATTCGACAACAAATTATCGAAAAAGGCGATTTTTATATTGTACAGACGCTGCTGCGGGGCAAGGCTTATCTGCGCGTTACACTGGTCAACCCCTTTACCAGCGACCGCGACCTGGCAGCACTATTGGACGAAGTAGAAAACCTGGGTATGAATTTGTTGAAAGAATATTAACCTGTGGACTTTGAATTCAATACCGCGGCTTTGTGGTACTTAGTTCCTTCGTGACTAGTGGTAACTAAAACCGTATGAAAATCCTCACAAATTTTTGTAACACAAAGGCGCTAAGTTCCACTAAGTACCACTAAGCATATTTTTCTTAGCATTACAATACTTTGTGGTACTTAGTGTTCTTCGTGACTTAGTGGCAAGAAATTTGGGCCGCATTGAGGCACAACGCATGGGACTTTTTAGCCTAAAGGACTTTCCAGAATACTATTAAAAATTATCTATGGAAAAAATCACCGAATCCCCCTCGCACTACCGGCATCTGGAACAAATGAGTACGGGCGAGCTGCTCGGCTTTATCAACCGCGAAGACCAGACGGTAGCCCTGGCGGTAGGCCGGGTATTGCCGGCTGTCGAGGCATTGGTCGATGCAACGGTTGAACGAATGAAAGAAGGCGGTCGGCTCATCTATATCGGCGCAGGCACCAGCGGTCGGCTGGGCATCCTCGACGCCTCCGAATGCCCCCCCACCTACGGCGTACCCGAAGATTGGGTGATCGGCATCATTGCCGGCGGCGATATCGCCGTGCGCAAATCGGTAGAAGACGCCGAAGACGATACCAACCAGGCGTGGAGGGATTTACAGCAAATGTTTGTCAATGAACAGGATATCGTGATCGGTATTACGGCCTCGGGGACAACCCCTTACGTGGTGCACGGACTAAAAGATTGCCGGGCTAACGGCGTGACAACGGGATGTATTACCTGTAATCCCGGCATGCCCGTGGCCCAATACGCCGATTTTCCCGTTGAAGTCATCACCGGGCCGGAATTTGTCACCGGCAGTACCCGCATGAAAGCCGGAACGGCTCAGAAGATGATCCTCAATATGATCTCTACCAGCGTGATGATCAGGTTGGGCCGGGTATTGGACAACAAGATGGTGGATATGCAGCTCAATAACGCCAAATTGGTGGATCGCGGCGTGAAGATGCTGATGCAGGCGAAGGGATTGTCATACGAGGCCGCCGCGGATTTGCTGGAGCGGCATGGAAGTGTGAGAAAGGCTATGACTCAGTAAGAGGGAAAGAGGGAGTGGGTGTGGGAGGTAGAGATTATATTACACAAGAACAATTATAATGCAATTACTTGTCGACAGTGGGGGGACCAAGGCCAACTGGGTCTTTAGTCAGGATGGCCGCGAGATCGCCCGGGTAAAAACCGAGGGCCTGCACCCGCTTTTTATGACCGATGAACAAATAACCAGTCTGTTGGAACAAGTACTGGCCCAGGCCCCGCAACTGCCTGAAGCTATTCACTATTACGGCACGGGATGCAGGGCCAAAGCCATTCAGGATCGCCTTGAACAACTCATCGGCAAGGTCTTCCAGGGGGCCAAGGTAGAAGTGGAATCGGACTTGCTGGGTACGGCCCGGGCCCTGTGCCAACGCTCACCGGGCATCGCCTGTATATTGGGTACGGGCTCCAATGCCTGCTTGTACGACGGTACCGGCATCGTGTCGAATATCGGGGGCTGGGGCTACGTGCTGGGCGACGAAGGCAGCGGCGCAGCCATTGGCAAACAACTGCTGGCCGACTACCTGTCGGGCCTCGTGCCTGCCGAACTGAAAAGCGAATTGGAAACGACGTTCCACCTTTCTCACGACTATATTATCGATGCGGTGTATCGCCAGCCGAAGCCCAGCCGGTTTTTGGCTTCTTTTGCGCCGTATATGCTTTCACACGTTGATCAATCCTATTTTTACAAATTAGTCTACGATCAATTTGTTTTATTTCTCAATAAATACGTCAGCATTTATCCGCAAAGCGCTCAATTGCCGGTGCATTTTACGGGGTCGGTAGCGTGGTATTTTCGAGAAATTCTGGCAAAAGCAGTTATTGCGCAGGGACTTAAGCTTGGAAAGGTTCTGGCTGATCCTATGGAAGGGATTGTGTTATTTCATAAATAAAAAAGAACGGCAGGCTACACTAATTAAATCTGCTCATGAGCATTAATACAGACAAGGCTCTCGATTTTTTGAAAATCAGAAATATTGCGAGTAACCAATGTCAGGTCATATACAAGAGCAGTCGCGGCAATAATAGCATCAGGTAATTTGATTTTATTTTGCTTTCTTAAATCAATCGTTTTTTGAACAACGTCATCGGTTAGAGATAATACATTAGAAATAGCAATAAAATCTATAAGTATTTGATTTTCAGATGGCGATCCGTTGTAGCTTAATAGTTCTATCTGGTTAATAACCGAAAGGTGGTGCAAGTTATCATTAATAATATTTTGAACCCAAACACTTCCGACAGGAGGTAAAGTACCGCCTAAAAATTCAATAATTGTATTCGTATCAATTAAATATTGCGTTCCCATTCCTTCCGGCTTTGCTCGACTTCCTGTAACATTTTTTCAGCTGTTTCTTTAGAAATGCTTCCAGCCCATTGCCGCTTTGGGGTATCGTTTGTTTTTTTTGTTTCCGCTACAAGCCGTAAAATATGAAGTTGCTCCAATTGCTGAAGCAAAGCCAGGGCGTTATCATTGAGTAATTCGACGGTTATTATTTGCATGGCCATGATATTTGAGCTTGAATTGTAACAAATTTAAACATTTTTTTTGAGGGATTGGTTCTTCGTTTGAAAAATACACTTAGCTGGGTTCGATTACGTTTACCTGGACGCTCGTTTCGACTCCGCTCAACGAACGACTTGGATCGCAAAGCCGCCCAGTCACCCAGTCACCTGTGGATTAGCTATGCTAACAGCCACCAACCGCGTCACCCAATCCGACGCATCGGGGTCGTAATCGGAAGTATCGGCTTCTTCGCGGCCGGCCCGGGTGGGCTGGGTCAGCGGGGAAGGCAACTCGCCCTGGTCGAACAACTTTACCTCTGAAAAATGCGTTGCGGCGATCAATTTTAAATAGGTAATACTTTCGGGGTCTTTAAATAAAGTCACTTCCGGCTCCATCGTCAGCTTTATCGGCCTGCCGTCGCGAATCCAGGCTTCCTGGCCGGGTTGCAATTCCACCACGCCCTGCGGCAGCAGTCCCGTATACACCCGAAATCGCATATTCAAATAAATCAGCGAAACAAACAGCGGTTTATCGTATTGGTTGATGAGCTTGATTTTAACGCTGCCGCCGTTGGAAGCGGGGTCGTAATTGGGCTGCACGGCATCGTTGCGCAAATCCAGCCGTTGATCCTGGCCGTCGGGGCCCAACTGGTAAAACTCGGCATCTATGGGAAATTTGTTAAACAAAAAGCTATTGGGGTTGTGCAGGTTTTTCACAAACTCCCATTGGGCGATATGGCGCAGGTACAACATCGTCGCCTCCGCATCGCTTGCCTGGCGAGCCGCCACCGGTTGTACCAGCGGGCGTTGTTGTCTTTCAGCCGGCGTGATCACGTATCCCCGATGATCGATCACCACGGTGTAATCGGCCTCGTATTCGGCGGAAGCTTCATGGATATTGGCGCCGCCGGTGCGCCAGGTTTGCCTTAGCCATTCTGCTGCGGCAGCATAACCCTCGGCGGGGGCCACAAACACCTTGATAGGGGCGGATAAAAAGCCCTCGATATAACCTTTATAAAACCCTGTAGCCGGAATACTTTGATTAAACAATAACTGCGTTTCCGATTCTTTGATTGTACCCAACTGCCCAACGTATTCAGCGCCATCGGCGGCAACTACCCGGGCTGTTTTAGCCTGTGCCGATATACCTTGCCGGCGCCCCAGGTCGATATACCAACTGCTGTCGCGTTCGTATACATTGCCGTAAAGCGGCGCGCCGGCGACGGCCTCGAGGTCGAGGAAAAAGCGGAACAACTCGCCGTCGGCGTCTTCAGATGCATAAATCTGCGGCGTCTGCCGGAAATTGTTTTTTACGTATTGCCGGATGCGGCTTTGCAGGTCGTAATACGTGACCCTCTTGTCGGAGCGTTGCAGCACTTCCAGCAGCATTTGGGTAAACACGCCGTGGCCGTTGCGCTCATAGGCCGATTCGGTGGGCAGCGCGGCGGCTATTTGCACGTGGCGCCCTTCGGGCAATACCTCGCTGATGGATTGTTTTTCAAAATCGGCGGGTTGTATTTTTTTACCAAAAATAAAATCCTCCCAGTTGCGCTCAGGCATTATCCCGTTAATCTGACGGGCCTTAACATCATCCATTCCGCTGCGTGTATTTTGCCCCGAGTGGCAGCAGTCGAAGATGGTAATGATGTGCGGTTGTTTTTGGGCGATCTGGTGGATGAGGTAGCGGAGCTCTTTGTCGGCAAGCAGTTGGGAAGGGGGGAGTGTGGGAGTGGGGGAGGGGGCGATTATTTTGTTATAGGGGACCAGGCATTGGAGGGCGCGTGAGGGCGAGCTTTTCCAGAAAACGGGATTAGCGAATTCGCGGGCGCCGTGGCCGCAGAAATAAAACAGCGCCACGTCGTCGGGGCCGGCCTGGCCGAGGTGTGCAACAAACTGGTCGACGATGCGAGTTTTGGTGGCATTTTCATCCAGCAATACCGACTCGTGCAATTGTATGCCGGGCATCGCCTTCAGGTATGCCAATACGGCTTCGATATCGGCCACACAGCCTTTGAGTGGCGGTATGGGCGGGGCATAGGCATTGACGCCCACCAGCAAAGCAAAAACGTTTTTTTGGGCCATTGATAATTTTTATTTTAAATTGGTATCAATATAAGAGAAAAAGCTATGATCGACAAATTTGTACAGCAAGTTAGTGAAGCGCTTGGCAACAACGAAATAGAAACGGCCATTGCGCAATTGCAGAATCTCATCATGATGGCCGACACCGAGTTGTTGTCAGACATTGTTTTGCTCAGCGCCCGCTACAAAAAATTGCAGTCGGACATCAGAAAAGACGTGCTGAGTTACGACGAAGAAACCAAGGCCAACAACAAAATCGTCGACGGGCTTTTTTCGCTTGTAAAAGAAATCAAATCGCAGCCCGATCGCTATGCCGCCTATTTCAAAGTAGAAGCCGAAATGGGTATGGCCGAGCAAAAGCAGCGAGTGAGTATGAGCGACTGGCAGAAAGACGTGTTGATGGACCGGATGTCGCGTGTAAAAACCCTGCACATCCCCTTCCGCGTGTTGTGGCTCGACGACAATCCCGGCTGGAGCCAATACGAGATCAACCTGTTGGAATCGCTGGGAGTAGAAGTCGTCACCGCCCTGAATTCCGCAGACGGCAGCGAACGCCTTGAAAACGAAGCCATCGACCTCATCATCTCCGACATACGCCGCGACGGCAAAATCAATGAGGGCATCGTTTTTCTGGGGCGGATTGCCGATACGCCGCTTTACCGGCCCACAATATTTTACGTCGGCGAGTTTGAGCCCCAACTGGGCACGCCGCCCTATGCTTTTGGCATTACCAACTGGCCCAGCGAGCTGTTGCATCTGGTGATGGATGCGATGGAGCGGAAAGGGCCGGCAAGCGGTTAAATACTCCCAGGCGTTTTATTAACCACAGTGTTAAACGAAGTAAAACGGAGTAACACTTTTTTACAACAGCGTCAAAATCTCGCTCTGGTCACTCTGTGTGCACTCCGTTTAACTCTGTGAAAAAATATCAAGCAATAAGCAATAAACAATATGCGCATCTACTGGAAATACATTATAGTCGTACTATTGTTGGTCGCCGTCATTACCCTGTACGTCAAAGAATTCTACTGGTTCAACCGCACGTTGAACGTCGAAAGGCTCGTATTATGGTCGATGACCATGGGCGGCGCCGGCGGGGTAGTCGCCTGGCTATTCCTTCGCCAGAAAGCCGCCGACGCCATCGACAGTTTTCGGTTGCTGGCCTTTTGCCTGTTTATCCCCGCGCTGCTGATGCCCTTGTTGGCAGGCTTGTCCAATCGCTTGCTCAGTCCGTACCCCGTAGTCACCACGCCCGTCATTTTCGAATCGGAGCTTGCCTTTTACAGTAGTCCGATGGGAATAGTGAAGGGGGAGAAAGTCGAGCCCGGCGGTTATTACCTGTTTTTTTATCATCAGGACCGGCTTTACCGGATAGAGAACCGGACGGCGCAGTTTGGGGGT
>DAINSQ010000110.1:0-6413 GCA_036741235.1 Saprospiraceae bacterium | reverse complement strand
GAAGGGGGTATGGGGGGCGGATTATGTGAGGGAGAGAGGGAAGATTGGGTGCGTGTTGGGGTGTGGGTGTGAAAGTGTAGAAAGTTGCCGTGTCGGCCGTTAGAGCCAGACTGATGGAACAACTAGGGTGTTTACCCCATCGTCGGCAGTTCTTCCTCCAGAAAAATCGAAAGTGGGCAAATTCGAAGTCCGTCGCTGCGATCATAGCGCTCGCCGCCGGGTGTGATGACATATTTATGCTTGGGCTGCAAATCGGTAACACTTTGATAAAAGCCTTTGGAAATTGACGGAGTAATGGAAAACTTGATCTCTATGCATACCTTATCGCCATTGGGGGCGATCATCACCAAATCAACCTCAGCACCGTTATGGGTGCGGTAGTAATAGAAATCGGAAAATTCCGGCGCTTCGCGAATGATCTGCTCGATGACATAGCCCTCCCAAGATGCGCCCACTGCCGGATGCCCCCAGAGGCTGTCTTCGTCAGGTATCCTGAGTAAAAAGTGTAACCACCCGCTGTCGCGCAGGTATAGTTTTGGAGCTTTAGTCAATCTTTTTCCCAGGTTGGCAAAATAAGGCGGCAGGCGTCTAATTAGAAAACTGCCCTCCAGCAATTCCAGGTATTTGGCTGCCGTTGGTTGAGAAACTCCCATGGAATTGGCCAAGGCGCTCATGTTGAGCACGCTGCCATGCAAATGCGCCAGCATAGAGAGCATATTTCGAAGCATACCGGCGGGAATAGAAAAGCCGAGCCTGGCCAAATCGCGATGGATGAAGGTTTCCGTGAAGTCATCGAGCCATTTTCGACTAATGAAAGGCTGTGGGGCCAACAAGGATTCAGGGAAGCCGCCTCTGTACCAGTGAAGCGCTTGGGTATAATACTCCCTGATCTCCGAGAAGGATAGCGGCGCAAGTTCATGATAGGCAATACGCCCTGCGAGGGTCTCCGTGTTGAGCTTTACGATATGCGGCGATGCAGATCCCAATAGCAAAAATCTGGCGGGTACGCGCTGTTGATCGGTCAACGCGCGCAACAAGGCGAACAACTCGGGGCGTATCTGCACCTCGTCAATGATCACGCACTTGTCGGCATGGCTGCTCAGATAGGATTGGGCATCTTCCAATTTGTACCAGTCTTCCTGTAATTCGAGGTCTAAATACAAAGAGGGCTTGGGTATCAGGGGGCGTAAATGTTTTACCAGGGTCGTTTTGCCGACTTGCCTCGAACCCACTAAACCTATGATGGGCGACCATGCCAGGTCGCGCAGGATTTTTTTCGATAGTAAGCGCTCAATCATCAGGTAAAGATATAACAATCCATGAAATTTCAAAATTAATTTTTAAAATTTCATGGATGATTGCTTTTTCAAGGACAGCATCGGCATCGTCCCGGAATATTTGAGCCTGCACCGGGCACAGCATCTGTTCGACGGCAAGGTAGATGATGTCATGCATCTGCATCATTTTGGGAAGGTGCGGAAGGAGATATGTAGGTTGGCTTCGTGGAAGGAGGTGGCTTGTTTGAGGCCGGCTATAGTTTAAAACCAGGATATAGGACTTTGCTTGTTTGGTAAAGCCTATTTTTGTATATCCTGACAAATACTGCTTTTATGGATCATTTTCGTTTGGACCGGACGGCTTGCTGCTGTATGATACCTGACCTGTGCGGCTTGTAATTTGGATTACCACAAGCCGCAGCGGATGGACCGGAGTGCGTTTGGTATTAAAAAGCGGGTGGGATGCTCAGAGCTGCCCTGTTCAATAATAACCCCGTAAGTTAGACAAAAATTGCTTTAAATTACCCCGTATTTGTGCGTTTATTTACCTAAATTTACCCCGTAAATGGGATTAAAATGACAGACTTCGTTCGAAAATTATGGCAAGACCTTGCTGCATGGCGGCAAAGCCCCCATCGCAAACCGCTGGTAATCAGAGGCGCCAGACAGGTGGGAAAAACCACGCTGGTGAGACAGTTCGGCGCCATGTTTCCACATTACATCGAGCTGAACCTGGAAAAGAAGGAGTACCGCCGGATTTTTGAAAAATCGGATAGATTGCAGGACATTCTGAATGCCATATACCTGCAAACCAACACCCCGAAAACCGGGCGGGAAACGCTCCTGTTCCTAGACGAAATACAGGAGGCGCCCGAAGCCATCAGGCAATTGCGCTATTTTTACGAAGAGGCCCCGGAGCTGCACGTCATCGCGGCGGGATCGCTCCTGGAGTTTGCGCTAGGAGAGGTGGTTTCGTTCCCCGTAGGGCGGGTAGAGCAATGGGTGTTGCATCCTCTCGACTTTGAAGAGTTCCTGACAGCCCGAGGCTTGCAAAATGCTGTGGAGGCCCTGAATCAGATACCCGTTCCGGATTACGCGCACGAAACCCTGCTGCGGCATTTTCATGAATTTGCCGTCATCGGCGGCATGCCCGAAGTGGTGAAGCGCTTTATCGCTGATCAAAGCATGGCCAACCTCCCCGATGTGTTCGGGGATTTGTGGCAGGCCTGGCTCGACGATGTGGAAAAATATGCCGAAAGCGCCAAGGAAAGAAATGTAATCCGGTACGTCATGCAAGCCGCTGCCGGCGAAAAAGACCGGATCAGCTTCGCCGGATTCGCGTCCTCCAATTACGGAGAAAGAGAAGTACGGGAGGCTTTCCGCACACTTGACATGGCCCGCATCATCCAGACCATTTATCCCACCACCAGCCTCCAACCGCCACCGGCAGCCAACCTGAGAAGAAAGCCCCGCCTCCAGTTTTTGGACACCGGTTTGTTGAATTACCTCCTAGGCATACAGGCGGATATGATCGGCATAGACGACCTCAACGCGTTTCATTCCGGGAAAATCATCCAGCATTTAGCCACACAGGAAGCCATGGCCCAATACAGATCTCCACTCTACAAGCCCATGTTCTGGGTGCGCGAAAACGCCAACAGCAACGCGGAGGTGGACCTGGTTTTGCCAATGGGCAAATACCTCATACCTGTAGAGGTCAAATCGGGTAAGCAGGGTCGCCTGCGTTCCCTCCATGAGTTCATGGACCGCGCCGATCACCCCTTCGCCATTCGTCTGCTAGCCAACCGCTTTTCCGTGGAGGAGGCAAAAACGCCGGGCGGCACGCCGTACTATTTGATGAACCTGCCTTATTATTTGACGGCTAAATTGAAGAAGTATGCGGAGTGGATGGTGGGGGAGTATGGGGTAAGTGAGATGTGAAGGACGAGCCGGCGCGGCTTCTCCAGAAAAGTGTATCTTTGTAAATCACAAGTAGGTACTGGCAATGGAAAAATTTCGCTTAGACCGCACGGCTTTTATAATACAATCGCACGAGGAGGCAGCGCGCCGGCGGGCGTACTGGATGGAAAAAACACCCCGGGAGCGGATTGCTGCTGCCTGGTACCTGATCTGCGCTGCCTATAACCTGGATTACCACAAGCCTCAGCGAATGGACCGGAGCGCATTCGCTATCAAAAAGCGACCGGGATGAGCAACATTTTCAATCCTGATTTCCAGGACTTCATCGCCGCTCTTAATCAATGCGAAGTCAAATACATACTTGTAGGCGGCTACGCCGTCATTTTGCATGGCTATTCCCGGACAACGGGTGACATGGATATTTGGGTGCAACCGAGTAGCGAGAATTACCAACGCCTGGTACGGGCATTTCAGGTCTTCGGAATGCCTGTTTTCGACATGACGGAAGAAAAATTTCTGAACCTTGACTTTAATGACGTATTTACCTTCGGACGTCCTCCCGTTAGCATTGACATTATTACGCGCATCAAGGGGCTTGATTTTGACGAGGCCTTTGCTGCTGCGCAATGGTTCGAGTTGGAAGAAAACCTGGCTGTACGCGCGTTGAATTTGAAAGCATTAATCCAGGCTAAACGCGCATCCGGCAGGAATAAGGATTTGGATGATATCGAGCATTTGACGGAGGAGTAGCAGCAAGCGCTCTGAAAATTTATACTTCGCGCCGCCATAAATTGGACATGATCCTGGGTTGGGCGCGAAGGATAATACCGCTAAGCCGGAAAAGTTATGACCAACTTGTCCCGTACCGACAGGTCGGGATAACTTGGCGTTGTGCATTATATCTCGGTCTGATGGACAAGCAACTCACAGTGGCCATTGACAAACCTGAAAAAATCAGAAAATGGTGCCTTGTCTTCGGCCGGCTATAGCTTAATACCAGGTGATATGCCGTTCAGTGGTTCATTTGCCTTTACACCTTCGGATCAATCTTTTCATTTTCCATTCATTGGCAGAACTACAGACTGATTCCCGTATTGCTAATAAGCGTTCTTCATTGTGATCAGTCAGACGATTTAGTTCGCAATTATCAAGAACCTTAAAGAAAATACGTTCAGCCGTCGCCAGGTCGCCGGCTTTAGCCAGCGTTTGTGCAATGTATACCCACACACCGCCCCAAGGGTCGCGCCTATCGGAAAAGTTTTGTATCAAATGCTCTCCCAATGCCCGGACGCGGTCGTTTTCGCCTTGGGTTTGCAACTCCTGCATCAATCGCAGACCACCAAGCAAAGCCGAATAGTTGAGCGGATATAGTCCATTAAGCGCTACAATTTCGGTCGTATCAAAACGATAGGTTTCCGACCACAGTTGCTCACTGCGTTCCCGGTGGATGGGGAACTGGAGCACATCCCCGAAAGACGAAATATGGGTATTGGCAGTCTCACGAGGGTAAAAACGCAATAGCAGCCCTTCCCACACTAAAAAATCCGGAAGACCTGGATAGCGGTTGAAATCTACTGTCGGTACAAAATAGGCCGGGCGTCGCCAGGCATTGGCTGCGAGCAGATCGAGCAAGAAAAATCGGTCAGACAACAAATAGCCGGGTGAGCCTGGTAGGGTAATGCGCTCAACGGCAGCCCCGTCGAAACCGGCAATTCCGGGAGGGACTTGCAATTGGTAGCTGACAGACGGGATAAAAATGTTGTACTGGAAAGGGTCATAGGCGCTGATTGAATAAGAGGCCGTATCGGCCAGTACCTGATTCAAAACCTCAATGGGCAAGGGGCTGCTTTCTTCGGTATAAGGCGCTTCATAAGCCACGATAACTTTCTCAAAAAACTTCGGAGGAAGTCCGGTTTTCAAAGGCTGCGCGCCGAAAGGGCCTTCGTAGAGCATTTGCAGATAGCGCGGCAACACCAGCAAGGAAAGATTGACGATAATTACATCGGTGCGGAGGTTTTCTACCGCCTGCAAGTAGTAAAGCGGATAAGTATCAGTGTCGCCGTAGGTAAACAGCACCGAATTGGGCGGGCAGGAATTCAGCCAATTGCGCCCCATCTGCAGCAGAAAAGGGCCATAGACGCCCTGGCGAAATATCCGGCGGGCAGCCTTTTCATTTTGATTATACATGAGGCTTACGAACGCTCCCGTCATTTCATTCGCGTACCTCGTTTTTATCGGGCTAATGGGCGTCATATAATCAGGATCAATGGAGATGATCTTTTCATAAGTTGCCATTTCCTTCTCAATAACATCCACAAAGGTCTTTATTTGCTCCTCGCTAAGCGAGCCCCGGGCTGGAGGCTGGTCAAAACGATCTGCCGGATCGGCAAAATTGACGCCATGGTTCAGCATGGCGGCTGCCGTATAGCGATAGGCGATGCACAAGGCGAGCATTTCCCAGGAGCTGAGTTCCCGGTCGGCATTTTCGTAGCGGGCAACGACATCCTTGTACCAGCCCCGATAACCGAAATAAGGCAGGTCGTCATATTGCTCCAGGTTGTGTTGCTGCGCGATAAAGTTTTCAGCCCGCTGTCTGGTTATTTGCGCATATTCATCGCCCGGTACAGGATCGGATGGCCGGCGTTTGAATTGGCCGCTCAAATCGCGATAGGCCCTGGCTTTGAAGTCGTATAGCAATTCCACCGCAACGGGGCTTTCCACATACAAGACGATCTCCGCGTAGTATCCATCGGGTCGGCGGGAAAATTGCAGGCGCCGGTACTCATCGTCTTTTTCAGGTTCGAGATAATGGGAGAAATAGTGGGTGACGACCTCCTGGTAGGTGGGGTGGGATTCTATTTGGGTTAGGGCTGCTGAGGGTACCGCCATTAAAAAGAAAAGGGTCAGGCAACGCATATTGACATTTTTAGAAGGTGTTGGTAGATCATCATCCGGTTTTTTGCATTTTCACATCCGCACTTCGGCTCCCTCCGGCACGGCATCGAGAACATCGGGGGGGATGGACAAGCAAATCCTCATTGGCATGTAGACGAACACCTCCCCATCTACCTCGCGCTGTGCGCCGACGCCGAGAGTAATGCCGGGTTCGAGGCGAAGGCGGTCGCCGGGGTTGTTGAGCGCAGGGGTAAAATCTATTTCACTCATCGATTTATGGGCATCGACAAAAATATAACTGTGAGGAGGGAGGATAAGTTC
>DAINSQ010000109.1:0-16202 GCA_036741235.1 Saprospiraceae bacterium | reverse complement strand
CATTTTAGGTTGACTTTTCAGGTCAAGCTATTTTAGGCAATGACAGTTGTAGGTTTGTTGATAAGTTTAAGCGTTTATAGGTTTATGAATAAGATTGTACCCATAAATCCATAACCCATAACCCATAAACCTATAAACCTAATAAACCTATAAACAAATAGAGAACAGAGAACAGAGAACAGAAAACGAAAAACACCATGAATACCATCAAACACCTGGGCATTGGAGCGAAGACCGCCATTATTGTATGCATTGCATTGCTGGGCGCTTGTTCATCACCGCAAAAACTGATTGACACCGGCCAATACGACGACGCCATTTCCATGATGGTCTCCAAACTGGCCGGCAAGAAGAAGAAAAAGGCCGAGCACGTACAGGCATTAGAGGAAGCCTTTACCCGTGCTACAGAGCGCGACATGAAAGAGGCTGACCGGCTCAAAAGCGAAAACCGCCCGGAAAACTGGGCCCGCATCAACGATATTTACCAGCGTATTCGCCGCAGGCAAGATCTTATCAGCCCCTTATTGCCATTGGTGGATGAAAACGGCGTCAAAGCGGAATTCCGATTTGTGCGCACCAACGACCTGGAACGGGAAGCCCGGGAAAATGCCGCAGCCCACCACTACGACCGCGGCAAACAACTGCTGGAAGAAGGCAGACGGGGCAGCAAGTCGTCAGCACGCGCGGCTTATAACGAATTCGGCAAAATCACCGAGTATTTTCAGGATTATAAAGACCGCCGCGACCTGATGCAGGAAGCCCGCAGCCTGGGCACTGTCCGCGTTTTACTCACCATAGAAAACGAAGCGCCGGTAGTGCTTCCCAGCGATTTCGAGGAAATTGTCACCAGCATGGGCGTCAAAGATCTTAATACCGAGTGGACCGTTTATTACAACCGCAAAAACAGCTCAACGTCCATCGACTATCATGTCATGATGCGTATTACCAATATCCAGGTTCAACCGGCACTGGTCAAAGAACGCGAATTTGAGGAAGTCAAAGAAATTGAAGAAGGCTTTGAATATGTACTCGACAGCCGGGGCAATGTGATGAAAGACAGCCTGGGCAATGACATCAAAGTACCCAAAAAAGTGCTGATTCGCGCCCGCGTCTTCGAAACTTACCAATTTAAAGCCGCTACGGTGGCCGGAAAAATCGACTTCTACGACACACACAGCCGCGAATTACTCGACAGCCAACCTATCGCTGCCGATGCGCTGTTTGAAAACTATGCATCAACTTTTACCGGCGATAAACGGGCACTGAGCAAGGAAACAACGCAGCGACTGGGCAACCGCCCCCTACCCTTCCCTACCGACGAGGCTATGCTGCTTACCGCCGCGGAAAGACTGAAACCTGTGGTGAAAGATAAAGTGAGCCGAAGCCGTTTTTTTATTTGAGATGTAAAGTATGAAGGCGCTAAGAATAAACTCCTGACTTTAACAATATTGCGGCTTGCGTTTGTCTTGTAAATATATTACATTGCGATAGTCGTTCCGGAAAGACCGTAGTTAACTACTCAGCGCGCTATATTATTTCAACCCTTTTCATCAAGTTGTCTTCCTTGACAGGAGGCAGCTTAAAATTGTATTGCCATGAAAAACCTTGATTGTATGCTTTCCAACCGGGGTTTTACCTCCCCCCCCCCCCTGTTGTATTTTAATTGTTATACTGCTTAATCTTACCGCTTTGAGACCTGAAACCCTGCTCGCACAGTGCCTGCCGCCTTCACCTGTCTTAGTCAACGGCAGCTTTGAATCGGGGGATTACCCCTGTACCGCCCCGCTTGACGCCTTTGCTTATGGTTGCGTCGATAACTGGTTTGCCGCTAGTCAATCCCCAACTATCTTTGAGGAATTTAGCAGTTCAGGCTCTTCAACTGTCACACCACAACAAGGCGATTACTTTGCGCTGTGCGCCGCTTTTAATGATCCGGTAGCGGAAGTATGTCGTCATGAAGCCATTGTACAGGAAATAGACCTGATACCTGGGTTAAGCTATCGCTTCCAATTTTACGCTTCTACCGTTTCACCCTATCCGTATGATAGTCCGCTGGAGCTAAATGTTTATTTCACTTCCGGCTTGACTAATGCGCCGACCACCAGCGACCTGGGTTTGTGTTTATCCCTTTCTCCCGGCGACCTTGTTTATTCAGCATCTTTCGAAAGTTATGGCGCCTGGACGCTGGTAGATATTACTTTTCAAGTACCCGACAACAGCACGGCTGACCAATTGGTAGTTTTTCCGATTTCTTATGATGAGGCTGCCAATACTTATTTCCTGCTGCTGGACAATTTCAGCATCAGTCTGTGTACCTACTCCGATCTGCAGGCCTCATTCCAGACCAGCCTGCAAAGCAGCTTGAGTTACGATTTTGAGGATGTCACGGTCGAAGCCGGCGGCGTTACCGTAGAAAGCTGGTGCTGGGATTTTGGCGACGGCGATTACTCCACCCTTCAAAATCCGACGCATACATACGATGAGGCGGGAACTTACGAGGTTTGCCTCACCATTCTCGACAGCAAAGGGTGTATGGATGAATCCTGTATGACCATCGTAGCAGAACAAGCCTGTGATTGCGACGATGCGGATTTTCTCTTTATTAACGGCGAACAAACCTGGGATGCGACTACCGTATTGGGCAACCATCTCATTATTCGGGCGGGATCGCGACTGATTGTGGATGGCGCCACTTTGCTGATCGGCAAAGGATGCAAAATATTTGTAGAGCGCGGCGCCAGGCTGGATATTATCAACGAAAGCACGCTCACCTCGGGTTGCGATACCGGTCGCTGGGGGGGTATTGAAGTATGGGGCAACGGCGCCCTGGCGCATCCTTCGGGTAATTCGGGCATTACCGGAGGAACCTATCCCGCAAGTAACAATGAACACGGCGTGGTATACATCAACAACGGCTCTATTTTATCCAAAGCGGTTATCGCCCTTTCTACCGAATCGCAGGGGCCTTACTGGCAGCCTTATGGCGGCGGCGCAAACTGGGGTCTGCATTGGGGCGGCATCATTTATGCCGAAGGCAATGACGAAGATGGCCCGGTGACTTTTTTTGCCAACGGCAAAGGAGTGGGAATCCAGAAATTCCCCCACCCCAGTATTGCCAATCCGGCCAATCCTTATCCCAATCGCAGTTATTTCTACAAGTGTTTCTTCGATGAAAACACCGTGGGTTTGTCCATTTGGGACAGCGATGACATCGGCATAAATACCAGCACCTTTCGGGCTTCGGAACAGGTCTGCATTACGGGTATTGATTTTTCGGCAACAATTCAAAAATGTACGCTGAGCAATAGTCCGGTCGGCATAGAAGCCAATTACACGCCGGGCGCTATGATGCCTTACAATCTGCTGATCGGCGACCCAGATGTATCTGCCAATGGCAATTCACTGGATGAATTGAGCTACGGCGTAGTGACACGCAGTGCGCCACGCCTGGTCATCGGCAACAACGATTTTTCAACGGGGTTAGTCGGCGCTTACCTGTTAGGCGCTTCCGGATATAATATAAAAGCAAACAACTTTACCGATTACTGGTATGGGGTTGTTGTAAATCAGACAAGTGCCATAAGCCTGGGAGACTTAATTTGCAATACATACAGCGCTATCCAATATGATGGCATTCTGGCCTGGGGTAATAATAATCGACTGGAATTCAAACAAGAGACCTTTGATATAGAGGATAGCCGGGATGTACGCCTGTTGCAGCAGATAGATGGAACCTTCGGCAGTATTAACGGCGCCCAAGGGCAAATTGACAATCCTGTGTTTAATCTGTTTTCAGGAGATGACCATATCACAGCAGACTTGTTTTCAACACAACAGTTCTTTTATTATCCCCCCGGGCCAAATATCACTAGCACCTACCCCGATCTGGTACCGCGCTGTGACCTTTTGCTGACAAATTGCAGTAGCGGTAATCCCAATCATTTTTACAATGATCCGCAGCAATTGTCATTGAGTGATTACGACGACGGCTGTCTAGACCTGTCCGGCGTGGGCGACCTGGCCCCCGAAGCCCCCTGCATGTCTTTGGGTTGTTTAGACACCCTCAACACCGAAATCGCCAACCGCCGGGCCTTGATCGACGACGGAGACACGGAAGGACTGCTGTATGCCATCGCCACCGACCCCAATGCTACCCAAACTTTCAATGACCTGCGCACGGCCAGCCCCTACCTGTCAAACGAAGTCCTCGAAGCCCTGCTCGAAAGCGGTATGACTACGGGTAAAAAAGACAGTTTAGCTACCATCAACGCTCCCCTGGCCTTTACCCTGATGGCCCTTGCCGAAGCAGAGCTTTCCGCTCCGGCTTATGCGCAGATAGAATACCTGCGGGAAACTCAAGGCGTTTCCACTATGGAAATCCTGCAAAGCGAACTGAGCGACCTGGAACGCCGGCGAAGCGGCGCGATTGATGCTATGGTGAAAGACCACATCGATAAACTCGAATTCGGCGCCGCCGATACCTTGCTGATGAACGAAGGGGAGGTAAAAAAGCGCATCGGACTGAAACTCTACACCCTCGATCTGACTACTGCACAGACTCTGCTCAATACCTTGCCAGCAGGTGACTATAAAACGCTGCAACAGATCAATATCGATCGCTTAGACGAGGGCAACAACTACGAACTGGAAAGAACGGATGCCGAAGACCTGGAGGAGATAGCCGCCAAGGTTTCTCCCGAAGCCGCTTATGCCCAGGCACTCCTTATTCTGCTGCGAGGCGACACCTTTGCCCTGCAACTGCCCGAAGAAGAAGAAAGCCTGATCAGGCCGCAGCTGATAGAGGCACAACCACTGCTGCCTACCGAGTTGAAAGTACAACCCAATCCAACGCAGGGACAAGTTGAGGTTATCCTTCCTGCAGGCATTATCGTCTCTGAGCAACAGGAAGGTCGCCTCGAACTGTATGACCTGAAAGGGCAGTTGATTCGCACCACTGCTCTCACAGGCCCATCCACCACCTGGCAAATTGGCGAACTGCCCGATGGAGTGTATCTCCTAAGATATACCAACGGTGGGGCTATACTTGCAGCTAAAGTAATCATCCAACACTAAGGACATTTATGTCAACATGGGAATAGGAACCTGTGGAGGTTCCTATTCCCTATTTATTATTTCTCACAAATCAAACCGATTGATAATGAAATATACCATTCCCTTTATTATAGTATTTACCGCAATCCAAGCCGGCTTTGCTCAACAAATCAATCCTTTTGAGAAAATCTATAATTTCATTGACAATGCAGGTGATAATGGATTTCGGATATTCGAAGACTCAGATGGCTACCTCATCACTATAGGCGGCCTTTGCTTTGGCAACCAATTAAGATGCTCCGCTATGCTCAAAACCGATTGGAATGGCGAGGAACTGTGGCGAAGTGATATCTTTCATACTTACCCCAATGCTTTTGCCATTACTGACGCCCTGAGGAATGCGGAAGACGGATATCTCCTGGTGGGAACAGCTTGGGTTGATACCACACAAAGCTATAAACCTTTTTTAATGAAAATCAGCGCCGTAGGAGATAGCTTATGGGTCGTAGATTACGACGATCAAAATAAAGATTCTTCTAATGAAATGGAGCCCACATTCGATGGCAATTATATCATGGACATAATAGGCGGCGTGTATGGGCAGTACAGCGAAATCATCCTCCAAAAAATCACTCCCGGAGGAGAAGCGATTTGGGAACAGCCTTTGGAAACCGGCTATCAGTACCACTATCCCGGCAACATTCAGGTTTTACCCAATGATGAAATAGCCGTGGCCTATACTTTCAAGCCATATAACAACAATAATAATAGCCAGTACAAAGCCGCTTTGGCTAAAACAGATTCGCTCGGTAATATGGTCTGGAACAGGTTTTTAGGACAAACCTTTTGGTCAGCCGGCGATTGCGGTGTGGTAACAAAAGCCTACTCTAACGGCGATCTGATTGCAACCTGGTGTCGTGACACTTCAGGTTTGCCAGTTTCTAATAGCAATCCGATTATCTACAAAATAGACAATACAACTGGACAAGTGGAATGGGAATATTATTTCTTGAAGCCAATGATAAGTGAGATCAGAGATATTACCATAGCAACTAACGGAGATATCATTGGTTGTGGCATAGTAAATTTGAACTACCAAGAGGCCTGGTTATTCCGACTTAATCCCCAGGGAGAACTGCTTTGGGAAAAATATTATTCCTCGACTTTATCTCCTTATACCATTTTTGACTTTTACGAAGTAGTAGAAAGCCCTGATGGAGGGATTACTGCTATAGGCCGGCTATTTTTACAGGATACGCTGAATGGTATACCCATCCCTGACGGCAGCGTCTGGCTGGTCCACCTCGACAGCACCGGGTGTTTTACTCCCGACTGTGTCAGCGACACCATTGTCATTACTGACATATTGGAGCCGGAGAGCCCGGTGGCGCATAACGCTCCGAGCGTATTTTTCAGTGTGGCGCCCAATCCGAGTGTAGGTACTATGCGGGTGGTCTTTCAGCAGCCCTTACCCTGGCGCCAGGCGCGGCTTAGGGTGTGGGATGCCCGCGGACAGGCTGTGCAGCAACAGACACTCGCCCAGGGCGCCCAGCAGGCGCAGGTAGACCTCGCAGATTTTCCGCCGGGCTTGTACTTGATCGCCTTAGAGGCAGAGGGCCGGGTGTGGCAGGCGGAGAAGGTACTGAGGGTCGGGGAGTAAAAAAGTGAGATGGGCCATTCCATTTTTTTGCGACGCCGCAGTCATACATTCCATTTTTTTCTTTTCTTTGCAATAACAAACACCTTATTGCATTGAAAACAGCCGGCACATGGTTTTTGCTTGCGATCGTCCTATTCCAATGGATAGGCGGGGTGTTGGTATTTCAAGTGAACCACTACGTCGAGGTGCAGCGCCAGATGAATGCGATGGAGCAAAGCATCGCTGAACGCGTAAAGGAAAAAACAGGCGCCTCGGGATTGGTCAAAATACGGCATCAGGATTCGCTGTTGCGCAAGGGCGCCATTTACCAGGATTTCGTTTTTTCTGAAGAAATTAACGGCGAAACGGTCTACTTTGAATGGGCCGACGAGTCAGAAGCCGCTACCGTAGAGAAGGTAACCCACCGACATACGCCGGTATCTACTACCGGCAAAGCTATTTTGGTTAAAAGTATCGTCCAGGAATGTATTGTGGCCGACCCCATCGGGCTAAGTCCCAACACGCCCGTGCACGGCCCCCTTTGCGCGTACGAACCGCAAGGGATTTCCTCACCCTTTCTCGCCATTCCCACTCCGCCACCCAACTGGTGTTAATACCTTTTTTATAGTTGTTAATTCTTCCGCAACGATGTGAGATAACCGTCGCTGCGGATTCGCATTTTTTACTATTTAACACCCAATTGGAATGACTAACCTTAAGCTAATGGCGACAGCCGTTGCGCTGTCTGTGGCGTATTGCGTACAAGCGCAAACGCCCTCCGATGCTATCATGATGCAGAAAGGCCAGATTTGCCTGGCTGCTATATACACCCACGACACCTGGAACGAATACTGGGAGGGAACACTCAAACGCGAAAATGGCAATATCGGCACGTTTACGCGCCAAACCGTAATGCCCATGTTTGCACTAGGTATTACCGACCGCATTAACGTTATCGCAGGATTACCCTGGATGCGCACACAAGCCAGCGCCGGGCAACTGCGCGGGGTCAGCGGTATTCAAGATGCCGGACTGTGGGTAAAAGCAACAGCTTTCGAATGGAACGCCGGCTCAAGCCGGTTTAACCTGTACGCTACAGCCGGCTTTACACTGCCAGCCTCTAATTACCTGGCTGATTACCAGCCATTTAGCCTGGGAATCGGCTGCACCGACGCCTCGCTGCGCGCTATTGCCTTGTACCAATGGAAAGGCTGGTACGTACGAGCACAATCGGGCTACCACCTGCGTGGGAATACCCAAATTGAACGCGACTATTACTACACCACCCAAGACTACTACACCGACATCGTCGATATGCCCAATGCCCTCGACTACGGGGGCGCCATAGGCTGGTGGAATAAAAGCAATTCCCTCAAAGCCGAAATTGCCCTTGACGGATTATACACCATTGGCGGTTTTGACATTCGCAGGCAAGACATGCCTTTCCCATCCAACAAAATGAACTTTACCCGCCTCGGCGGCGGAGTGCAATACTACCCTTTGTCGGGTAAGGGATTCGGCGCCACGATCTATGGCGGGTACGTACTTGCCGGCCGAAACATGGGCCAATCGCTGGTCTTGAGCGGCGGAATAACCTACCAGTTTTCTATTTGGAAATAATATTGATATTTCACCCAATTTTTGATCAACCATGAAAAAGTACCTATATACGCTACTCTATCTATTGGCAATTGCCATCATTTTCTGGGGCTGTGAAAAAGACCTGCCCACAGAAGCAGCCATTGAGCCTTATACGTTCGCCTCGCTTGACGAAAACGGCGGCAACTGGGATCCTGTATTGCTCTCCAGCGGCGCTGAGATAGCCATTCCGGCGCCCGATGCCGTTAATTCCTCAGCATACCTAAACGAATTGGAAGACTTGAAAGACGTTTCGTCAAGCCTCACTTCGGCGCAAAAAGCTGCGGTAAGCTATTGGGGCGGCAATGCCCTGGTGCGCTGGAATGAGATAGCCCGCGAGCTCGTCTCGAAATACAATTTGATACCCGCCCCCAACCCGGATGGAACGTACCCCGCTCCAAATGCAGCCAACCCCGCTCAATATCCACAGTTTCCATTTGCTCATCCTCCCTATACCTGCCGCATGCTGGCCTATTGGAGCGCTGCCCAATACGACGCCATGATAACCGCCTGGTACCACAAATACCAGCATAACCGGCCGGCGCCATACGAAGTTGACAACGTCATCGTCCCCTTGTTGCCCCAAAGCAGCCTGCCATCCTATCCTTCGGAAGACGCCGCAATTGCCGCCGTCTCACAGGCCGTATTAAGCGCTATGTTTCCGCTGGAAAAAGACTTCCTGGCAGCCAAAGCGGAAGAGCACAAAAACAGCCGGCTGTGGGCTGGTATGAATGTAACGAGCGATCTGGCAGCCGGCGATTCGCTGGGGCGCGCCGTGGCGGGCCGCATTAATTACCGGGGCGCCAAAGGCGGCAAGAAAAACGCCCAGGCGCCCAAACCCGTTGCCGACTCAATAGCCCAGGCAGCCCAGGCGCGTTGGGGCTGGCACTGGGAAAACCTGGAATCCCCGCAACGCCCCGTGGGCCTTACGCCCCTATTCGGCAAAGTATTGCCCTGGTGCGTACCCGATATCATTGCCGTGCGCCCCATTCCGCCCCCGGCGCCCGGCTCTGTCGAATTTCAGCGCGATGTAGAAGAACTTAAGGACATACAAGACAATCTGACCACCGAGCAGCGGCGCATAGCCAACTTCTGGGCGGATGGACTTGGAACATATACTCCCCCCGGGCATTGGAACCGAATAGCTGCAGAAGAAATACTGAAGCGCCGTTATAGCCCTTTGCGCACGGCACGTACTTTCGCCTACATGAATATGGCTATCATGGACGCGGGCATCGCCTGCTGGGATGCCAAATATTATTACCACTACCCCAGACCGTCGCAGGCCGTTCCCGGCTTTAAAACGATACTGGGCATACCCAATTTCCCAAGCTATACCTCAGGCCACTCTATGTTTTCAGCAGCGGCGGCAACGGTGCTCGGACACATATTCCCGGAGGGAAAAGCCCAATTCGATGCCCAGGCCGAAGAAGCAGCGCTTTCGAGAATATACGGCGGCATCCACTTCAGGTTTGACGCAGAAGAAGGCATAGAAACAGGCAGGTTGGTGGGTAATTATTCTGTGGTGGTTGCTCAGGCAGACGGAGCGGAATAATTTGATATTGGATTTTTGATGTTGGATGTTTGATGGTTTCTTTTTAATTAACTATCAAGCATCCAACATCCAACATCATTTATCGCTGAGGCTCAGGCGGATTTTCTTTTCCAGCTCGGCCACTGTATCTTTAAAAATAGCATCCGTCTCCATCAGGTCCTGCACAGTTTTGCAGGAATAGATCACTGTACTGTGATCACGGCCGCCGAAAGTATCGCCGATAGCTTTCAGCGATTTATCGGTAAGATTTTTGGCCAGGTACATAGAAAGCTGGCGGGCAATGACGATAGAGCGTTTCCTGGTTTTGCCCTGAAGTTTTTCTACGGGCAGATTGAAATGTTCGGCTACGAGTTTTTGGATAAAGTCAACATTAATCTCCTCGTTGATGTGTGACACAAAATTGCGGACTACCTCGCGGGCCAGGTCCAGATCGACCTCGCGGCGGTTGAGGGAAGACTGGGCGATCAGCGACACCAATACGCCCTCCAATTCCCGGATATTATTTTGAATATTATAGCAAATAAACTCCACGACGTCCTGGGGAATATCCAGCCCCTCGCGGTTCATTTTGGCTTCAATAATCGCCATGCGCGTTTCCAGGTCGGGCGCCTGGAGATCGGCGGAGAGCCCCCACTTAAACCGGGAGATCAGGCGTTCCTCCATGCCGTCGAGCAATTTGGGCGGGCGATCGGAGGTCAACACGATTTGCTTTCCGCTTTGGTGTAGTTGGTTGAAAATGTGAAAAAAGATCTCCTGTGTTTTTTGCTTATTCGCTAAAAACTGGATGTCGTCAACGATAAGAACATCGATGAGCTGGTAAAAATTGACAAAGTCATTGACGGCATTATTTTTAATTGACTGTATGATCTGTTGAGTAAATTTTTCAGAACTAACGTACAACACTGTTTTATTGGGAAAACGCTCCAGCACGTCATTGCCTATAGCCTGGGCCAGATGGGTTTTACCAAGGCCGGTATCGCCGAAAATGACCAGCGGGTTAAACGACGTCTCCCCTGGTTTGCGAGCAATAGCCAGGCCGGCAGAACGCGCCAGGCGGTTGCAGTCGCCCTCAATGTATGTATCAAAAGTATACTGAGTATTGAGCTGGGGATCAATTTTTACCTTTTTGATTCCAGGAATCACAAAAGGATTTTTGATATGTTCCGTATCGACCATACCCGGCGCCAATCCCTCAAGCGGTTTGACAGCTACGGCAGTTGCGCCGGTATCGCCGTAGTGGCCGTTACCATTGCTATTGCCACTGGCGTTGGCAAGCGCCATACCATTAGTCAATATATGGTATTCCAACTTGCCCCTGTCGCCAAGCTCCCTTCTAATAGTCGTTTTAAGCAGCGCAACGTAATGCTCTTCCAACCACTCGTAAAAAAAGCGATTCGGCACCTGGATCGTAAGGGCGTTGTTCTCCAGCTTCACTGGTCTGATCGGCTCAAACCAGGTTTTGTAGCTCTGCATGGGGACACTCTTCCGGATCGTCTGCAGACAACTGTCCCAGACTGTTGCATGATCTCTCATCATACTCAGATCAATTTACCCGTGAGGCAAAAAAGTATTTTTTTGCTGTTACAAAAGTCAGAGCATCAGTAAGTTGTAGGTCGCGTGCAATAAAAAGCAATGCTGAACTTGCGTTCAACGCTTCAAATTGCTCCTATTTGAATAGCCTGTTGTAGAGGCGCGAGGGATAACAAAGGTGAGAAAAATATCGATACTACAAAAGCTCTTTCGCACTTTTTTAGACATATTTTTTTTCATTGCGCGTTGAAAGCTTTATTCCCTTGTTTTTTAGCGAGTTAGATAAATTTTATTGCAAATACCTGACAACCAATGCTTTAAATAAATAACAAAACTTTGTAAACGCAAACAAGGTAATGGGAAGAGATAATTTTTCGGGGTTCAACTACTCATTGACGCTGCCGATAGCTCTGCAACCGGCCTTGCGAATAAGCAACGGATTTCCAGGCAGTGCAATAACAAATACACAATGTTATATTGTATGTAAAACAAGCGCCAAGAGGATAACCCGAAAAGAAAAAAACGGCCAATACTGCGGGGATTCATTGATCAGACAATACGCCATTTATGCCGACAAACGACAGAATAATTGTTTGTTGGAAAAAAATTAAGAATTCATTAACACAAAATAATCAAAACTCTTTAGCTTTGATGCGCTGTCGTCAAAGACAGTTTATCGAAGGTTAATCGCCAAAACGCTTAATCCTTCATAATAACAGTCGGGTGATTTCTTACAAGAGCGAAGCTTTATAAAAGCCTTCGCTCTTTGTTTATCTTGCGCTGAGGCCCAGCTGTTTTCCTTGTTCCAGCATAAAATCGTAGGCGGGTTGATACTCATTGGGAATAAGGCCGTCAAGGATGGCTTCGCGGATAGCGGTTTTGATCAATCCGACTTCTTTTGATGGCGGAATGCCAAAAGTTTCCATGATCAATTCTCCCGAAACCGGCGGCTGCCAGTTGCGCAGATGGTCCTTTTCTTCTACTTCTTTCAGGCGCTGGCGCACCAGTTCGTAATTTTCGAGATAGCGCTTAACCTTATCCGGATTTTTTGAGGTAATATCTGCTTCGCAAAGCAGCATCAGGTCGTCTATATCATCGCCGGCATCAAAAAGCAAACGCCTGATGGCGGAATCTGTGATATTTTCTTTGGTCAGACTAATGGGCCGTAAATGCAATTGTACGAGCTTTTGCACGTATTTCATTTTGTGGTCCAGGGGCAGGCGAAGCCTCTTGAAAATGCGCGGTACCATAGCTGCCCCCAATGCTTCGTGGCCGTGGAAAGTCCAGCCCTGTTTGGGATCAAAACGCTTGGTAGGCGGCTTGGCGATATCGTGCAGGACTGCCGACCAGCGCAACCACAGGCTGTCTGTTTTGCGGCACAGATTGTCCAGAACTTCTAATGTATGGTAAAAATTGTCTTTATGCGCCACGCCGTTTTTCACGTCAACGCCATGGAGTGCGGTCATTTCGGGAAAAATGATTTCGAGTAGTCCCGTATCAAACAGCAATTTGAAGCCCACCGAGGGTTTATCCGCTTCAATAATTTTATTGAGTTCGGTGGTGATACGCTCCTGGGAAACGATATGGATACGCTGACGATACTTGCTGATAGCCTGCAGGGTCTCTGCTTCAATGCTAAAACCCAATTGCGTAGAAAAGCGCAGGGCTCTGAGCATACGCAGGGGGTCGTCGGAGAAGGTTTTCCCGGGTTCGAGGGGCGTTTTGATGATTTTTTCCTCCAGGTGGTGCAAGCCTCCGAAGGGATCGATGATGGTTCCGAAGTCGTCTTCGTTGAGACTTACTGCCAGCGCATTGATGGTAAAATCGCGGCGGTTCTGGTCATCCGACAAAGTGCCGACTTCAACAAAGGGCTTGCGGGAGTCGCTGCGATAAGATTCTTTGCGCGCGCCGACGAATTCTATTTCAAGGTCTTTATGTTTGAGCATTGCCGTGCCGAAGCGCTTGTATACAGTTACCCGGGGTATTGGACGCATACTTTGGGCGACTTCTTCTGCCAGCAGTATGCCGTCGCCCACACAAACGATATCCATATCTTTCGATGGCCGGGCCAGCAGCCTGTCGCGTACATAACCGCCCACCACATAAGCGGGGAAGCCCAATGCTGTAGCTTTGGCGCTGATGATTTGAAAGATTTTTCGTTCCTGTTCCTGTATGCTAAAGACCACGCGGTTCGGGCATTTATAGTTTCAGCGTCTGGTCAGGCCAGTAATTCAGCCTGTCCGTAAGCTGCTTCTATTTCGTCCAACAATTCAAATAAAACGGAAGGTATTGCTTCGGTGACCAATTTGGCGCGATAAAACTTGATACCTTCAAGACCTTTAAAGTAGTTGGTGTAATGACGTCTGGTTTCTAATACGCCTAATTTTTCCCCTTTCCAGGCTATGGCGTGCTGCAAATGGGAGCGAGCGGCAGCCACTCTCTCGGCCACGTTGGGCGGCGCCAGCAATTCGCCTGTAGCAAAATAATGTTTGATTTCTCTGAAAATCCAGGGATAACCAATGCTGGCCCGGCCTATCATAATGCCGTCAACGCCATAGCGGCGCCGGTAGTTGAGGGCTTTTTCAGGGCTGTCGATATCGCCGTTGCCAAAAATGGGGATGTGGAGGCGCGGATTTTCCTTGACCTTGGCAATCCAGGACCAATCGGCCTCGCCTTTATACATCTGCTGGCGCGTACGGGCGTGAATGGTGATAGCCTGTACGCCGATATCTTGTAACCTTTCGGCCACTTCTACAATATTGATACTTTTGTCGTCCCATCCCAACCTGGTTTTTACCGTTACGGGTTTGGACGTGGAGCGGATGACGGCCTGGGTGAGCGCTACCATTCTGGGGATATCCTGGAGTAACCCTGCGCCGGCCATGCGGCAGGCTACTTTGGCCACCGGGCAGCCATAATTGATATCAATGACGTCGGGATTGGCGGCCTCAACGATGGCGGCAGCCTGAACCATACTATCTACCTGGCCGCCGAAATACTGTATGCCGATGGGGCGCTCGTAATCGTAGATATCCAGTTTTTGAAGGCTGGATTTGGCGTCGTGAACAAGGCCGTCGGAGGAGATGAACTCGGTGTACATCATGTCGCTGCCTTGTTGTTTACACAAAGCGCGAAATGGCGGATCGCTCACGTCTTCCATTGGCGCAAGCAATAATGGGAATTCCCCCAGTTGTACGTCTCCTATTTTAACCATCAGCTATATATCAAAATTCACGGGCGCAAAAATAAGAATTTCAGGCTCGCAAACCGCCACACTTAAATTTAAATTGCAAATAATACCGCTAAGTTCCAGAAAATCCTATTTTTGACCGCTAAATTATCGCATAGCGATTGAACACTAACAAACACCTGCCGGTATGACCGCTGCCATCATTCTCTGTTTCATTATTGGTTATTTGACCATTGTGTTTGAGCATCCGCTCAAATTGGATAAAACCGTACCCGCCTTATTAATGGGCGCAATATGCTGGGCTCTGCTAGCTATCGGTTTTTATAACGGCGGGCTTTCGGTAGTTGATTCGCACGATACTGTTTTTAATATGTCGATGGGGCATGAAGCCGCAGACCACGGGTTTACCAATACCCTGCTTCACCACATCGGCAAAGTCTCTGAAATCCTGGTATTCCTTATTGGAGCTATGACGATAGTAGAAATCATCGATTTGCACAGGGGGTTTGAAGTACTGAAAGGCTACGTAAGAACTCGCAATAAGCGAAAACTACTATGGATCATAGGAATTCTAGGCTTTTTTCTATCTGCAATTATCGACAACCTCACTGCGACAATCGTATTGATTACCCTGCTTCGCAAGCTCATCGACAACAGAGAAGAACGCATCTGGTATGCTTCGCTGATCATCATAGCCGCTAATGCGGGCGGCGCCTGGTCGCCCATAGGCGACGTAACCACCACCATGCTCTGGATCGGCGAAAAGGTATCGGCGGTGGGGTTGATGGAATACCTGGTCGTACCCTCTGTTGTGTGCTTTGTCATTCCTTTTGCCATAGCTTCATTCATGCCGGTTTTCAACGGCGATGTTAGCGTTTCACTGGAATCGGACAACAACAACAAAAAACTGCTGAGCAGCAACCTAATGCTATACCTCGGTTTGGGCGCTATTATTTTTGTTCCGGCATTTAAAACGATTACTCACCTGCCGCCCTATATCGGCATGATGCTTAGTCTTGGCGTGGTTTGGCTGGTATCAGAGTACATTCATCCTGAAGAAGACTTTACTGAGGAGCGACGCAACATGTACACCGGCAAACATGCATTATCCCGCATTGAAATCACCAGCATTCTGTTTTTCCTGGGTATTCTTATGGCTGTAGCAGCGCTGGAATCATTGGTATTCGGCATCATTACCCACGAGGGCCAACAGATGCAGGCCGGTACGCTGCGCTTTATGGCCGAACAACTAGACAAGGGCATTCCCAACGAAAATATCGTGGTGATTTTACTGGGCTTTTTGTCCGCAGTAATCGATAACGTGCCGCTGGTAGCCGCCGCTATGGGTATGTACGATATGCCCATCGATCACCATTTGTGGCATTTCATTGCTTACGCTGCGGGTACAGGCGGCAGCATGCTCGTCATTGGCTCGGCAGCTGGCGTGGCGGCTATGGGGATGGAACGCATCAACTTTATTTGGTATCTGAAGCGAATTGCCTGGCTCGCCATGGCCGGATTCATTGGCGGCGCTATTTCTTTTATTCTCATTACCAGCGTTACGGGCTAAGTGCTGTTTTAAATGAAGAAAATACTAC
>DAINSQ010000108.1:0-16500 GCA_036741235.1 Saprospiraceae bacterium | reverse complement strand
ATGAAAGGTTATGAGGGGTTATGAAAGGTTATGAGGGGTTATGAAAGGTTATGAGCATCTACTCATACCCCCTCATACCCCCTCTCATACCCCCTCATCACCCCTCATACCCCTTCAATAAAACGGATTTTGCGTAAGCAGGCCGCCGCTCAGGTCGACTTCCGTTTGCGGTATAGGGAACAGTTCGTGTTTACCGGCCATAAAGTTCGTTTTGCCGTGGGCTTGCATCACCTCGGCGGCGCGGCCCTGGCGCACCAGGTCGAACCAGCGGTGTTGCTCGAGTGCCAGTTCTACGCGGCGTTCGTTCCATATGCGTTGGCGCAATTGATCCTTATCGGTCACTGTAACCGGCGGCAAGAGATTAGGGTTTGTGCTGCTACCCTTAGCCCTGGCGCGCACCATATTAAGATAAACCAGCGCATCTTGTGGTTTGCCATTTTCATTGAGCGCCTCGGCGGCAACCAGTAGCACATCGGCATAGCGCAACAGGCGGATATTGCCGGGGCTGTTTTCCTGGAAGCCCACGTGAGCGGGCACCCAAGCCTTTTGGTTATAACTTTCGCCCAGCATATCGGGGTTATCTTGCACGATAGCGGAGCCGTCGGGCAGGGTTTCGCCCACCTCAAGGATAGTCGCGTTGCGGCGCGGGTCGCCGGGCTCGAAGGCTGCACGCAGGCTTGCGGTGGGTTGATTAAAGCCCCAGCCGAGGTTAGGCGTGCCCCGTACCCCCTGAATCTGGTTGTACTGGCTGCCGCCGCCCCCGATTTCAAGGGCTACGCAACTCACTTCAAATACCGATTCAGAGCTGTGCTCGCCTTCAGGTTGAAAAATTTTAGCAAAATTGGGATACAAATCGTATTGGTTAGAATTGATCACATCAAGCGCCTGTATTTCAGCATTTTGAAAATCGCCAATTGTTAGATAAACCTTTGCCAGTATACCTTGAGCGGCGCCTTTGGTAGCCCGCCCCAGGTCGGCAGACGTATACTGCGATTTTAGCGGCAATACAGCGGCAGCTTCTGTAAGGTCTTTGATAATGTGCTGATAAACTTCCGCAGCAGGCGTACGGGTTTGCGTATAATACTCGCCGGGCTGTAGCGGCCTGGTAATCAGCGGAATATCGCCAAACCATCTCACCAGGTTGAAATAATAATAAGCTCGCAGAAACTTGCACTCGCCGATCAGGCGCTGGCGCAGCGTTTCGTTCATTTCGGGAATATTCGGAATATTTTCGATGGCTACGTTAGCCCGGTAGATCGACTGATAGTAGCCGCCCCAGATACTGGCGGGCGACTGGTGGCCGGCGTCGAGCGTAAAATTATCGAGGTCTGACAAAAAGATGGCATCGTTGACCAGACTCCCCTTGTCGGCATCGTCGGAGGTAATATCCGTCATACCAACGTAGTTAAACGCATGCACGTTCCAGTCTCGAAGCATGTTGTATACGGCGTTTGTTGCCCACACGGCATGGTCTTCCGTCTGGAAATAATTTCCTGCCGTGAGCTCGCCCTGTGGTTTCACCTCCAGCCACTCCTTTTTGCACGAAGTAGCAACCAGTGCGATCAAAAGGGTGAAGGTTGCGAAGCGAATGATTGACTTGTATGTCATAGCACTGCTTTTTTTTATTTTACAATAATATTAAAAACCGGCATTTATGCCAATAGTAAAAATCTTGGCTACCGGATAAACTCCCCTGTCGATACCATTATTGAGGGCATCTTCGCTGGTCACTTCGGGCGAGTAGCCGCTGTAGTCCGACCAGGTGAAGGGGTTGGTTGCGCTGAAATAAATGCGCAGGCGTTCGATTTTCACTTTGCCGAGCAGTGATTCCGGCAGGGTATACCCCAGCATCAGGCTGCGCAGGCGCAGGAAAGCGCCGCTTTCAATAAAGCGTTCCGACACGGCATAATTGGGATAGCCGCCGTTGGTAACCCGCGGTTCTGTATTACTGGTATTTTCTCCGTTCCAGCGGTCAAGGAAGCTGGTCTCGAAATTGGTTACGCCGAAAAAGCGGTCCATTTTTTTGGCATTATAGAGTTCATTGCCGGCTACCCCGTTGAAGTCGACGGTAAAGTCGATGCCTGCCACTTCGATACCGGCGTTGAAGCCGTAGATGTAGTCGGGCAATGCATTTCCAATGAAAACGCGGTCGTCGGTGCTGATAATGCCGTCGCCGTTGGTATCGGCGAAGCGCAGATCGCCGGGTTTTTCATCGCCGCGCTTGGGGAAGTTGTCGAGGTCGGCCTGGTTTTGGTAAATGCCCACCACCTGGTAGCCGAAATAAGAACCGATGGGGGCGCCAACTTCAGACCTGGTGGCAAAACCGCCCCCGGAGACGCTGCCGCCGATGAGGGCCTCGTTGCCGGTACCCAGCGATAATACCTCGTTTTTGTTGTACGACCCAACGCCGCCGATGTGATAGGCCACTTTACCCAGGCGGTCGCGCCAGTTGAGCGTAAGCTCCCAGCCCCGGTTTTCGATATCGGCGGCATTGACGTACGGATCGCCTTCAGAACCTACATAATCGGGAATAGGCACGGGCAACAGGATATCATAAGTACGGCGGATATAGCGGTCCAATTCAAGCGTCAGTCTGTTATTCAACACGCCCAAATCGATACCTATATTAGTGGTAGTAGATTCCTCCCACTGCAGAAACCGGTTGGCAAGGCGTGTCGGCGTAGCGCCAAACAACAGGTTTTCATTGACGCCGAAGACTGCGTTGAGGTTGCCCGTAACGGTAGGAATAGCTGATGTATAGGGTATTTTATCGTTGCCCAATACGCCCCAGCTGAAGCGCAGTTTCAGGTTGGTGATAAAATCCTGGTTGCGCATGAAGGACTCCTCTATGACGCGCCAGGCGGCTGCAACCGACATAAAGTCGCCAAAACGTCTTTCACTGCCGAACTTCGACGAGCCGTCGCGGCGGAACGAGCCGGTGAGCACGTAGCGGTCTTTGAAAGCATAGTTGAGGCGGAAGAGATACGAGTAGTACTTTTCCTGCGAAGCGCCGTTAAAATTGGTCTGGGTTTCCACATCGCCGGCATTGAGGTAATAAAATTCCTCGCCGTCGCCAACGAGTCGGCGGCGGGAGCCGCCCCAGTTTTCAAATTCACGGGCTTGCGAGGTCAAACCTGCCAGGGCGGTTACGCGGTGGAGGTCCCAGGCCTTGGAGTAAGTCAGGGTATTTTCCCACTGCCAGTCGCGCGAGCGGTTAAGCGAAACGCTCAGGATGCTTTCCGGGTTAAACTGCTTGTCGTTGACAAAAAATTCGGGGGTGAAGCTTTTTCCCCGCGAATTGCCCATTGAAAAGTTGAAAGTGCTGCGAAAAGTAAAATTTTGCAAAAAATACACCTCGCCGAATACGTTGCCGATGAGTTGCTGGGCATAACCTCTGTTGTAGTCGTTGTATTCGAGCTGGGCCGCCGGGTTGCTCACATTGGAGCGGTTAGACGTATTGCCGAAATTGCCGGCGGAATCGCGTGCCGGCACAGTGGGGTCGGCGGTATAAGCCGTAAAAAGAATGCCGCCTGGTTCCACGTTATTATCGGTAAACTGGTACATGAGGTTGTGGCCGATTTTGAGGTCTTTGGTCAGCCGGTACTCATTATTGGCGCGGAAAGAATAGCGGTTGAAGTAGGAACTGCGCACGATACCTTCCTGGCGGAAAACGTCGGCGCTGATATTGAAGAGCATTTTTTCATTACCGCCGCTTGCCGACAGGTTGTAGTTCTGGATTATCGCCTCGCGGAAAATGACATCCTGCCAGTCGGTGCCTTCTCCCAAGGCATCAGGGTCGGCAAATGGTTTAGGCGTGCCGGTATTCATGGCCGCCTCGTTGGAGAGCTGGGCATAATCACGAGCGTTGACCAGGTCGATTTTTTGGGCTACCTGTTGCGAACCCACATAGCTATTGAGGCTAAAGTGAGTTTTTTCGCTCTGCCGCCCTTTTTTGGTGGTCACCATAATTACGCCGTTGGCGCCGCGCGTGCCGTAGATAGCCGCAGCGGAGGCATCTTTTAGCACTTCCACGCTTTCGATATCGCTGGGGTTGAGAAAGTCCATATTGTCCAATATCACTCCGTCAACGACATAAATAGGCGCAGCGCCGTTGAACGTACCTACGCCGCGCACGCGCACCACGGCGCCGTCGCCGGGCCGGCCCGAGGAGGCGGTCACCTGCACGCCGGCGACTTTGCCCTGCAGGGCCTGGGTGACGCTGGAGGTGGCGATTTTTTGAATATCTTCAGACTTCACGCTGGCCACCGACCCCGTCACGTCGCTTTTGCGCTGGGTGCCGTAGCCGACTACTACAACTTCATTGAGCAGTTGGCTCCCTTCGCTCAGCGTCACTTCCAGCGTGGTTTGACCTTTAAGCGCTACTTCCTGCGTGCTATAGCCCACGTAGGAAAACACGAGTGTGACATAAGGATTGGGGACCTCCAACTGGAAAGAACCGTCGATTTCGGACACGGTGCCCGATGTCGAGTTTTTGATCAGGACATTGACGCCGATGAGCGGTTCGTGTGCGTCATCGGTGATCATCCCCTTTACCGTTACCTGGGCTTGCAGCGCCCAGGCCGTCAGCAGCAGCCATATCACAGCGGCTGATCTAAGGGTCGTGACTTTAAGCATAGTTCGTTGTTTTAGTTGGTTATTTCAATGTGATCCTAACCGATTGCACCTCAGCGGAATTACCGCCCACCATGACGTCAAATTCGCCGGGTTCGGCTACCCATTTCATTTGTTGGTTGTAAAATTTGAGCTGATCGGCAGCGAGCGTAAAAACCACTTCTTTTTTCTCGCCGGCGCGCAACATAATTTTACGAAAATCCTTGAGTTCTTTTACCGGACGGGTGACGCTTCCCACGAGGTCTCGTACATACAATTGAACTACCTCCTCGCCGTCGCGGCTGCCGGTATTGGTTATGGTTACCGATACCTTCACCTGTTCGCCGGCAGAAAAGCTCTTTTTACTAACAGCAGGCGCATCATATTTAAAAGTCGTATAGCTCAGTCCATAACCAAACGGATACAAAGGCGTATTGGGCGAATCGATGTATTTGCTGGTGTATTTGTCATTGGGATTCATCGGCCTGCCCGTATTTTTCATATTATAAAAAATGGGGACCTGACCCAGGTTGCGGGGGAAAGTCACGGGCAATTTACCGGAAGGATTATAATCGCCAAACAGCACATCGGCGATGGCGTTGCCGGCCTGGGTACCCAGAAACCAGGTTTCGAGTATTGCGTTGGCTTTGTCGTGTAATTCGGGGATAGCCAGCGGCCTGCCGTTCATCAGCACAACGACCAGGGGTTTGCCGGTTGCTGCCAAAACATTGACCAGTTCCTGCTGAAGGCCCGGCAGTTCAATGGATGTTCTACTGGCTGCTTCTCCGCTCATCTGGGCTTTTTCGCCAATGGCGAGCACAACGGCGTCGGCTTTGGCAGCGGCGACGAGGGCGGCCTCAAAACCGCTTCTGTCGTTGCCTTCAATGTCGCAGCCTTTTACATGCAATATGGAGGTATTTGCCCCGATTTTGGCTTTGATACCTTCCAGCAGGCTCACCGACCTGGTATAGTCGCCGGCGGCGCTCCAGGAGCCGATCAATTCGCTTTTGTTGTCAGCCAACGGCCCCACAACGGCCAGCGTACCGATCGATTTATTAAGCGGCAATATCTGGCGTTCGTTTTTGAGCAGAACGATAGACTTGCGCGATACGTCGCGCGCAATGTCTTGATGCTCAGTCGACATGATGAGCTTGCGCTCTCGTTCTTCGTTGCTATAGCGATAGGGATCGTCAAAAAGTCCGAGTTCAAATTTGATGCGCAATACGCGACGCACGGCTTCGTCAATCGTTTTTACGCTGACTTTGCCTTCCTTAACGGATTGGGCGAGGTGGTTATAAAACACAGCGCCCTGCATGTCCATGTCAACGCCGGCATTTATGGACTGTTCGCCGGCATCTTTGAGGTTGGCGGAGGTGCCGTGTTGCACCATTTCATTCATAGAAGTATAATCTGTTACCACAAAACCGTCGAAGCCCCACTCCTTGCGCAGGATATCGGTGAGCAAAAACTTGTTGGCAGAGGCGGGTACGCCGTCGAGTTCGTTGAAGGAGGTCATGAAGGTCCTGACGCCCGCATCTTTGGCGGCTTTAAATGGCGGCAGATAAACTTCGCGCAGGACGCGCTCCGACATATCAACGGTGTGGTAATCGCGGCCTGCCTGGGCGGCGCCATAGGCGGCATAGTGTTTCACGCAGGCCGCCAGCGTATTGACGGCGGCGAGGTTGTTGCCCTGAAAACCTTTCACCCTGGCGGCGGCAATCACACTGCTCAGGTAAGTATCTTCGCCCGAGCCCTCCACGATGCGCCCCCAGCGCGGGTCGCGGGCGATGTCAACCATCGGGGCAAAAGTCCAGTGCAGCCCGGCAGCAGAAGCTTCAACAGCGGCAACCCTGGCCGATTGCTCGATGGCCGCCAGGTCCCAACTGGCCGATTCGCCAAGCGGAACGGGAAAAATCGTTTTGTAGCCGTGAATGACGTCATAGCCAAACAATAGCGGAATACCCAACCGGGTTTCTTCAACTGCCAAACGCTGTAATTCGCGGTTGAAGGCGGCGGTATGCGCATTAAAGATGGCCCCTACCCTACCCGATTTGATATCGGCCTTGTAGTTTTCCCGCACAGTAGGCCCCGTCACATCCCAGTCGCTGGTAAACAACGTAAGCTGGCCGATTTTTTCTTCGAGGGTCATTTTGGCCAGCACCGAGTCGATTTTCTCAGCTATTGTTTTGCCTTTAGGCGGGTCGGTGAGCATGTCGCGCTCAACGGCAAAAACATTGATCAAAAAAGCGACGACAAGCAATGCCGGCAGGCGCAGGTATTTGAGTATTTTCATAAGAAGTCGTTTAAAATAATATTACTGTTTTTGCAGCCAACCGCCCCTAAAGCCGGCTTTTTTAAGTCCACTGACGATGTAGGGATTTTTTTTCATCAAATTCCACACCAGTTCGTCTTGATAATTGGCGATCTGAATGACGATAGGCCCCTGGTCGATGCCCAGGTAATCGACGTCAAACCAGCCGTTTTCCGTTCCGGGTTTGAAGGTAAAGCTGGGATTAAAGGCGTCTTTAAAACCATAAGTACCTATCAAATCTTGATGATATTTATTCCACATCGTTTCGAGTGCGGGCAAACACACTTCGGGCGCAAACGGCAGCGACCCGCCCGCCGCAGTAGGGGCAATGGTGCCGTCGTCGACAATCTGGATGTTGCAAGCGCCCCTGGCGCCGTACTCGTAAAACTGCGTCATTTTACCGTTGTAGAGTTGTTGCCCGTTGTAGGGCCCGTCGCAGGCGGTCAAACCCCATATATCAGGGCCGTAATCTTTAAACCGGCCGGGATTGCGGATACAATAGGCGCGGTTAGACAAGGTAGCGCGACGGCTGTTTTCAAAATAATCGATACCCTTTTGGCGCATGTATTCGTCCTGGATACCCCTGAAATCAATATACATATGACTATATTGATGCCCAAACAGGGGGTCGAAATTCACGTGATCCTGGCCTTCGAAGTTACTCCACTGGTAGGGGCGGCACCAGTTATCCCAGCAACTGGCGGGAATAGGATGGGTTGGCGACCCCATAGCCATGATCAGCAATACCATGGCTTCATTGTAGCCGATCCATTCGCTTTTCAGGAATCCGGTTTCAGGATGCCAGCCCATAGAGAGGTTGCCTTTTTCGTTGAGGGCCCAGTCCCACTCTACTCTGCGATACAGCCAATCGGCTTTTTCTCTGATCTTTCGTTCAGTTTCGTTATTGCCGTCGAAATAACTCATTGCGCTGAGAATGCCGGCCATCAACAAGCCTGTATCGATGGTAGAAAGCTCTACTTCTTTGAAGCGCAATGCGTTGTCGAGCGTAAGAAAGTGATAGAAAAAACCTTTGTAGCCGCTCACGCCCGTGCGGGCGTCGCCCTGCGGCAGCGAAGCGAGCACCTCCAGCGTGCCGAGCACGCGCTGGGCTGCCTGATCGCGCGTAATAAATCCGCGCTCGACGCCCACCAGATAGGAGGTGAGGCCAAAGCCGGTAGCGGCAATACTGGAAAAAGTTAACGTAGGGTAGCGGTCTGGAGTCTGGAGATTGCCGGGCAGGGCCAGATCCCAGAAGTAATGAAAGGTTCGGCGTTGCAAGGTGTCTAGATGAAACGGCACGATCGACGACGTCTCCTTTCCTTGATGCGGACCGTTTACAAGCGCCTGCCGGCGACAGGCGTTGACCGGTATTAGCGCCGCTATGAGCGCTGCAAATAACCATCTGTTCATGGCTGTGGGTTGTGGCTTGTGGGTTGTAGGTTGTAGGTTGTAGGTTGTAGGTTTCTGTATACAGGTTTACAGTCCACTTTTATTCATAAACCTATAAACTCATAAACCTATAAACGAACTGACAACCGACAACCCACAACCTACAACTACCTCCTCTATTCCTTCACAAACTTACCATTGGCGATCAGGACGCCGTCGCGGTTATAGCCATTCAGGATATACAGGCCCTTGGCCAGGTCGCTGATATCGATGGGTGCGTTATACAGGCCCATAGACTGAACCAGCAACAGGCGGCGGCCCATCAGGTCGATCACTTCGAAGTGGTGAATCTCCTCTGCATTGGCCACTGTCAGTTCGTGAGTAGCCGGGTTGGGCATCAGGGTCAGTTGCTCGATGCTGATATCGTTAACGCCGGTTACCGTACACGAAGCGCCTCCCACTGCGATATTGTCGAAGTAGTAATTTTTCTCAACGGCAGGCACATTGTCGAAGTCGAAGATCATGGCAACACGGGAATAAGGCACATTGGGAATACCCGAGTAGTCCCAACTCAAAGCCTGCCATTGATTGGGCGTAGTATAATCGGCAAAGACGTCGCCCGAGTTCTCGTTATTGGGGCCGCCTTCGAGTTTAAAGACGACGCGTGCGGCGTGGTCCATCCATACGTGCATGGTCATTGTGCGGTTGCCGGCGGGCAATACGATGGGCGCTTCGAGGTTGGAATAGCCCCCGCCGAAGATCTCGCCGCCTGTTCCTTCTACAAATACGGCTACCTGCGAAGAGGAGTTCACCGCATCGGGCGCCGGGTTGGCGGCATAGGTGATCGGTTCGTCATCGGGCACCGAGCCGTTGGCGAAATACTTCCAGTTCGGGAACAAATCGAGGGGCGTTTCGAAGTTGAGTACGCAAGCCGTATAATCGCCTCTGCGCCAGCGAATATCGTCAATATAGTAGTCGTCGGCAGTACTGTGATCCACGCCTGCGTTGAAGAAAATAGCTACTCTGGTGTGGTTTTCGCCGGCGTGCGCGCTGAAGTCGGTGTTGTACTGGACCCAGTCGTCAACGACCGAAATTTCAGACCAGATTTCAACCTGGGGACTGGTACCGCCTTCCAATTTCACCATCAAAGGTACAGCTTGAGCTGAGCGGGCTTTGAATCTGAACTGGTTGTAGATAGACAAGTCAATGGGTTGGCCGAAATCAAGCACAAGGGCAGACAAGGGATCCATCGGGTCGGCGTATTTACCGACTTTCAAGCTGGAGTTGACCAGTGAAATCTCCGGGTTATTTACCACAGTAAGTTGATCGGCGCCGCCGGTATAGTTCACGTTGCGCTGGCACTCGAAGTCGTCGAGCAGGTTAAAGATCGGCGCGACGCCTTCGCAGGGATCAACCGAGCTGGAGGTCTGGCGGAGGTTATCGAACAAATAAGTCAGGTTGTTAACCGATCCGGCATCGAACAACAAGTTGATCGACTCAAAGTCGGTGATATCGTCAAAATCGGTAAAGTCGAAGTTGAGTTCTTCCCAAACGCCCGGGGTAGTGATATTGTCTGTTTTAGTGACAATACCCTGCGTAGCGCTCACCAGTTGGAGGGTTACGGTAGAGGCGCCTGCCGGTGCGCGCACCTGCAAGTTAAGTTGGGGATACTCGCTCAGATCGATACCGCTGGGCAGCAATGCCGTTAACACCGAAAACATCGAGCTGCCTTTGGTATAGGAACCCACCCTGGGGCTGCTATTGACGCCGCTCTGATCGGGGTTGTTGATAGCTCCGTTAAAGGTGCCGTGCACAGCCTGGTCGCCGTTGAGCGGTTCCCAGAACAATTTGGGATCGGGTTCAAAGTCTTCGATGGGGCCTGGTTCGGGTTTGGGTTTGCGTTCGATATCGTCGATATAGTAGACATCGCCCGCCTGGGCAGTTACGCCTGCATTGCAAAAAATAGCGATACGGCGGTGGCTGGCGCCGGCCTGGGCGCTAAAATCTGCCGAATATTCAACCCATTTGTTGATTTCTGTAACGTCGATAAATTTCTCAGCGGGGGGAGAAGCGCCGCCTTCCAGTTTAAGCAGTACTTTACCCAATTTGGGCGACCAGATTTTAACGCTGACAAAGTTATTGACGCTCAGGTCCATCGGGTTCTGGTAGTCCACCACTAATGCCGACCATTCGTCAAGCGGGTCGGTGTATTGGCCTACAGTCGCGCTGGTATTAATGCCCGAAGGATCAGGGTTAGCTATCGGTACGATGACATCCCAACCGCTGCCGTAAGCGGCATTGCGCTGGCACTCAAAGTCGTCGACAATCGTAGCGATGGGCGTCGTGCCTGCGCAGGGGCCGGCGGGATAGGCGGCAATATTGTCAAAGAGGTAGGTATCGCCGCTGGTTTGCACGCCCGGGTCAAAAAACAAGATGATCTTGGTAAGGCCGGTATTACCTGCCGCAGCGCTAAAATCAAAAACATATTCCTGCCAGACTTCTGCGTTTACAATGTTTTTGGTGGCCTCGATAAAGCCGCCGGGGCCTTCGAGTTTGAGTAATATTTGGGTAGGCGCCGAGGTGTAAATTTGAATCCGGAATTGGTTGTTGGTGGATAAATCCATCGGGGCGGGTAATTCCGCCAGAAATAAACTGTAAGAATGCTCAGTTGACTTGGTGTAAGAGCCGCACTTGGCGCTGTTGTTAATGGCGTTAGGCGAAGGGTTATCCACTACGCCGTCATAGACGCCGTCAAGGGCCTGCCAGTTGAGGTCGGCGGCGCCCCCCTCAAAGTCTTCGTATACGGTCTGGGCTTGCGTCCAGGCCAATACAAAAAGAAAGGCGATCGAAAGAAGTATGCGAATTTTCATAGATAAGAGAGTTTGGTTGATTAGATGCTATTCAGGAGAATGTAATCGCAAAAGCGGTAAAGTCCTCACATTTCGGTCGGTACGTATTTGCAGCCAGTAGTTTCCGGAAGTAAAGTCAGTCAAATCGATAGAAAAGTAGTGTAATCCCGCAGCGAGTTGCTGCTGCGTTGCTATGTCCCGTATTTTTCTTCCAAATGAATCCCAGAGTATGAGCGTAATCGTAGCAGGTTTGCTGACAGCCAATTCCAGCGTAGTTTGATCTGAAGCCGGATTGGGATACAAGCGGCTGTTTTCCAGTTCATTGATATCATTAACCGCGACAATCTGCGTTGTATCGGCTACAAATCCGATTGCGTCCAGTGCCGGGGCAATTTCGGGGTTGGCCATGAAGTTGTTCCACAGTAGTTGTGTGCGGTAATTTTCGATCATCACGATAATCGGCCCCTGGTCGATAGCCAGGTAGGTATTCGACACCCAGTTGTTGCCCAGGTGAAAGGCGTCGTAAAAGCCGTAATAGCCCCAGGTGAGGTGGCCCAGGTCGCGGTAAAAGTGTTTGAGCGCCTGTATCGATTGCTGCGGCGTATAAGGCATGGAACTGAGCGCCGCGGTGGGCGCAATAGTGCCATTGTCGAGTGAGGCATTGCCGGGTTCGTGGGCCAGGTACCCCACAAAGGGGTCGTCGCTGGCCGTCAGCCCCCAACACGACTCGCTGTACCCTACCCTGTTATAGGGGTTGGCGATGCAATGCGCCCTGTTGATAAGGGTATGATAAGTATTGCGGTGAAAATAATTGGTATACGCATCGCGGATGCCGCGGGGGTCGAAGCCCAGGTAAGAATAATGCGAAAAAAACAGCGGCCCGCCCCGGAAGCCGCCTACTTCCAGCGGATAGCCGTAATAAGTAGCGCCGTTGACGTAACTGCCGCCTGCCCAGCCAGTCTGATACAAGCCTGGGGGTATATTATAGGCTTCAATCGGAGAGGCGACAGCGAGCAGGTACACGATATGCGTTTCGTTGAACCCGCGCAGTGCAAAATTGATGGCAAAGTTGTGGTTGGGCGACCAATGCCAGTACATCACATTGGCGGTAAGTTTGCGGTACCAATTCCAGTCGACAGTCTCCCATATCTGGGTAATTTTTTGGCGAACGGTATTTTCGTCGGGGTCGTCCTGGTTGAAATACTGGCGGGCGGTGAGCAGTCCCTGTATCAGAAAGGCCGTTTCCACGATATCGCCGCCGTCGTCAAGTTGGCTAAAGGGAATGACATCGCCGGTAGCGCCGTTCATCCAGTGAGCAAACGCGCCTTTGAAGCGGTCGGCGGTTTCCAGGAAGTTGACGATTTTGAGCAAACGCTGCGCGCCCTGCTCGCGGGTGATGAACCCCCGTTCGATGCCGACCAGGATGGCCATGATCCCAAAGCCGGAACCTCCCGAGGTGACAATACTAGTGGTGTTGCGTTCGCGGGCCAGCCCCGAGACGGGGTGGGCAAATTCCCAGAAATAGCGAAAGGTATACTGCTGCACCATCGTGAGCAGTTCATCGTCGGTCATTTCGTAGGTAGTAGCCGACACCGGCGAAGTGGGGAGACTTTCCTGGCCCAGCCCATTGATGGCGGTGATCCGGTAGTCTCTGGTTATGTTATGATCACCTAAAAAATCGATATAATAGTTGCGCTGGATGCTCACAAAGTCTAGATAAACAAAAGAACCGCCTCCATTTTCACTATAATATATACGGTATCCCGACACACCGGGTTCGGCGGTCTGGCTCCATTTCAATTCCACATGGCTATCATACCCAGTAGCGCTCAATCCGGTGGGCGTTTGGGGTTGCGCCCAGGCGCCAAAGGAGGATAAAAGGCACAATCCCCCTGTTATCCATGTTAAAATGACTGGATACAGCTTCATTCCTGCGAGTGTTTTTAATACGGGCCTATCATTTTGCAGAAATTTTTTTTTACAAAATGATACACCGCCTCTCAATATCTCTTCCATACAATATTGGCGTATTTTTGTGAAAAAAACTTCAAAAAGCACCTCATCACTACTACGCCAAATGAAAAATTTACCTCACCAATACTACGCCATTTTTGCAGGCATACTTGCCAAGCCATTGTTTTTCAAGTTTATAGTTAAAAACCAAACAAAAAACAGGTACTACTTCGCTTTTGAATATGCCGTTATTGAGATGAAATTCCGGTAATAGACAGAAACCGGTACGGCCGGCGCCGCGAGCCAATGAGCAAAGTGGATGGTAAAGCAGGGTTTATGTCACAAAATGCAATAATTTTATCACAAATTCAGCATCAGATCTTATAAAATCAACAATCAGCATCGATTAGTATCGCATCTAAATTTGTCATTTTTTTATTTCATTAACTATTTTTTCCTAAATAATATGCACTATATTTGTCTTGGTATCGTTCTAAAACACACTTTTCAAGCAATTCTATACCAACTGGACCCAGTTATATACCAGTAAGACCCAATTAATAGTGTCTGCGCTTAAGGCGCATAGGTAAAGCTCGCGTACAAGATTGTAGTGCAGGCACTGCCACGATACAAAGCGTAAGTGTTGTTCATAGTGTTTGTTTATGTATTCATCCCTGTCGAAAGGCAGGGATTTTTTATTTAAATTTACACCAAAACTCAACAGCTTATGATACTCGACATACGACAACTGCGCGATGAGTACAGCGGCGAGCCGCTGCGCCCTGACAGCGTAGATCCCAATCCGTTTTCACAATTTGCCCAGTGGTTTGAGGCGGCCTCCAAAGCCGAGGCGGAGACGCCCAACGCAATGACCCTGGCCACCGCCACCCCCGACGGCATTCCGAATGCCCGTATTGTATTGCTCAAAGAGGTCAACGAAACGGGCTTTGTATTTTTTACCAACTATACCAGCCGCAAAGCCCGGGAATTGACGGAGAACCCCCGCGCAGCGCTTATTTTTTTCTGGTCGGAATTGCACCGCCAGGTAAAAGTAGAGGGTACGGTCACAAAAATCTCGCGCGAAACGTCGGTGGAATACTTCCAAAGCCGGCCTCGCGGCAGTCAGGTGGGCGCCTGGGCTTCGCCGCAAAGCCAGGTGATCGAGAGCCGCCAATTGCTGGAATCGGCCTACGATAAGTACGACAATGAGTTTAAAGACCTGGAGCGCATACCTTGTCCGGAACACTGGGGCGGTTTTGTAGTTAAACCCAGCCTGATCGAGTTCTGGCAGGGGCGCAACAACCGCCTCCACGACCGGCTTCAGTACCGCCTGCAGGCCGATGGAAACTGGAAAATTGAAGTGGTGGCGCCATAATTGGAGCAAAAAACGCGCCATATTATTGGTAACAACACAAAAACCGCTATTTTGGGGGGCATAAAAACCTAACCTGATATGGCTGAGCGCAAACATCCTAAGGCCCTACCCTACCTGTTCCTCTCTGAAATGTGGGAACGCTTCGGTTTCTACCTCATGCTGGGCATTTTCTTTTTGTACATGACCGACACCCAAAAGGGCGGTATGGCCATGGACAAAAAGCAGGCCTCCGATATTTTTGGCACTTTCATTGCGATGGTGTACCTCACGCCTTTTGTCGGCGGTTTGCTGGCCGACCGCATTTTGGGCTACCGCCTGTCTATCACTATCGGCGGTATTCTCATGGGTATCGGCTATTGCGGACTGGCGCTGCCGGGCATGACAGCCTTTTACGTGTCGCAGATATTGCTCATCATCGGCAACGGTTTTTTCAAACCTAATATTTCCACCCTTTTGGGTAATGTATACAATGAAGACAAGTACCGCTCGCTAAAAGATGCCGGCTACAACATCTTCTACATGGGTATCAATATAGGCGCGTTTATCTGCAATTTCTTTGCGGCCTATCTGCGCAATACCTTCAGCTGGGGCGCTGCCTTTACCGCTGCGGGCATCGGCATGTTTCTGGGCGTTATTATATTCTGGCTGGGCAACAAGCACTACGCGCATGCCGACGTGCGCAAGCCTACAAAAGCCGAGGATATGTCGGTGGGCAGAATTCTCGGCTTTACGCTTTTGCCCGCCCTCATCGCCGGTTATATCGGCTGGATTTTGCCGGGTGAAATTTTCGGCAGCGACAGTACGGATGCGTTTATCCTCGGCGCTTTGCCGGTGGCCGGGTATTACGTCACCATACTGCTCCGCTCCAGCGCCGAAGACCGCAAACCGCTGTCGGCCCTGCTGGCTGTATTCGCCGTAGCTATTGTATTCTGGGCTATATTCAAGCAAAACGGCACCGCCCTCACTACCTGGGCCGAAAGCTATACCGACCGCGAGATTCCGGAAATGCTGGTTCCCCCCGCCAAAGTATTGGGTATGGTGCAGGAAGTGACGGTGGCCAAAGACTCTGTTCCGCTCACCGACGAGCAATTCCGCGTGAGCCGCGACGCCGACGATAAAGTCGTGAAGGTCTACGACTATCCCCTTTATCTCAAAAACCTGCCCAAAGACGAGTGGCCGCCCGAAGGGCAGTCTATCAAACTCATATCTACCGAGTTATTCCAGTCGGTTAACCCATTCTGGGTGGTATTGCTGACGTTCCCCGTTATCTGGTTTTTTGCCTTCCTGCGCAAGAAAAACCGCGAGCCGTCAACGCCCTGGAAGATTTTCTACGGGTTGTTCATCACCGCCTTGTCTACGCTGGTCATGGTGGCCGCCGTTTACGCCGGCCACAACGGCGCCGACAAAAGCGCGATGTGGTGGCTCATCGGCAGCTACGGCGTGATTACTGTGGGCGAGCTCTGTCTGAGCCCCATGGCGCTGTCGCTGGTGTCCAAACTGGCCCCCGCCCGCCTCACCGGATTGATGATGGGCGGCTGGTTCCTGTCTACTTCCATCGGCAATAAGATGAGCGGCGTTTTGGCTAGTATGTGGGACGGCTACGAGCATAAGGCCAATTTCTTCCTGGTCAACTTTGCGCTGGCTATGACTACCGCTTTTATTATTTTCCTGATGGTGAAGTGGCTGAACAGGATTATGAAGGAACACGGGGTGTAGGAGCGACTGTGCGACTGTGCGACTGTGCAAACCTATGTAGCCCCCGCGCTCCATAGCGTAGGGTTTTATACCCTGCGATATGGAGCATCCCCGGTATGTCCGGGTTATCAAAGCCAGCCTTGACTGCTAGGAATGCTCCTTCGCGATGGGTATTTGGCGAGGGGGCGACTTGGCGAGGGGGCGATTTTTAGGACTATTGGACTGTTGGACTTTTCCCACCCTCTCACCCTCTCACCCTCCCACCCTCAAACTCAGTTTTACCCGGTCTGCCCGGCCTGCTCCTTCGCGATGGGTAT
>DAINSQ010000107.1:3680-16587 GCA_036741235.1 Saprospiraceae bacterium | reverse complement strand
ATACCTTTTTCATTATTGGAATCGGCGGCGGATATGGCTTCGCTGACATCTGAAAGGGGGGGGACTTCGGGAAGTTCAAAATCGATTGTTTGATTATCAGGATTTGCTTTTTCCGGGTTACCCGGGGTGCAATACCACAATATCACAACGGATATTACGGCGATCAGAAGATGTCCCCACCTTTTCAAATTACAGTGCATAGCAAAATATCTTGAAGTAAAAAAATGATAGGAGCCAAGACAACTGCCAAGCTCCTATATATAAGATCTTAAAGAAAGAGAAATATCATTCTACTTTTGTAAGTTTCATTCTATTGCCAATAGCAACTCCATTGGTTGTGAGGATCGCAAAATAATAATCATGGTCATTGGGTACAGGGTTTGGCAAGGTCCATTCAACGGTATCGGTTGCACAATAAAATCTTCGGTGTATTTCGTGTTCGGAGCCGTCTTTTTTGATGACTTTAATGATCAAATTCACGTTGTTCAGGACTGTTTTCACGCCTTTGTGCTGGAGTGTGCCAATGACAGTCTGGCCAGGGATTAATTTGTCCGTTTTTAGCCATTTGTGACTTAGCCTGGTTCTTACATCAATACCTTTAGGAAAGTTAACCGGCACGCTGAGCGATTTGAACAGTGCCTCCGCATTCAAAAGACCGCCAATATTCAGTTTTGTAGCCAAATTGGGAACAGGCTGATGGGTTGCGGCCAGGCTACGGAATAATTGGGCAGGCGTTATTGCGGGAAGATGGGCTTTAATGGTTCCAATCACCGAGCTGGCATAAGCGGCTGCTTGGGAGGTGCCTTTGAAAGACTGCCAATCCTGTTGGTAAACGCCGGCAGTATTATAATAGCTGTAGGTGCTGTAATAATTGCCCACGGTGGCGATATCTACGAAATCCCGGCCATAATTGGCGTAAGTGTCCAGGTCGCTATTAGCGTCATTAATTGAGGTGACCACCAGCAGGTTGGTCAGCGGTTGGAACTCGTTGTTGCCATGTGACCGTTTGAAAAATACCGGCCAGCGCATGGTGCTATCAAGTTTTGTCAAGTCCTGCCGGCTATTACCGGCGGAGACAACAACCGGTATATTGGCCATTTCGGCGCGTTTCAAGGCATTGTACAGGGGTAAAGAGGGGATTTTGCTAGAATAACCCAGGCTCAGGTTAATCACTTGGGCGCCACTGTCAACGGCATAGTGTATTGCACAGACCAAGTCGAATACGCTATAGGCATATGCGGAGTCCGGGCTGCATACTTTGAGGTTCATCAACTGGAGATTGACATTTTTTGGTGCAGTGTATTTGAGAATACCTGCCAGGTGGGTGCCGTGACCGATTTCGTCAATAATTTCGCCTGTATTTCTTACAAAATCATAGCCCTCGTAGTCGTTCGCCGGGCAGAATTTGCTGGCGCTGCTATTGCTAATACGCCTGTTAGACCAGTGGACTTCATCGAGATCTTCGTGGCCATCTGGGCGGCGGGGCGACAGCAAGTCGCTACCCGAGTCGATAAGGGCTACAACTATCGATTTGGGATTAGGTGAGGTGCCATAGCAAGGTGGCGTCGTAACAGAGCCGGGGAAGTCAAGCCAGGAGGGATCTATCAATCGCTGGCTCAATCCGGAAGTATCAGGTCGCGTTTTAGTGGTCGACCCGTCGCCGGATGTGAGCAACTCGATAGTATCTTTACTTTCCCATAATTGCAGATACTCAATAGATCCGTTTCCGCAACGGCATGCTTTCTTTTGTATTGCTTTTTCATTGATTTTGGATAAGTTGGCGTTGTATTCAGCTGGAGTGATATTGTCGGCGTGTTCCAGAATAAATAACTCGCCGGGCGGGATGATTCGTAGATATGGAATTGTCACTGAACCTTCGCTCTGACAGCCCAGGGAGTCGTTCAATGTATAGGTGTAAACTCCAGCAGGCAATTCACCTGCGATAAAAGGATTGGTCGGTATATTATTGATTGTTCTGTCAATATTTAAGCCGGGATTTATTAAACGTATAGAAAAAGGTAGTGTGCCGCCGTCGCTGCCCATCTCAAAACCACCGGTGCGGGGTATCGCAAAGGAGGAATCGGGGTAAATGTTCAAGACATAAGGATATACGCCTCCGCCAAGATTGGGCATGTCATATTTCCCTAAAAACTGGCAATCGTTTTCATCTGAAATAGTAACCTCATAATAACCGCCGGACAACCCGGTTCTCTCCGGGCCTTCTGTGCTTCCGTCATTCCAATTGAAAGTTACGTCGCCTTCCGCATTCACAACATCCAGGCGAATACTACCATTTTCGGCGTTATAACAAGCAGGGGAAATAACCAGGGCGCTTTTTATGGCAAGCGGACATCCTGTTGGGGCCTGTATCACTGTGGATTGGCAACTCTTTGAACATTGATTGCCATTGATAACAGTGATATTATATTCTCCTACTTTTAAAACAGGAATATCCACGATGTGCTTTGTACTGTCTGGTACGTTTGTAATTGTAATCTCTCCGGTAGTATCATCAGGTCCTGCCCAGGAGATAACGATTGGCGCAACCAAAGGAAAGCAGGTTTCCGGCTGAATAGTCACATTGATAGAGCCGCTACCCGGCGAGCAAGTTAGCCTTAATGGTTGTTGAGCATAAAGTGAAGGTAAAATATAAAAATGGGCGGCCACTAATGCCACCAGCAGGCAAAGGTTCTTCATAGGTTAACATTTTTGAGGCTATACAGCCTGGTTTTTCGCAATTAAGTTCATAATGTTTTGGCAATCGGTAACTTATCGAAAGAACTGTGGCCGATTGTCATGGTTACAAATGTAATATTTTTTAATGCTCATAATAAAAAATACAATACATTAAATTTTGTGTATATCGTCTTGTGTGATCTATTGCATTGAACTTGTGGCGGCGCGGTTGTAACTTGCGTGGATTATCACGATGAAAAAAGATGAAAACGATAGATCCAAAATCAATTCCTACGCCGCAATTGCACCAGATGTTGGTGAGTGCGGTATCGCCGCGGCCCATTGCATTTGTGAGCACGGTAGACGAGGCGGGCAATCCCAATCTGGCGCCGTACAGTTTTTTCAATTGTTTCAGCTCTAACCCGCCTATCCTCGTTTTTTCGTCCAACCGAAAAGTGCGCGACAACACGACCAAAGACACGTTGCACAACGTGGAGGCTACCCGCGAAGTAGTGATCAACATGGTTAACTACGACATTGTGCGTCAGGCGGCGGTGGCCAGCGTGGAATACCCGCCGGAAGTCAACGAGTTTGAGAAATCGGGGCTGACGCCGTTGCCCTCCGATGTGGTGCGCCCTTTCCGCGTCAAGGAGTCGCCGGTGCAAATGGAATGCAAGGTTCAGCAAATTATGCCGTTGGGCGAAGGCGGCGGCGCGGGGCACCTCATTATCTGCGAGGTGGTGCGCATTCACATCAGCGAAACGGCTTTTGACGCCGAAGGCCGCCTCGACCCCCACAAGCTGGATTTGATGGGGCGAATGGGCCGCGCTTTTTATGTGCGGGCCAGCGGAGAGGCGGTGCATACGATTTTCCAGGATATGGAAAAGGTGGTACTCGGCTTTGATCAACTGCCGCGCAGCGCCCGCGAAAGCCGGGTACTTACGGGCAACGACCTGGGCCAGTTGGCGGGTATGACCGCCGCGCCGTCGCCCGAGGCTGTTGAAGCCCTGCGGAGCGAGGCCTTTGTAGCGCCCCTGCTGGCCGGTGAAGAGCCGGTAGAGGCGCTACACCGGCGCGCGCAACAGGAGTTATCCCACGGCAACGTTGAATTGGCAGCCGGGCTGGTATGGCTGGCGGCAACGCTGCCCAATGTTATTGCACTTCACTCGTAAAGTGGAACTGCACGTCGGGGTGGTTTTCCTGGGCGAGTTTGAGCGTCCAGGCTGATTCGGCCAGGAAAACCAGTTGACCGTCTTTGTCGCGCGCGATATCGCGTTTTCGTCGGTCGAGGAATTCCTTGAGGGCCTTGGGGTCGCGGCTGCTCACCCAGCAGGCTTTGTGAAGGTTTACCGGCTCGTAGGTACACGAGGCGCCGTATTCATTTTGGAGGCGATATTGGATAACGTCAAATTGCAGGGCGCCGACGGTGCCGATGATCTTGCGCCCGTCCCAGTCGCGGGTAAACAATTGCGCCACGCCTTCGTCCATGAGTTCTTCGAGGCCTTTATTGAGCTGCTTGGTTTTGAGCGGGTCGGCATTGTTTACATAGCGGAACAACTCGGGAGAAAAGCTGGGTATGCCCTTGAAGTGGAGTACCTCGCCTTCGGTGAGGGTATCGCCGATTTTGAAATTCCCCGAGTCATACAAGCCCACCACATCGCCGGGGAAGGCTTCGTCGATCACCGTTTTTTTGTCGGCCATAAACGAGGTAGGGTTTGAAAACTTGAGTTTGCGATTTTGCCGCACATGCAGATAATTGGTATTGCGCTGGAAACAGCCGCTGCAGATGCGTACAAAGGCGATGCGGTCGCGGTGTTTGGGGTCCATATTGGCGTGGATTTTGAAGACAAAACCCGTAAACTGGGTTTCTTCGGGGTGTACGTCGCGTTCTTCGGTATGGCGGGGCAAGGGAATGGGGGCTATTTCGACGAAGCAGTCGAGCATTTCTTTCACGCCGAAATTATTGACGGCGCTGCCAAAAAAAACAGGCGCGATATTGCCGCTGAGGTAAGCTTCGTGGGCGAAATCGGGGTATACGCCCTCAACCGTGGCCACGTCGCTTTGCAGTTCTTCGGCGGCCATCCGGCCCACCTCTTTTTCAAGGCGGGGGTCGGAGAGGTCTTTGATTTCAATGACGTTGTCTTCTTCCTGTTTGCCGTGGGGGTTAAAAAGCGCCAATTTGTGTTCGTAGAGGTTAAAAACGCCGCGGAAGCGCTGCCCCATGCCGATAGGCCAACTCAGGGGCCGGACGCGCAGGCCGAGTTTTTGCTCTATTTCGTCGAGCAGGTCAAAAGCGTCTTTGCCTTCGCGGTCGAGTTTGTTGATAAAAACGATCACCGGCGTATTGCGCATGCGACAAACGCTCACCAGTTTTTCGGTTTGGGGCTCAACGCCTTTGGCCACATCGATTACCACAATTACGCTATCCACTGCTGTAAGGGTGCGATAGGTATCTTCTGCAAAATCCTGGTGGCCTGGCGTATCCAGGATATTGATTTTGAGGCCGCGATATTCGAAAGCCATCACGGAAGTAGCCACTGAGATACCCCGTTGCCGCTCGATCTCCATAAAGTCGGAGGTGGCATGGCGATTAATTTTATTCGACTTGACGGCGCCTGCCACTTGAATAGCGCCGCCGAATAAAAGCAGTTTTTCAGTAAGGGTCGTCTTACCGGCGTCGGGGTGGCTAATGATCGCAAAAGTCTTGCGCCGCTTGATTTCTTCTAATAATTCCATTGCAGATTTTTTCAGCCCGCAAAGGTAGCTATACCGGGCTAATATTTCGAAAGCGGGAACCTTTCATTTGAATATTCAAATTTTTCACAAACAAAATTGGAGACCTGCTGTTTATTAGTCATGAAAGTAATGCTATTACAACCGAAAGTAATAGTTTCTAATTATAAACGCAAATATTGGACTTCCAATAAAAATAGCTGCCGGCCAGGAGCTTAGCCGCTCTGGTCGGCTCGCATGGTGACTGAGGCTTATAGGAGGGGCTGTAAAAAAGCCCCTCCCTTTTTTAAAGATTTTTTTCGAAATTTGCAATATTATGGCAGTCACGATTCAGATCAAACTCAACGAGAAGCTTTACTTGCGCGACCCACAGGACACAGAGCTGGGCCGTAGAATTATTCGCGACAGTATTTTGCTGATTGACGAAATTGGTTTTGAGCAATTCACCTTCAAAAAATTGGCCGAGCGCATCAACTCTACGGAGGCCTCGGTATACCGTTATTTTGAGAACAAGCATCTGTTGCTTGTTTATTTGCTTTGTTGGTATTGGGAGTGGGTCAAATACCAGATTGAATTTGCCACCAACGGTCTCAACGACCCGCGCGAAAAATTGCGGATGGCATTGCGCATAATAGTCAACATCAACAAGCGCGATACGGTAGTAGAGTTCGTTGACGAAGATATTCTGCATCGGATCGTTATAGCCGAGGGTACCAAAACGTACCTGACCAAATCAGTAGATACGGAGAACAAATACGGTTTTTTTGCTACATACAAGGCATTGGCCAAGTCGATTGCAGCTATGATCACTGATATCAATCCTGAATTTCGATATCCGCATGCTTTGGCCAGTACGTTGTTGGAGATGGCCAATAAACATATCTATTTTTCCCAGCATTTGCCTTCGCTTACCGATGTGCGCATCATAGACGGCGATTTGACGCCGGTAGAACACTTATTAGAGGATTTTGCCTTTGGTTTAATCGATCACCACACATAAGGAATATGTTAGACTTTCGCTCGGCCAGCAATGGTATCGTCAACTCTCGAAAAGCCATTGAAGAATGTATCGAAAAAGCGTTGGCGGGCGAAGATCCCAAGCGTTGCCGGCTGTTGCTTATTCACTCCAGCATTGCGCATGATTTCCAGCAAATATTATCGCGCGCGGCCGAGTTGTGTTCTAATGCGGTTTTGGCGGGTTGTACTTGCGCCGGCGTAATAGGCGTGGAGGGCGCCAATGAAAGCATGAAGGCATTGGGCGTCATGGCTGTTTTGAGCGATACGACTGATGAAATTGCGGTAGCTTACTGTGATAATATCCGGGGTGAAAATTCCTATGAAGCTTCCAGGGCTATGGCTTTGGAGCTCAAAGCGATGAACCCCCGGGTTAGTCTCATCCATGTTTTGGCGTCGGGTATAGATATTGCCGCCGACAGAGCCATTGAGGGTATTGAAAGCGTTTTTGGGCCACAGGCGGCTATTTTTGGGGGTACCTCCTCCGATAATATGAAGGCCTTCACCAGTTTTCAATTTTACAACCAAAAGATATTGGAACGCGGCGCCGTGCTCGTCGGCTATGCCGATCCAACCTTGTCGGTATGTTCCGGCGTGCATCACGGCAATACGCCCATCGGTATTCCCTTTGTAGTGACCAAGTCGGAAAAAAACAGGGTGATCGAGATAGATGGGCGGCCTGCCTGGCCTTACCTGATGCAGATACTGGGCTTGCCGGTTACTACCCATCCGGGGCAGACGATCCCCATTGCAGGGCTGGCAGAGTTGTTACCCGATGACTTGCACGAGGTTTACGACAACCAGCATGTGTTGCGGGTTATAGTTAAGGTAGACGACGAAAACAAGAGTTTTTACATGCCCGTCGACTGTCCTGTCGGCACTCGGCTTTGGCTTACCAAACGCGACGAGCAACTCATTTTTGAGGGTCTCACGCGTATGATCGGCAGGCTGAACCGGCAAATTGACGGTCGGGAAATTGTCGGCGTATTCCATACGGATTGCGGCGCCCGCGGCCGTACGTTGTTTAATAAAATTCTCAAAGAAGAGATCATCCATTTGATGCAATATCCCCTTATCGGCGATAAAAATACGGCATGGTTAGGGATGTATGGCTTTGGCGAATTCACCCCCCTCAACGGGCGTAACTTTTTCCACAACTATACTACCTGTATCTGCGCGTTGTGCAGGAACAAGCAGCATGGCTAAATTCCTGCAGCTATGGATTATTATAGCCTGATTACACAAAATATTGACCAGGTAGACCACGACACCCTCAAAGCTATTTGCCTGGACCTGCAGGACAAGGTCAGCAAGAGTATCAAGGTAGAGCAGACGCTCATCCAGACCCGCAACGATCTCGACGCCGAGCTCAATCGCTTCCGGCTCATGCAGGAATTCGGCGATATGGCGTTGCGTGCAAAAAGCGTTGAAGCGGTTGGAGAAATCACGGCCGAATACTTCAGCGCAATATTCAACCTTCCCAAAATTGCCATCTATCAATTTTTCCCCAACCAGCGCGAGGGGAAGTTGCTTTGTTCTTTTGGTTTTTCGCATGATGTGTCGGACCGGCCGCTGGAAATACCGATCGAAAAAGTGCCTGCCGGCGCTATGATCTTTCCGCCCATTCGAGCCTGCGGCAGTTATATGGAGTTTCTGGGCCTGTCCACCTTTGTTGTAGGGCCTATGTTTAATCCCGGCGAACAGTGTATTGGGCTCATCGTGGCCGGCGCTACCGCCGAAGACGCCAAATATTTTGATCCCATTGATGAAAAAGTGTTATCGTCTTTCAACGTAATGACTCGAAATGCAGGTTTGATCCTGCAGCACATCTTTGCAGCCTTCCAGCTCGAGCAGGAAATTGAAGAGCGCAAAGCAATAGAAATCCAGCTCAGGCAATCGCAGCAAGCCCTGGAATACAGCAACGAAGAGTTGGAGTGGAAGGTCAAGCAGCGCACCAATGAATTGATGAATGCCAACGCCGAGTTGCAGAAAGAAATCGAAGACCGCAAAAACATAGAACGCCAGTTGGCCGAACGCGCAGCAGAGCTTATGCGTTCGAATGCCGATCTGGAGCAATTTGCTTATGTGGCCTCCCACGACCTCAAAGCGCCTATTCGCAATATATCCAGTTTCGTACAGTTGCTGCAGCTCAAATTACAGGATCTGCTCGACGAAGAAACCACGGAATATATGCAGTTTACGGTAAGTGCCGTTCATCAGATCAACAACCTGATTGACGACTTGCTGACTTATGCCCGGCTTGGCCAGCACGAATCGCCCAAAGGGCTGGTTGATCTCAATCAAACCTTGGAGGTAGTGCAGGAGCACCTATTGACCATGATAGAAGAGCAGCATGCGCATATTCATTACCAGGGATTGCCTTTTGTTAAAGCCAATGCGGTACAAATGGTGCAGCTATTTAAAAATTTGGTGGAAAATGCCATCAAATTCCGGAAGGAAAACAGTCCGCCCGTTATTCAAATTACGGCCGAGCAACACAACGGTTATCACCGGATTCTGGTTTGCGACAACGGCATTGGTATTGCTCCGGAATACTGCGATAAGATTTTTACGATCTTTCATCGACTCAACCCTTCTAATCCCTATGGCGGCACCGGCGTGGGATTAGCTATTTGTAAGCGCATTATGGAGCGGCACAGCGGCCATATCTGGGTAGAATCCCATCAAGGCAACGGCAGTTGTTTTTTCCTGGAATTGCCGGCAGAGTAGGCGGCCGGTAATTGTCAACTCTCAAACTTACGAGCCAGTTCGTCGAGATCGAAGGTGACAAAGCACAGTCGGCCTGAAGGGCTTTTATACGGTAATTCGCAGGCGAACAATTGGTCGATCAGCGACTGCATTTCGCGTACGTCGAGGATTTGGCCGCGGCGCAGCGCGGCGCTTTTGGCCATGGCGCGGGCTATATTCTCGTGGATATCGAGCTTGAGACCAATATTGGCTTTGTATTGTTCGATAAGCATTTCCACCACCAGCGTTTCGTCTTTTTTGCCGGCCATTTCTGCAGGCAGTCCGCTGATGACAAAAGAATTGGGGCCCTGCACCTGGATATTAAAGCCCAGGTCGTTGAGATCGGGCATGATATCCCGCAAAATATTGGCGTCGGCGGGGGGGAGCATAAGGGGTTTGGGAAATAATTGCTGCTGTGATACGACACCTCGCTCCGACATAGCCTTCAGGAATTGTTCGTACAAAATGCGCTCGTGGGCTGCCTGCTGGTCGATGAGTACAAAACCCGACTTTATCTGGCTGACGATGTAGGCGCCGTGAATCTGGTAGGGTTCTTTTGAAGCTGCAGGCGTTTGGAGCAAGGTATCGGGGGCGGTATCCGCCGACCACTCGCTTTCTATGGTGAGCCCGGCCTGGTTATAGTCTCCGCCATCAAATGAAGCGGGCGCTTCTGCCTGCGCATCGCTTAACCCTGCATAGAGTTGTTCCCATTGTTGTTTGGCCTGGTTGGAAGGTTTGCCTGGGTTTTTGCCCTGCCGCCAGTTGCCGGCGGTACTGTCAATAGTAGGCGGAATACGTGCATCGGAAGCTTCCGGGGCAATAGGGCGGGCGATGAAAGCGGGATCCTGCTCAAAGTCAAGGGTAGGCATAACGCTGTATTGACCCAGGGCATGGCGAACGGCCACCCGCAAGTAGTTGTATATCAGGTGTTCGTCTTCAAACTTGATTTCCTGTTTGGTAGGATGCACGTTAATGTCGATACGCGCTGGGTCTATATCGATAAAAATAGCGTAAAAAGGGAACGCCTCTTTCGGCAGCAGGTCTTCATAAGCGCCCACTACGGCGTGATTGAGATAGCCGCTGCGGATGAACCGGTTATTGACAAAGAAGAGTTGTTCGCCTCTGGTTTTGCGGGCGAATTCAGGTTTGCCGATAAAACCCGAAATTTTGATAACATCGGTATCCTCGCCAACCGGCACCAGGCGTTTATTGTACGCCTGCCCGAAAATGCCCACCAGGCGTTGGCGCAGGTTGCCTGCAGGCAAGTGCATTACCTCCTCGTTGTTGTGGTGTAGAGAAAAAAACAGGTCTTCGTGGGCGATGGCGATTCGTTGAAACTCGTCGATGATATGCCGCATTTCCACGGTATTGGCTTTGAGGAAATTGCGGCGAGCGGGCACGTTATAAAACAGGTTTTTGACGGCTATACTTGTGCCGGGCGCCGCCTGGCAGGGTTCCTGGGTTTTTACTTCTGAGGCTTCCACGACGAGCCGAACGCCGAGTTCGTCGGCAGCGCGGCGGGTACGCATTTCCACCTGGGCTACGGCGGCTATGGAAGCCAGCGCTTCGCCCCTGAAACCCATGGTGCGGATGGAGAAGAGGTCTTGAGCGTCTCTGATCTTGGATGTGGCGTGCCGTTCAAACGACAGGCGGGCGTCGGTTTCCGACATGCCGCAGCCGTTGTCGATCACCTGTATCAGGGTCCTGCCGGCGTCTTTGACGATAAGCTTGATTTGGCTGCTGCCGGCATCAATGGCATTTTCCATCAACTCCTTGACCACTGAGGCGGGGCGTTGTATGACTTCTCCCGCAGCAATCTGATTGGCTATGGCATCGGGTAAAAGCTGAATGACATCAGCCATGTTTTTTTCTCTTTTAATTTGACAACCACTTCATCAAGCCAGGCATGGCCATGGTCAGAATCTTATAACTAGCGAGCAGCAAAACGATAAAAATGCCTAACAAAAGCCTGTTGGAACGACGGGTTTGCGCGGATAAAGAGCTCTTGTCGGAGATATACCCCCGGCGGAACCCGTCGGCTATTCGCGATTTTACATCTTCAGGATTGGCGCTCGTTTTGCCTTCCAACATGCGCAAACGCTTTTCGCGCTCTTCTTTTTCCGGATCCCAGAACCGCGGATTGTATTGATATCTACGGTGTTTGGGAAGTTTGACGAATTTGATAAAAGCCATGCGATTTTGCTATTTTTAATAAATATAAACGCCTGGGCGCCCCTTTTGGATGAGGCGCCCGGAGATATAGATGCAATTAGTGGCAGTCCCAGTGGTATACTACCCTGGAAAAATCGCATTTTTTCAGATCTTCTTCTGCAATAAAGAAATGCGCGGTACCCATGTCACCCCAATTACATTCGATTTCTACATCAGAATCCATTTGGAACAACAAAAGCAGGGGGTGATCGGGGTCGCGAGGGTCTTCCTGGGCAAAATGGGCGTAACCGCCAATTTTATGCCCTTCGGCTGATACCTCCACACCGTAGGCCTGTTTGATTTCCCATTTGAGTTCTTCGTCTTCAAACTGGTCGAAAAAGTCTTCGCCCATAACTTTGCCAAAGGCGGCATCTTCCATGGGGGCTATTTCGTCTACGAGTTCAAACGACATGCCAAACGGCTGGTCGGGATAGATGGGCGTGGTCTCGAAGGGCGGCAGAAAGTCAAAGTCGCTTTCCAGCGCACTTTCCGATTTGATCACATCCGGATAATATACCGCTTTGAAGTGATGTTTATTGCCTTCCTCGGGGTCCATGCCATACAATTCATCATCGCCGATGAAAAATTGCAGCAGGCCTTTTGAGGGATATGGCGCAAGTGCGGGCGCCTCTTCAAAATTGATTTGCGCGAGAAAAAAAAGCGGACGGCCGCTTGCGTCGGCAGGATAGTCGGCGCCCTTGGGCAGGTAGGGGTAACCCCCGAAACGGCTGCTCCAGGGCGCCGTATCGTCATTGGTCGGAATAATCTCAACAAAAGCGCGCCGCGTTTGGGCCAGCGTCTCGGCATATGGCGCCAGTTCGTCGGGTAATTCGTAATTCATCAGTTCCATGCGGCGAATTTAGCATTTGTTGCTCAATTTTCGACGCTTTTGGGCACTCACCTGTCATTCCGTTTTTTCTCAACTTTGGGGGCTTGCTTTGGCGGTTGTGATTTCGGCTGTGTCGTCTCTTTACGAGGAGCGGCTTTGGGTATATTCGTTTCACGTTTTGGCGCCGTCTTAGGCTGCTCCCACTTGTCGCGGTGATAATCGCGGGCTTTATCTACTTTCGGAATATCGGCGGGCGCCTTTTTGTCGGGTTGTGTTTTGGGGATGGGCGCCTCCTTGCGAGGTTCTTTGGGTTCCGTTTTCGGCGGCGTGATTACCGGTTCTTTTTTCGGCGCGGGAGGCGCTTCCATTTTGTCTTTCCGCACTGCTTCCGGCTTTTCGGCAGGCAGCGGCCGTTCTTTAGCCAATGTGGGGTACTGCCGCTTGTTTTTGTCGAGGAATTCACCGGGGTTCATGGCTTTGTCGGGATGCGTACGGTTGTATTTTTCGCGGGCGCTCTCCAGCTTTCCATATTCCCTGAATTGTTCCCTGTCGTTGCGAGCCTTGTCGAGCCATTCGTCAGTAACAATTTCGCGGTTGTTGTGCCGCCAGTTGTCTACACCTGCCGTGATGCTGCTGCCAAAGTTGCGGTGCCCGTAATAGTGCCGCGTGAAATGGCACGATAGCTGCGGATTGTAA
>DAINSQ010000107.1:0-3670 GCA_036741235.1 Saprospiraceae bacterium | reverse complement strand
TGGTGGTGCGGATAGTAGAAATACCAGTGCGTAAAATAAAACGACGGCAGGTCAATGATCACAATCACGTTCCCGGGGCCCCAGTAGAACCCCCAGTCGTACCACACCGGATAAGGCCGCCAGCGGGGGTAGGTATACCAGTAGGGATAACCGAACCAGTAGGGGTAGTGATAGTAATAGTGGTGTTCTACCACTACTTCGCGGGGCCGCCCGTCTTCGTACACATCGTCGTAGGTATAGTAGGCGTCATCGTAGTTATACTCGCGGGCAAAATCTTCTGCCGAGCGTACAAACTCGGCTTTTGCTTCGGGGTCGGCTTCGAGGCCGGCTTTCCAGTCTTCGATTTCCTTGGTATGGGCGCGGGCTACAACCAGGTTGAGACTGTCGAGTTGCTGCATCAGCCATTCGGGGTTTCGGCGATAGAGGTCGCCCACTATTACCGTCATCCGGATGCCGTCGCTGAGCAGGGTGAGCACCTCGGGCAATTCTACGAGTTGGCGCAGCGCATTTTTCGTTTTGTCGGGATAATCGCGGATCAGGTTGTCAAAAGTGCGACGCCATTGTTCGTTGAGGTCGTCAACGCGCAGCAGCAGGTCGAAATAATACCGCCGCGCTTCGAGGGCTTTGGGATGTACCTCGGCAGGGTAATCGGCAAGCATAACCCTTACCTCGCTATCCGACTGGCCGGTAGTTTGGGCCAACCTGGTAATCAATCCGGGGTATCTCGTTAAGTCCCAAATCAGTTCCTGTGTCTCCTGGGAATATCCCCGCATCAAGTTCTTAAACGCTTCGCTGGTTTTCGATTGCATGCTTTCCAGCTTGACGATCGCTTCGGGATGCAGACAGGCTTCCAGGATGTCGCGCCGCGTATCTTCAGGGTAAAGCACAAGCGCTTCTACCGAGTTTTTCTCCTCCTGTAGCAGTTGATCCAAGAGTTCCTGTTCGCTTTGCGCTATGAGCAGGAGGGGGCTAAGCAGCGCTAATACGACAAATATCACACGTCTCATGCCGCTTGTTTTTGGTGAAAAGATGGAAAAGGTTAACTCCAGGGCAGGTGCTATTTATCGCAAATTAACCAATATAATGGAATTAGGAAATGACAAGGGTCACTCTGCTGTCAGTTCTATGTTGTAGGTTTATTATGGATTTATGGGTTTATTCATAAACCTCCCGACTTCCCTTCGGTCAGTACGGGACTCCTCTCAGTCGTATAAACTATTAAACTTATAAACGAACCTACAACCTACAACCTACAACCGATTTCCAATCAATTAAACATCAAACATTTAAAATTAACAATTAACTCAAGTTATACTCCTCCATCAAATAAGTCAGCCAGCTGTTTGTCAGTTTTTCCAGAACACTGTTTTGCAGGAGGCGGGCATTGAGATTCGAAAAATCGACGTGATCCATGAGTTGATCCTGGTTGACGCAGCTAAACACAAACGATTCCTTGCCTGTATCGGGGTCCACGTGGCGCTGCAGGCATTGGGCACACACGGCCTTCATCATACACTGCATCGGCGAGTTGATAGACGCGACGCCCACGTGTTTTTCGTGGAGATAAGGTTTCAGTGTGGTATGGCGGTGTTGGGCTACGGCGTTCATCATGCGGTCGGAGCCGATAGCGATGAGGCGGGTAGCTTCGTTGAGGGGAATGGGGATTTCGCCAAGGCGTCCTTCGGCATAAGCAACCATAGCCTGGACGATATTGCCCACAAAGGATTTGTCTTGTGGGCGGATAGCCTCGATGGGTTCGCCGGCGTCGACGCTATAGACGACAACATCGGTATGGGCTTCAATTTCCTCGCGTTTGTAGAAGTCTTCTTTCTTTTTATAACCCGCGAAGTAAATGATTTTGCTGCCTTGCGCTTTAAAGGCCCTGGCAATTGAAAACAACACGGCATTGCCCAATCCGCCGCCGAGCAATAGCGCCGTAGTATTGGCTTCAATTTCGGTGGGTTCGCCGGTGGGGCCCATCACCACCACCCGCTGACCGGGTTTGAGCATGGCCACCATACGCGAACTGGCGCCCACTTCGAGGGTGATGAGTCCGATGAGGCCTTTTTCTTTGTCGACCCAGGCGCCGGTGAGGGCCAATCCTTCTACCATCAGCCGGGTATCGGCTACTTTTATGGCATCAGTTTCGTAGTTCTGCAAGCGGTAAAACTGGCCGGGCTGGAATTTGCGGGCTGCCATTGGCGCGCGAACAACCAGCTCAACGATGGTAGGCGTGAGGCGGTTTACGACTTCTACACTTGCGTGTAATTCCTCGCCGAGCCGCCCGAAAAAGGTTTGCAGCCCGGCGTTGTCCTGTACCGGAGGCGTAGCGCCGAAGCGGAATAATTCCACTACTTTTTGATATCCGAATTTGGCGGAAGCCATAGCTTTAACCACGTTGCCCTGGTAGACAGGGTGGTTGTCGCCGTAAAATGTGACGAATTTGCCGTCTTTTTCATAAGAAGTAAAAAATCCGGTTTCGTTTTGGGCTGCTTCTACGAGTTTGACGTCGCCGTTGGGGTCGACTACATAACTTTTGTAAAATTCGTTCCAGTTGTCGAGTTGGAAGGCGCCCGGATTTTCGCGTTCATACATCACGTTGGGCACTGTGCCGGCGGCGACAATCAGGGTTTTGGCGGGCACGCGAAATTGCTCTCCACCCGACTTCCACTTGCCGTCGATGACTTCCATGTTTTCAAAAACGACGGCTTGAACGGCGCCGTATTCATCGGGCACGACTTCGAGTGGCGACATTTTTTCCACAAAAGAAATTCCCTCTTCAAATGCTTTGATAATTTCTTCATGGTTGAGGCGGTAGGCCGGCGCATCGTTCATCGATTTGCGGTAGTAGAGATGTACGCCGCCCCAGGCGCGCAGGAGGGGTATAAAATTGGGTTTTTCGCCTGCCGCTGCCGCCCGTCTGCGCTCCGCTTCGATTTCTCCGGCATGGCGGAGGAAGGTGTCGAGTATGGCTTTTTCTTCGGGCGTGTACATGGCGTCTACTTGTGAGTGCCCCCATTTGGCGACCAGTTTATCGTATCGCGCTTTTGCTTTGCTCACCTGTACGGGGTAATAAGCCATCAGCTCAGTGGCTGTATCAATGGCAGTCAGGCCGCCGCCGATGACGATGGCAGGCAATTGCACCTGCAGGTTGGCCATCGAATCTTTTTTGCCGGCGCCGGTGAGTTGCAAGGCCATCAGGAAATCGCTGGCTTTGCGCACCCCCCGTATGAGGTTATTTTTCATGGTCACAAACGTCGGCTTGCCGGCGCCGGTGGCCAGGCATACGTGGTCGAATCCCAGTTCCCAGGCATCTTCGACGGTAATCGTTCCGCCGAACCGCACGCCGTCAAAGAGACGGAAGTGCTTGCGCCGCAGCAGATTGAGGTAGATAACCGACAAGAAGTTTTTATCCCAGCGCACGGTAATGCCATACTCCGATACGCCGCCGAATCCGATGAGGATGCGCTCGTCGAGGCGGCTGGTGAGGTCTGAAAAGTCGCGAAGCGGCTGGAAGGGCGTATTTTCATCGCCGGTCCACTGTACCGGCAGCGGCTCAATTTTAAGCCCGTCGATGCCTGCCACGCCGAAGCCCTCGTTGATAAAATAATGCGCCAGGGTGTAACCTGCCGGACCGAGGCCTACAACGAGTATTTTTTTGCCGTTATAG
>DAINSQ010000106.1:16367-16701 GCA_036741235.1 Saprospiraceae bacterium | reverse complement strand
ACAACCTACAACCTACAACCAAAATTAACTACCCCTTACCCCTTGACTATCCAACTAAACCCCTACTTTTGTGCCTTCAAACAATAAGTTCTTTTATGTCGAATGAAGTGAAAATTGGATTGCTCGGCCTTGTAGCCCTGACTTTATCCTTTTGGGGTTACAAATTCATCATGGGCAAAAACCTGCTCGTCAAATCCAATGTATACAAGGTATTATATGAGAGGACCGAAGGCATGCAGGTGGGCACGCAGGTGCGCATTCACGGCGTCGAGGTAGGTAATGTAGCCGGCGTTGAGCTACTGCCGGATAAAGAAAAATAGGTGTTGGTTACGCT
>DAINSQ010000106.1:0-16276 GCA_036741235.1 Saprospiraceae bacterium | reverse complement strand
CCTGATGCACGAAACCCCCTGCGAAGGCGACGATTGCGCTAAAAGCGGCGATTTTATTGCAGGAGAGACATACGGTCTGCTCACATCAATGGTAGGAGAAGACAATGTGCGCGCTTATGTTGATATCATCGAAGAAGGGCTGAAAGACGTCTTTGCCGTTCTAAACGAAGAGTTGCTTAAAGACGAAACCAAATCGCCATTAGCCGCTACGATCAAAGAACTGCAACGTACGCTAGGCAACCTCACCTCTGCTACCGCTCAACTCGACGTCTTACTCAAAAAATCCTCAGGTAATATCGACGGCACTCTGGCAAATCTCAATAGTGTGACCGGCGAACTCAACGCTAAAAAAGGCGAGATCGCCGGTATTGTCGATAACGCCAATGCAGTAACCGCCCAACTAAGAGAAGCCGATCTGAAGAAAACAATCCAGGAGGTGCAACTCGCCGTCGCTGATTTGCAAAAAACCTTGAAAACTGCCGATAAGGCCCTCGGCGGTATGTCCACTACTGTCGAATCACTCAACAATGGTCAGGGATCGATTGGCAAATTGCTGAAAGACGATAAATTATACGATGATATTAAACGCCTCAGCTCAAGTGCAGATTCTCTATTGTCTGATTTTCAAAACCGTCCCTATCGCTATATGCCGCTTAAGAGCCGCCGCAAGGTGCTGAAGTATGATAAACAAGACGGACAGTAAGGCGACTGTTGATGCTTGATTTTTGATGCTTAATTATTGATTTTCAATTAATTATAGAGCATCCAATATCAAGCATCCAACATCCAATATTACTAAAGTTCCCTTATCCAGATATTCCTATAGCTCACTGCGTCGCCATGGTCCTGGAGGCGCAGCGGGGCCTTGCTATGCGGCAAATTCTTAGGCATGCCGATGTATTCCGTTGTTCCTTGTATCTCTACATTGTGTTGTATCAACACGCCGTTGTGGACAACCGTAACGCGGGCGGGCGCCGTGCGGATGCCGTCGGCGTTAAAGCGGGGAGCAGTGTAAAAAATATCATAGGTTTGCCATTCGCCGGGGGGGCGGCAGGCGTTGACCAAAGGGATGGTTTGTTTGTATACAGCGCCGGCCTGGCCGTTGGAATAGGTGCGGTTCTGGTAGCTATCGAGCACCTGCACCTCGTAGCGCGATTGCAGAAAAACGCCGCTATTACCGCGGCCCTGACCTTCGCCTTTGACAACGGCGGGCGCCCTGAATTCGATATGCAATTGGCAATCGCCGAAGGTGCGCTTGGTGGAGATATCGCCGGCGCCTTTTACTACCGTCATTGCGCCGTCGGCGAGGTCCCACTTCGGCGTTTCGCCGTTGTCGGTAGTCCATTCGCTGAAATTCGAGCCGTCGAAAAGCACAATGGCATCTGAAGGAGGAGCGTTGTTAACGCCGGGAGTAACGACCCGGGGCTCGGGCGTCCAGACTTCTGTGTCTTTTGGATCTTTTGTCTGCGCAAACACTTGCGCGGCTGCCAGGCCGATCAGACCTGCTGTGATAAAAGCGATTTTCATATGTCGATAATTCCGTTTTAATTCAATGTTGCGCCGGTTGCTCAATCAACCGGTTGACAGATTCTATCTGTTCGCGAACCCATTCGTCGAGCCCCTTATACCAGTCAATATGAGGTTCGTAGGCGGTACAACCGCCGCGCCAGGGAATACAGGAAGTGCGCTCATGCTGGGTATTGCACTTGGGGCAACGCGCAGCGGTTGAAAAAGTATCCCAAACATGACCGCAACTGCTGCACTGCCAGTATTCGCCGCCGTCGGGCTCCCATCCGCACTTTGGGCACTCTATTTTAACTGAGGAAGCCATTAAATACCAAATTTTAACATTTTTCTAATAATGTGAATATTAAACTCAGGCGTTTAGTTTGCCGTCAAAGTTAATAAATGAATATTATTGTTTCACCCATAACTAACAACAACAACATGAAGTTCCAACTTTTAGCCTTAGTGACGCTATTTGCAACACTTGCCATGTCTTTTTCGCTGCCGCATGCCAACCTTCAACCCCCGCGTTGGGAAAAGCTGGGCGAGCGCAAAGTAAATTTCGGCGTTGATCGCGACGAGATTATGGTGACTGCCGCCGAGGGGCGGTTTACGGCCATCAAACTGATGGTAAGACGCTCAGCTATTAACCTGCATAAAGTGGCCATTCATTTTGGCAACGGCGATGTAGACGAAGTAGAAGTACGCAATGATATTCCCGCCGGCGGCGAAACGCGCGTTATCGATATTCAGGGCAATCGTCGCGTAATTCGAAAGGTAGTGTTCTGGTACGATACTAAAAACCGGGCCAATGACAGGGCCGTGGTGGAGTTGTGGGGCAGGCATTGATCTGAGGATGCACTCTGCGGCGATGGCGATAAAACGTCATCGCCGCGGAGTTTACTCAATTCAAAGCCTTTTCCATCTCTGCCAACTGTTCAACCACCGTTTGGTGATCTGTTCTCAGTACTTTCAATTGCATCTCCTCTTTTTCCAGGTGCTCGTCGAAACGCCTGAAATTGCTGTCAATGCGGTTTTTCAGGTGGGTGATGTAGGTCTTTAGCCGTTGTGTGATCTCGGATTCAATCTGCTTGCGCCCGCTGTTGACCTCCGACCGGAAGCCCTCTAATATTTTTCGGCGCTTTACACTGGTGGTTACCCCCGCAAACAAGAGTCCGATAGCAGTGAGTATGCCGCCGGTAATGTCGAAGACCATACCGTTGGTCACTGCCATGACAATCACACCAATGGCCGCCAGTCCGCTGCCTGTAGCGATATTGGGCGACAACGACCGCTTTTCGGGAAACAGGTTGTCGTCGCGGAAGCTCTCGGCGCGATTGACAAAAGCAGAGAAAGCGTCCTGCAATTCGCGCAACACGCCGATGCGGCGCTCGGCGATATCGCTGAAGATATCGTGGTCGTGACGAAGAATAGTTTCGCTGCTGCGCAATTTGAGATCAATGACCTTTGCCATGTGTTGGATGCTGTCGGCCAGATCTTCAACATTGGCGTCGAGTTTTATGCGCAATTCATCGTGCAGCTTTCGCTCCATATCTTCAGCCAGCTCGGCCAGCCATTCGCGCACCGATAATTTTTTACTAAAAATAGAAGTGATAGAGCGCTTGAGCAGCGAGAAAAACGACAGCCCTTCGGCCAGTTCCTGCTCTTTGGTCAGCGTAATGCGATCGTAGCCGGCAATCAGATTTTCGACCAGAATATCTACCTGCTTGTGCGATTTTCGCTCTTGTTCGTTGAGCGTATCGCGAACATCCTGGCGGAAGGCGGTATCGGCGTCCCATTGTTTCTGGCGCAAATCGAGGCCTTTTTCGATGCGTTCGCAGATATTCTGGGCCGTACTTATATTATTTTGAAGTTTCAAAACCGGCGCTTTGCCACCGGTGATATTTTTCCTGATATACTCGCGCAAGGGCAAAAAACCGCTGTCCTGCTCCTGTCCTTCCTGTTCCAATTTGGCCGAAACAGCGAAGACGATCGGCTCGTTCATACCTTTTTTACGGGCCTGTTCGCTCACGCCGTTTACGTTTACCGCCAGGTCGTCGGCGGGCATGAGGTCTTTTTGTTGTAATACAAAAATGACTTTTTTGCGCCAGTCGGCGTGGATATAGTCAAAAAAATCCCAGGCTGACTGGCGGTAGGGATTTTTGGCTTCAAATACAAAAACGATGAGGTCGGAAGCAGGAATAAAACGCTCGGTGATTTCCTGGTGGTGCTCTACTATGGTGTTGGTACCCGGCGTATCGACGATGGCAATTTCGCGGAGGATATCAACAGGGAGTAGTATTTTTTTGAGATATTGGTTGATAACGACTTCTTCTTCCTGTTCGCCGTATAGCAATTGCTGGATGGTGTCGGTCATGGGTTGCGGGGCTACTTTGGTAATTTCGCGGCCGGTAGAGAGCAGTGCGTTGATAAAACTGCTTTTGCCTGATTTTACTTCGCCCACAATGACAAACATAAACGGCTCGTGAAGCCGGTTGCGCAAGTCGCTGACGGTTTGCGCCAGCTCTTCGTGGCCAATTTTAATGGTGAGTTCGTGCAGGTTCTTGACAATCTCGTCAAGTTTGGCCCGGTGGCCCCTGATGTCGTGAGGTATGATGGCTAACATGACGCTAAGGTAGGGATTTTCGCTGACAGTAAACAGTGAATGGGCAATTGAATAAACCTTGGGCCAGGAAAACCGAAAACCGGACCAATGCGCCCGTTTTCTTTTTTTTATGTGCCGTTTGCCATTAATAATTGATCAAAAAAAATCAGATATTCAAAAAATGTCATACATTTATAATCAAATAAAAATAGGGGAACGTAGCTGGGCTATTCATCAATAGTTCCGCTATTAATAATTATTCTACTATGAGCAAAACTATACCCTTGGCGTTTTTGTGCGTACTTTTCGCACAAACGCTATCTGCATTAACAACCGATGGCGTTAGGCCTGCCTGCGCCCAATATTCTACCGGACAAGTCATCAATGCGGATGGCACCATCAACCTGAACAGCAGTTTTTCCGGTACGATTCAACTCACAGGTTATCGCGTTTCGCTGGATCCCTGTCTGGGGCCTGTATTCCAGCCCTTGCCGCCGCCGTCGGGATGGCAGACGATGGGCGATGGGTTGAACAACGCGGTAAACGCCGTCGCCATGTCAGGCGGCAACGTATATGTAGGCGGAGAATTCACCGAGGCCGGCGGCATGCCCGCCAATTATATCGCCAAATGGAACGGCAGCGCCTGGTCGAGCCTGGGTTCCGGTTTTAACAATGCATGTTATGCCCTGGCCGTGCGCAATGACACGGTTTATGCCGGCGGATTTTTCACCAGTGCAGGCGGTATTCCTGCTTCATATGTGGCTATGTGGAACGGCAGCGCCTGGTCGGCGATGGGATCGGGATTTAACGGCTTTTGTTTTTCGCTATCGCTGTCGAGTAATAATCGCTTGTATGCCGGCGGTATTTTTACGCAAAGCGGCAACATACCGGTGAACTATATCTCCCGCTGGAATGGCAACAACTGGACTCCCTTAGGCAACGGCCTTGGAGATGCCTGTTTTGCTGTAACGACGCACAACTCCGATGTGTATGCCGGCGGTTTTTTTACGACTGCCGGCGGCGGCCCTGCGAGTTTTATTGCTAAATGGGACGGCAATGCCTGGTCGGCACTGGGCAGCGGGCTGAGCGGCGAGTGCCTCAGCCTGGCTTTTTCAGAAGGTAATCTATACGCCGGCGGCAACTTCCTGGTGGCCGGCGGCGTACCTGCCAACCGCATTGCAAGGTGGAACGGCAGCGCCTGGTCGACCCTCGGCGGCGGCCTCAACGGCCCTTGCCTCGCCCTGGCAGCTACAGGGCCCAACGTGCTGGCCGGCGGCGTATTTACCAAGGCCGGCGGCACAACAGTTAATTATGTGGCCTGGTGGGATGGCCTGACCTGGCAGGGATTGGGCCAGGGCCTCGATTTCGCCTGCACCAGCCTCGCCGTTAAAGGCGGCGATGTGTTCGTGGGCGGCTATTTTACCGAGGCCGGCGGACAGCCGGCCAATTATGTGGGCCGGTATATCGAACCCCTGCTTCCCGTTGAACTGATCAGCTTTACTGCTACTGTGCAAATTAAACAAGTCGTACTCGACTGGACTACGCTCACCGAAACCTATAACGCCGGTTTTTACCTGGAGCGAAGCGCCGATGCAAGGCAATGGACCAACCTGGGGTTTGTGGAAGGACAAGGCACTACCCAACAAGCGCATACCTATCAATATGTCGATAAAGTACCGCTGGCAGGGGTGAATTACTACCGCTTGCGGCAGGAAGATTTCGACGGAACGGTCAACTATTCCCGGGTCGTCAGCGCTTCACTGACCGAAGCAGGCGCCAACTTGCATATTACACCCAATCCGGCAGGTGAAAATGTCTGGGTGCAAATTGATGGGTCTGGTTTTACCGGTAATACCACGGTTACGCTGTTTGACGCTGGCGGAAGGCCTTGTTTGCAACAACCGCTTGTGTTTGACAACGGCCAGGCTGCCGGCGCCGTTGATTTGTCGCGCTTAAGCGAGGGGGTATACCATTTGAGGGTTGTGACACCCCAGGATCACTACTCAGCGCGATTGGTCAAGCACTAGCGGGGCCAGTTGCCGCAAGTAAGGTACAGCTGCAGGCCCCAGGCAAAAAAGCAGGTCGATAATACTCAGATGGGGCAAAAAACCATGCCTTTCTGTGAATACCTGACCATAGGGTGGGGCAGGGGGCAAAGTTGCGCCCGGCCGTATTGCCTGTCGCATATCCAGCGTGTTATTCTCGCTATAGGAAGCGTGGTAGGAATCTGTATATTTTAAGGCAACCGGCAATTTCAGCAGCGAAATAACGGCATTTAGCATTTGCTCATTAAAATCGAACAGCCATTCAAATCGCTTTTCATAAAAAGGTCGAAGCGCGTCGGCATAATGAATGAAAAATGGCGCGCTGCCGTAGCCCGAACGAATACTTTGCCAGTGCTGGGCCTGCCAGGGTTCATAGTAGGCAATGCGCACTTCCCGGATGGGTTGCTGCTGGTTTTTGCCTTTTATAAGGGGAATACTCAGCCGCATAGGGCCGTTGGCGCCGGTAATTTGACAACGGTTGCGATAACTGCCCTTTGTGTAGTGCTCGTGTTGTTCAATCAAGATTTCAGCGCCGCTGCATAATAGCGCCATAAAAGGGGCTGGGGGAAGGTATTGCAATTCAATGACAATTCGTTGATCAACTTTCACTTCGCTGCTGGTGTTTTAGTGTTTTAAAGGTAGTCTAAAAGACTCGTTTTACCAAAAGTTTGACTTTGTCAGCTCTATAGCATTTCTCTGCCGTATGCCTTGTCGATATTTTATCCTACCTTTCGGCTTTTAAACTGGTTCATTAACGCTTCATTTTTTATGACATTCCAAACTGTTCGATTTAATCGGGCAATTGCTCCCGATTTTGCTCAAACACTCAAGCAGCGCGTCAACGATTATTTTGAAAGCAACAATATCTCCCGCTATGCTACTCCCGGCATGGTCGTCAAGACGATATTTATGCTTGCCCTCTTTTTCGTTCCTTATGCGCTTATTATTACCAATACCTTTTCCAGCGTCTGGGCGGTTTTTGCCATGTGGGCGCTGATGGGATTCGGCACGGCGGGCATAGGCCTGTCAATCATGCACGACGCCAACCACGGCGCATACTCCCGCCATTCCTGGATAAACGATATGCTGGGGTATACGCTTAACCTGGTGGGGGGCAGCGCAATCATCTGGCGCATTCAGCACAATGTGTTGCACCACTCCTATACCAATATTGACGGTATGGACGAAGATATCCACCCCGGCGACCTGATGCGGTTTTCTCCGCACCAGCCGCTGTATAAGCACCACCGCTATCAGCATATCTACGCGTGGTTCCTGTATTCATTGATGACGCTATTGTGGATTACTGCCAAAGAATTCCGTCAGGTTAAACGCTATCATGAAAAGGGGCTTATCGAACCCCAGGGCCGTACGCGCAATGGGTTGCTGATTGAGCTCGTCGCTTTTAAGGTATTTTATTATGCGGCATTCCTCATCCTGCCGCTCTTGATTTCGAATGTGGCATGGTGGCAAACCCTGATTTTCTTCCTGGTTTCCCATTTTATTTCCGGACTTGTACTGGCTATGATCTTCCAGCCGGCTCATGTAATGTCAGAGTGCGAATACCCCATGCCCAACGAAAAAGGCAATATTGAAAATAACTTTGCCATTCACCAGTTGCAGACGACTTCCAATTTCGCTCCAAATAATAAGCTGCTTTCCTGGTATGCCGGCGGCTTGAACTATCAGGTAGAACACCACCTGCTGTCTAATGTGTGCCACGTACACTACAGCAAGCTGTCGCCCATTGTAAAGGCGACCGCCGAAGAATTCGGCTTGCCTTATCACTCGCAACCAACTTTCAGAAAAGCGCTCCTGGAACACGGGAAGATGCTTTGGAAGTTGGGGAGGGATTGAGCAGTAGGTTGTAGGTTGTAGGTTGTAGGCTTTAAAATTATCGACTTACAACCTGCAACTTACAACTACGAATCGCCGCCCCCGGTCTACTTCACCCGGTGAAACCGCAGCAAATGCTCGGGATGGCTTTCATTGTAAAGGCACAAAATCAGCGTATTGCGTTTGCGACCGTCGAGTGGGAACAGTATCTTGACAGGATTGTGGACATAGCCGTTGTCTTCAAATAGCAGGATTTGTTTGTTGCGCGTTGGCAGGCGAAATAATACCAGTTCACGGGCGTCTTTTGGAAGCGGCACATCAGCATAACCTTCGTCTTTCAAGAATTGGCGTACCATATCGTAACTGCGTTCCAGACTGGAGCCGGCAAAAACCGTGCGGTATTCGTAGCCGTCGCTTTCGCCGCCCAAATAATCCGATCCCGCTGGGGGGAAGTCATCACGCAATGGCATGGTATCCTGGTCGATTTTTATGGCAAATGTATTATGAATAATTGAGTTCTCTGTTCTCTGTTTGTTTATTGGTTTATTGGTTTATTGGTTTATTGGTTTATTGGTTTATTGGTTTATTGGTTTATAGTACTCTTATTCATAAACCTATAAACTATTAAACTTATAAACAAACCTACAACCTACAACCTACAACCTACAACCTACAACCTACAACCTACAACCTACAACCCACAACCCCTACTTCATCAACTCCATCACCGCCGCCGTCATAGTCATCACCCCGGCTTTGATCGTCGGTTCGGGTAGCGGTGCAAACCTGGAGTTGTGCAGGGAAGGGTAGGGCGCCTCGCCCCGTTCGGCAGCCGCAAGCAATGCGGGATCAACGGCGCCCAGCCAGTACAATAAAATCGGCACTTTATGAGCGGTGCGGCCGTATTGGCCAAAATCTTCGCCCGTCATCACCTGTGATACCTGGTGAACGCGCTGTTCGCCCAATACTGTTTTGAACAACCTGCCGATGCGTTCTGCCAATGCCGGGTCGTTGTACAGAGATGGCGTAGATTCGTTTCTTACCTCTACTTTGGGGTACATATTTTCCGGCAAGCCTGCCGAAGCGGCTACGCCGCGGCAGATGCGTTGTATTTTTTCTATCATGGCATTGCGCACCTCATCGGCGTATGAGCGCAGGGTTAGTTCCATTTTGACTTCGTTGGGTATCACATTGCCTTTATTGTTGAATGTGATGGCGACCACCGTGAGCACCGCCGGTTCGGTTGGATTGATTTCCCGGCTTACAATAGTCTGAAAATCAAGTATCAACCGGGCTGCCAGTACTACCGGGTCGATGGTCGTATGCGGGGCGGCGCCATGGCCGCCGCGGCCGTATACCGTAATATCGACCATATCTACATTAGCCATCGTATAACCGCTGCAAATGCCTACCGCTCCGGCAGGTAGCGAGGCGCTTACGTGAATTGCCAGGGCGTAATCGGGCAGCGGAAATTTTTCATACAATCCCCCTGCAAGCATTGCCTTGGCGCCGCCGCTGCGTTCTTCGGCGGGCTGGGCAATGAACACCAATGTACCCTTCCATTGTTGCTTTAAGGCTGCCAGTGCGCGCGCGGCGCCCACCCAGGCCGTCATGTGTACGTCGTGCCCACAGGCGTGCATAACGCCCACGGTCCGGCCCGACTCATCGGTAGTGGTAACTTTGCTGGCGTATGGCTTGCCGGTCTCTTCGGCTACGGGCAAGGCATCCATATCTGCCCTGACCAATACGGTCGGTCCTTTACCGTTTTGCAACACCGCAACAACGCCGTAACCTCCTACATTTTCCGTGACTTCAAAGCCCAGTTGCCGCAATTCCTCCGCCATTCGCCTGGAGGTATTTTTTTCATAAAATGACAATTCAGGATGCTGGTGTAAATGCAGGTACAGCGATTCCAGGTAGGCATAATCCGAAGCAATCTGCTTGTCCAGCGTTTGGCCAAATGACGCCGCGTTGGCGATGCAGATGAGTAGTGCAATCAGGTAGCGTTCTGTGGTCATGCATTGATTATTGTAGATTCTTCTTTAGTTTCGGCGCTGAGGACAAATATAACATTTGTCAATAAGCTATGGCTATGCGATTTTGCCAGGCATTGTAGCCCGCGCATAACGTTGCACTCCCAAACAAAAAAAATATTATCTTTGCGCTCTTTTAAAATCGCGCCTTGACAAACGAAGAAATTCTGCTAACTTTGGAAAACGGCGCAAGCCTTACGGCTGATTTTTTTTCAATGGAAACGCAATGAAAAAGATCTTATTAAACATAGTAGCGCTTTCACCCAGTGTTTCGCAATCGCACAACTACGTTATTTTGCTGAGTGAAGAAAGCGGTGTAAGGAAACTGCCGGTGGTGATCGGTAGTTTCGAAGCGCAGGCCATTGCCGTAGCGCTTGAGCGTCTGACGCCCAACCGGCCCCTCACGCACGACCTTATGAAAAACGTTATGGATACGTTTAACGCGCAAATCAAGGAGGTGATTATCAATAATTTATTGGACGGCATATTTTATTCCAGGCTGGTATGCGTCAAAGACGGCGAGATTTACGAGATAGATTCCCGCACTTCTGATGCCATTGCTATGGCTGTGCGCGCCAATTGCCCGATATATACGTATGAATTTATACTCGACGCCGCCGGCTTGTCGACTGACGATATTGAGGAAGAAGAGGATAATTTTGAGTTGGGCGATGAATTTTCAGAAAGCAGCGTTTCGCTGGCTTCCTATTCGGTAGAAGCCCTCAACAAGCTGCTGCAAGACGTGCTGGCCGAAGAAGACTACGAACGCGCCGTACAGATCCGGGATGAAATCAACCGCAGAAAAGAAGGTTCTTAACATGAATTATTTCGAGTTTTTTAACCTGCCGGTCGCCTTTATCCTCGATGAAGCGGCGCTTAAGTCTTCTTTTTATGTCAACAGCAAGCGTTTTCACCCCGATTTTTACGCCACCGCTTCCGCTGAAGAACAAGCGCATGCCTTGCAAATGTCTACGCTGAATAATGAGGCTTATCGCATTCTATCCGACCTCGATAGGCGTATGCAATACGTGCTCGGACTGAAAGGCGTATTGGCCGAAGAAGGACAAAACGAAGCGCCCGCCGATTTTTTGATGGAGATGATGGAACTCAATGAAGCCCTGATGGAACTCGAATTCGATTTTGACCCTGATACTTTTCAACAGGTGTCCCAACAAATCGAATCCATGGAAAGCAGTCTTTTTGAGGAAGTTGCACCGCTGCTACAGGCTTATAACGATCAACAACCTGATCCCGTTGCGCTGGAATTGATCAAAGATTATTATTTTAAAAGAAAATATCTGTTGCGTATTCGGGAAAACTTATCTAAATTTGCCACGCACTAAAAGAAGGGCATCCAGGTAGCTCCTGAAAGCACCTGCCGAAGTGGCGGAATTGGTAGACGCGCTGGACTCAAAATCCAGTGGTAGCAATACCGTGTGGGTTCGATTCCCACCTTCGGTACCAGCCAACCTGATAATTGCCGAAATGGCGGAACTGGCAGACGCGCACGTTTCAGGGGCGTGTTCCCGTAAGGGAGTGTGGGTTCGACTCCCACTTTCGGCACAAAAGGCTCAGCATCGCGCTGGGCCTTTTTTGTTTACTGCCGCCTCACAATCTCACGCCCATCGATACTACCAGCGAGCGGCCGTCGCTGGGCCAAATGCCGGGCCCCGGGTAAATTGTTGGCCGCTTGGTGAAATATTGCCTGTCAAAAATATTATTCAGGCTGGCTGACAGGGTAAAATGACTGTTGAGATACACAGCCAGGTTGAAATCCCACAAACCATAAGACGGAACGCTTCCTACTCCTCCATTAGCAGAGGGCGTAGCGGTATTTAGCGCATCGGCGTAAGACCAATCTACATAGCTGTATTGCAGTGTGGCGTGGAAGTAGTCGCTCCAGCACTGTAAACCGCTACGGCTGATCCAGCGGGGAGCGGATTCCAGGCGGTTGCCGGCAATATTGCGGACCTCGCCGGCCACAACCATGCTGCCTTTGGCATAATGGGCGTCGAAAAATGAAGTAGCGGTGAAGAAAGACAGGTTGAAAGCCGCCGGGTTGGCGTTAAACAGCCGCTGCGGTTTGAAGTCGAGGTAGATTTCGGCGCCGTTGGTTACGCTTGTGCCCGTATTGGTTTTATAAATAAACTGCCCGCCCTGACCATTATCTTGCAATATGCTGCCGATGCGATTATCGACTTGCAGCCGGAACAGGCTCAGGTCGAAATGCAACGCGCTATGCCCCAACTCCCCGCTGATGCCCGCTTCGGCGTTGTAGCCGTAAGCGTTTTTCAGGTTGGGATCTGTGGCGTCGAGCGGGGTGGGCGGCAAAATGTCGGCAAAAATTACGGGGCGGTAGGCTTGCGACCAGCCTGCGTAGAGGCGCGTCTGCTGATTGGCCCGGTATTGCAAATTAACGCCAAAAAGCGGAAAGGCGTGTTCAATGGCGTCGGGCACGCGATCGGGGTCAAATGCGCCGATATTGCCTTCGATGCGGGTGATGCCCTTTTCAACTCTGAAACCAGGCGTTACCGCAAGTTTTGGAGTGATTTGGAAAAGGTTTTCCACAAACAAAGCTCCGTTGCGCGTTTTGAAATACATATCTCGCCCCCAATTAGGGTTGGTAAGGGCCAGGGTATAATCGCTGCCGGTAGTTCCTTTGCCCAATTGCCGGCGGTGCAGGGAGTTGTTGATGTACCGCACGCCGGCGGCCAGTGTGTTTTTCATTTTGCCCAATGAATACTGGTGGGTAAACCTCAGTTCGGTTGTATGGCTGTTAAACCCGTCGATATCTACCTGGCGAGGTTTGAATTCATGGGTTGTGGTATCGATAACATCGGAGACATTGGCGAAGCCGATGAATTGTACGCTGTTGCGTTTGCCGAATACCCCTGAGCTGCTCCATTGCAGGTGCGTGCGCGGGCCGAGCTGCCAGTCCAGGGTCAGCCCCGGAATGTAAATATCCGGAGAGTAATAGTTGCGGTTGCGGGTTGCCTGCCGCGGATTAGCGTAAAACATGGCGTCGGTCAGCGGACCGGGCAGGCGGTACAAGTAGGTAGAGCGGCCTAATTCAGCGCGTATGCTCAGTTTGTTGCCGGGGCGCCAGGTAATGCCGGCGTATTGGGCTTCTGCGTCGGAGGAACCATTGTCGCGGTAACCTTTGGAGGTTCTTTTGTGGTAATAGGCGTAGTATTGCCATTGGCCAATTTTGCCGCCCACCGAGTTGAACGAGCTGAACAAGCCGAACGAACCGGCGGATTGGATGCTCTCGATATTGATTTTACGCGTTGTATCGGGCTGTTTTACTACGTAATTGATCATCCCGCCAAAGGTTGCGCCGTATTGCAGCGACGCCGTTCCGCGTATGAGTTCGATGCGCTGGATCGATTCCATCGGCGGGCTGTAGTGGCTGGCGGGATAACCGTAGATGTCGGAATTGGTCATCAGTCCGTTCTGGCGCACATTGTATTCCCAGGAGCGGTGCGGGTCGAGCCCCCGGGTGCTGATGTTAATCTGGTTGCCCGAGCCGTCCATATCGTAGACAAAAACGCCGGGGATTTTGGCAAACAATTGCCGCCCCGACTTCTCGGCCAGGTTGACATTGGCGCGGTCGAGTTGTATGACTTCATTTTTTTTCCCGGCGGTAATATAGGTGTTGATTACATCGGGTAGCCGGGTGATGGCCAATGCCGGGGACCGGTTGGCCGCCACGATCACTTCGTCGAGTTTGCTGAGCAGGGGTTCGAGCTCGAAGTTGATAACCATATCCGCGTCTACTTCGATAGGTCTATTTACCGGTTTGTAGCCCACAAACGAAACTACTATCGTGTGTTTTCCGGCAGGAAGCGCTAATTCATATTTCCCGTTTTCGTCGCAAAAGACACCCACCCCGCTTTCTTCCGCAACTACATTTGCTGCCTGCAGGGGAGTCCGATCGCTGGATGCGACGATCCCGCTCAATTTATACGATTGAGCGCTGGAGGTGTAGGCAAGAATAATAAAATAAAGCAATAAGGCCTTTTGCGCGCTGGATTTCATGCTCTCTGATTTTGTTATTCATACGAAAACCAGCCGCAAAGGTTGTATAATGAGGGAGAAAAGGCAAGTATGGGGGGGTGATTTTTGTCAGTAGAGACAAATCATGATTTGTCTCTACTGACAGACAACCGACAACTGACAACCCACAACTACCTCACCACCACCATTTTCCTCACTTCCGGTGTGTCGCCGTCTACCTGTAAGCGGTAGAAATACGTGCCGGGCGCCAGGTCGCGGGCATCCAGGCGGTAATCGTATATACCAGAGGCCAGCGTTTGGTTGATCAGCGTCTGTACAACTTGTCCGCTCATGTCGATGAGCGACAAATTGACATAACCGGCGATAGTGACCGTAAACGAGATGTCAGTGGCATCGCTGAACGGATTCGGGGCATTCTGGGCCAGCATGACGCCCTTGGGAGTTGCCCGGTCAACAACGGGCACCAGATTCCCCGGGTCGAATAAATCCACTAATCTGAAAAATCCGGAGGCCTGGTTATTGCCTCCAAATACATAAATTTTGCCCTCGTATGCCGAAGCGGAAAAACACCTTCTCGGCGTAGGCATCGGCGTGATATCCGTTATCCACTGATCGAGCTCCGGGTCGTACATCTCTACCGACGAATACACGGGTAACATGGGAATATGGCGCAAGCCGCCCATGACAAAGATTTTGTTGTCTACCACGCTTGAACTGTGTAGTATTCTGGGTGTGGGTATGGGGCTCACCGTATTCCAGCTTCCTATTTCGGGGTCAAACACTAATGTAGTTGCCGTAGGCGCTACCGAGGTGCTTGAAGTGCCACCCACTACGTATATTTTGCCATTGATAGTATGCGCGGTGATACTGGTCTTTTGCACTGGCAGAGAAGGCCCGCTCGACCAGGCGTCAGTAGCGGGATCGTAGATATCCACGGTGGTAAGGCCTGTTCCACCGGGTATACCGCCGCCTATCAGATAAATTTTATCGTTTAGCACAGCGGCGCCGGTACACGATTTGGCTGTAGCCAGCGATTGCTTCTGGGTCCAGGCGTTATATTCTACATCATATTCAAACACCCAGTTGGTGAAAAGTTGACCAAAAATCAAATACCCGCCAAAAAGGTATATTTTCCCGTTGTATTCGGCAAGCGCAGCTTCGCATATTCCAGCAGGCATGGGCGCCTTGGCCAGGTACGTGTCCGTCAAAGGGTCGTATTCCCACACTTCATTGGTACAATCTTGTGTACCAACACCTCCTCCAAAGAGATATATCTTGCCATTGTAGGATATACTGCTATGGTGGTTTTTGATGACGGGCATGTCGTTGAGTTGAGCCCAGGTTCCTTGGGCTAAACTATAATTCAAGGGAAAAAGCAGTAAGACAGCTATACAGCCGTTTACAAAATGATTGATGAATATCTTTTTCATGACCGATTTTTTAGGAATTAAAAATTGATTTTAATTACCAAAAATTAGGCCATTCAGAGGGAGTCGACAATGATTATTGTCAATGTGAGTGAATTATCCGGCAATAATTTCGTAATCCCAGGTGATTTGAGCCGTTTTTTCCATAATTCTGGCAGCCGAGCAGAGTTTTTCCATGGAAAGGTCCACCGCGCGTTTCACTTTTTTGTCGTCGAGCGGGCCGAAAAGGCGGAAGTGGAGGTGAATGGTGGTAAAAAGAGAAGGGTGTTTGTCTTTTTCGCGTTCGGCATCTATTTCCAGTTGGATGTCGTTGAGTTGTTGGCGTTGTTTGCGCAGCAGGTACACGACGTCGATGGCGCTGCAGGAGCCCAGTCCCACGAGCATCAATTGCATGGGCCGGAAGGCCTTGTTGCCGCCGCCGATGTCGGGCGCGCCGTCGGTCTCAACGGTGTTGCCGATTTCATTGGTCGCCTGCATGTGATAGGCGTCGTCGAGGCGGGTGAATTTTATTTTCATATGCTGCGTTTTACCGGTCAGCAGGTTTTGAACCGCCAGACTGGTTTTCCAGAGCTTCTATTTGTTTGAGCACGTCTTCGGCTTCCTGCATTTTCAAGGCATAACCCTTGATGTCGCCGTTGCGCTGCAATTGCTGGGCTGCTTCGAGCAGCTCCCGGTATTGTTTGTCGAGCACTTTTACCGGGTCTTTTTTGAAGAGGTTGAACATGTTGTAAGTTGTAAGTTGTAAGTTGTATGTTGTAAGTTGTAGGTTGTAGGTTGTAGGTTGTAGGTTTGTGGGTTTATGGGTTT
>DAINSQ010000105.1:0-17129 GCA_036741235.1 Saprospiraceae bacterium | reverse complement strand
TAGTCGTAAGGCATCATAACCAGCACGAATAGCATTAGTAGATTCAGCAAAGGGGGGCGCCGGCGAGCGGTGAGCGACAAAATAAAATTAGCCCCCCCCTCAAAAATTCGCAATAATCTTTCAAACGGGTTCATGCATTTTCTTTTTAATAGTTATATAATAAGCTGAAAAAAAGTTTAATATAAACAAATACGACCGCTAACGATTATACCCGTTAGCGTGAGAATAATACCCCGCATAAATGACGATCAAGACAAACACATACCCGTTTCGGTGGAGAGAAACGGGGCACTCCTTTAATTAATGATTAGTGCAAGGTAAGTTAAAAATCTTTACAAGTCAATAGTATTAACCTGAAATGGCTTGAAATCGCATTTCCGCTACAAAAAACGAGGCTTCTACCACAACAATTTAAGCGACGCCACAATAGTAGCAACGATAATAAAATACCTGAATTCCCTTTCCGGAATGAGTCTCACCGTCCGAATACCGATGTAAATGCCGAGCGCAATGGCCGGAATGACGGCCAGGTTGAGTAAAATGCTTTCCTTGTTTACGGTATGCCATACCCAGATATGAAAAGGCAGCTTAAAAAGGTTGACGATAAAGAAAAACCAGGCGGCGGTGCCGATAAAATGATCTTTGGAAAGGCGTGTGCTGAGCAGATAAGTGTTGAGCACCGGGCCTGCGGCATTGCCTATCATGGTGCTGAAGCCGCCCAGCAGTCCGAAGGTCCACGAGAAAATGCGATTGCCGGTAAACCGGGCGGGCAGTCCGCGGAATTCCTGCCACAGCATCAGTCCCAGACTGGCAAAAACAATAATGGCGATCAGCTGTGCAAAAAGCCGGTCGTCGGCCCAATAACCCACCGCCAGCCCCAGTAAAACGCCCAGCGCCGCCGCCGGCAACAAAGCCCAGATATGCGGCCATTGTGCATGGCGTTTGTAATACACAACCGCAAACATATCGGCAATGATCAGCATGGGCAGTACCAGCCCCGACGAGGGCTTGCCGCCGAATATGGCAGCCATGATAGGCACTGCCAGCATACCCACTCCGCTGATGCCGGCTTTGGCCATGCCGATGAGCAAGGCGCCCAGGCATAACCATATCCAATCGCCATTTGAAAGTGCTGACAGGTTCATCGGCGCAAGATATACACAGATTTCGTTGATTTGCATGATAGACGGGATGAAATGCCGATGATTGTAATGGTGTACAAGCTGTCTCGAAGTATATGCGGTCGTCTAAAGCTAAAAAGATGAAGATAAAATGCCCTTTGTTTTTCGCAGCTTTGCTGTTGTTTGGCAATTGTAGTGACATGAATAACCAGCGCAACGTTGTGCTTGAGAAAGTCGTTTTTCTCGGGCAGGTTCCTTCCGCCTCAGCCCTTGGCATGTGGGGCGACAGTATTTATATTGCCGGTGATGACGCTTCTTCAATTTACCAATTTGACGCGAATCTACAACTGACCAATACGTACCCCCTGCTACCGCATTTTGCGGGCCTGCAACGCATTCCCAAGCCATTGAAGCCAGATATAGAAAGTATGGCAGAGGGTTTAGTCGACGGCAAATATTGCCTGGCGTTATTCGGCTCGGGCAGCCTGTCGCCCCAACGCGATTCGATGTATTTGTTTTTTCCGGCTGAACCGGGCCAATCCCGGGCCTACGACCTCGGCTTTTTGTACCGGTCTATTTGCGATATCACCGGCATCGCCGACGATGCCCTCAATATAGAGGGCGCTGTGATAGCAGGCGATACCTTGCATTTATTCAATCGCGGCCGCAATTTTATCGCCTCGGTCTCTTGGCCGGCGCTGCTTGCTGCCCTGGAGGCGCCTGCCCCGACCCCTTTGACTGTTGACATAAAGGCGGTAGCGCTCCCCCCGCATAATGGGATACAAATGGGTTTCTCCGGCGCATGCCTGGTCCCCGGCGAAAACTGGATTTTGTTTACCGCTACGGTAGAAGACACCGACAACTGGTACGACGACGGCGAGATATTGGGCAGCTACGTCGGCGGTCTACGCCTTACTGCCCAAGGCAAAGCCGAATTGCTATGGCTTGCGCCCGTCACCACCCCGCAAGGCGACATGGCAATCGACAAACTGGAGTCTATCGCCTGCTTGTCCGGCGGCAACCCGTTGCGCGCCCTGGCCGTCACCGATAATGACGACGGGACTTCCAAACTGCTGGAATTGACGATTGATGTTAATAAGGAGAGCAGTGAAAAATAATTGAGCCTCTGACTCAAGCGGGCTTATGCGCGGCTTCTTATTGGTGATAGTAAACGATAGCTGCCTCCTGTATTTCATAACGCGTGCTGGGGGCTTGTTGCCGGTGTACGGTCTCCGCCACATACTCCACAATTTCTTGTCGCCGGCTTGGCGGGACGCCGGTGCGGGCCTCCCAGGAGGCCTCCGTGGGTATATCGACGTAAAACATGCAATTGCCGCCGCCCATTTCGTGGTAAAATTCGATGCGCAAATTGCCTTCTTGGTAAATGATCGTTCCCGCCCGGAACGTGCCTTCGTATGTTATTTTTCGCGCAAACCGGTCGCTCATTTCTTTTAATACTTTTTCCCTTAATATCAGATCTTCGTTGGGCAGCACATTGCCGAAGCCGTCGCGGTATACAATAGGTTGTTCCGATTCCTGCGTTTTGTCTTCCGGCATTTCGGGTACAACCTGCTTCGGGGGTTCGATGCCTTGCTCGTATTTTTTTAGCAAAATAACGTGTTTTCCACCATGCGGATGGTCAATTTCAATCCGGTAATCGCCGGGCGGAATATCCAGCGTATCCCACAACAACTGAATGCTGCCGCTGAGCCTGTCGGTGACCGGCCGGTCGTCGACTACTGTGTCGGTATCCGCCTCGATCAGCCGTATTTGGCCATAGCCCCGCCCGCCGTATTGCGGCAGCCACAAAATAAGCTGCTGACAATCGGGATAATGGACAAACCGGGCTTTGACGAGCTCCCCGCCGGGAGGATCGTTGCTGATTGTGCCCAACTCAATGATGCCGAAGTACTGTTGCATAATTACTTTATAGCAGGCAATCGACGTGCTGAAATTAGGGGTTTTATTTTATTTATAAAAAAAGACAAATTACTCCCAATAAAAAAAGCCTTAACTTTGACTATAACTAAAAGCCACTAACCATGCCAACCGAATCAATATTGTCGGCGCTGCGCGATAAATACGCCGATTTGCGCCAGGACCCGGACGTATATCTCAAGGGGCTCCTGCATGCCAAACCTATCACCTATTGGGATTACATCGAAGTAGATGCCCTGTTATCCCTGCAACACCCCCGCACCAATTTCGCCGACGAATACGTGTTTATCGTATACCACCAGATCACCGAACTGTCGCTGCGGCTATTGATACACGAGTTGGAGCAGGTTACCGGCGACTGCCGGCCCACCGAGCAGGAGCTGATTATCAAAATCAAGCGCGTCAACCGCTATACCGAGTTGCTGATCAATTCGTTCGATATTATGCGGGAAGGAATGAGTTACGACGACTACAACGAATTTCGCCACTCGTTGACCCCTGCCAGCGGATTTCAAAGCGCGCAATTCCGGCTTGCGGAGCTCCGCTGCACCCGTCTGGTGAACCTGCTCACCGGCGCCGGCAAGCAGCAAGTTAGCGACGATACCCCCGTGGCTGATTACTTCAACCATATCTATTGGAAAACCGCCGGCGCCAACCCCGCTACCGGCGAGCAGTCGCTTACCATGCGCCTTTTTATCGAAAAATACCAACCCGCTTTTATCCAACTGGCTACACAAATGCGCGGCGGCACACTCGAAGAGCAAGCCCTGCGCCTGGAACAGTCCGGCCAACTGGGCGACGAGCTGCGCCATTTGCTGCGGCGCTTCGACCAGCTTTTTAACATCGAATGGCCGTTGGTACACCTCCGCACCGCTGAGTACTACCTCGACAGCAAAGGCGAAAACAAAGCCGCTACCGGTGGCAGCGAATGGAAAAAGTACCTGCACCCCAAATACCAGCAACGCCGCTTTTTCCCCACGCTTTGGACTGAGGAGGAAAAGGCGGATTGGGCGGGGTAATTTTCACTTCGCCGCATCGCTAAATCATGGAATGCTCCGAAGCGTAAAAACAAAATCCAGCATAAAAATTGCTTCAATTCGTTTATTAATCGTAATATTGCAATAAATAAATAAAAGATCAACAAATGGGTGTAACCAAAACCGAAAATTTCACAACAACCCAAAACGAACTGGCGGCCATTGCCAAAGCATTGGGGCACCCTGCCCGCATTGCCATTATCCAGCATTTGTTGAAAGTGAATTCGTGTATTTGCGGCGATATAGTCGACGAAATCCCATTGGCGCAACCGACCATTTCCAGACACCTCAAAGAGCTCAAAGCGGTGGGGATCATCAAGGGCACGATTGAGGGCACTAGCATCAACTACTGTATTGACAGCGCCAAATGGAGAGCCATCCAGTCGATGCTGAACGGCTTGTTTGATACTTTTGTAGAAGACCAGGACTGCAAGTGTTGAGTTTTTTTACTTTAAATAATTGCTATATAGCAATAAAACGATAATTGCAATCATGACACCTGATCCGAAAATATCATTGTACCCTCAGCTTGGCGCCTATGCAACCGAGCTGCTTGCAGCGGGTGATCTCATTCCCGAAATGCGCAAAACACAGTTGGCCAAATTGGCGGAATACATCAGCCGGAAGCGGGCGACAAGCGGTATTGTCCGCCTCAATTTTATCTGCACCCACAATTCCCGGCGCAGCCACATCAGTCAGATCTGGGCGGCAACGGCAGCCGCGTATTTTGGACTCGACGGCATCGGCGCCTATTCCGGCGGTACCGAAGCCACCGCCTTCAACCCCAGGGCTGTTGCGGCTATGGAGCGGGCCGGTTTTCAGATAATCAACCCCGGGGGCGATAATCCTCATTACCTCGTTTCTTTTTCACCGGATGTTTCGCCCATCGAATCCTATTCAAAAACCTTTGACGACCCCGCCAACCCACAAAAGGAATTTGCCGCTGTAATGACCTGCTCCGACGCCGATGAAAATTGCCCTTTTATACCCGGTACCGAGCTGCGCCTCCCTTTGACCTACGACGACCCAAAAGCAGCGGATAATACGCCCGAAGAAACTGCCAGATACGACGAGCGGGTGCGGCAGATCGGCAGGGAGATTTTTTATGCTATGCAACTGGTTACACAACTACCATAAAACATGAACAAGTCAACCGAAACAAAACAACCAAAACGGCTTTCTTTTCTGGACCGTTACCTGACGCTTTGGATATTCCTGGCCATGGCAACCGGCGTGGGCATGGGATATTTTTTCCCGCAAACAGCCGATTTTGTCAACACCTTTACAAAAGGCACCACCAATATACCCATTGCTATCGGCCTCATCCTGATGATGTATCCGCCGCTGGCCAAGGTCAACTACCGGATGCTGCCCCAGGTTTTCCGCAATGTCAGAATCCTGGGGTTATCACTGCTGCTGAACTGGATTATCGGCCCCATACTTATGTTTGTGCTGGCCATTGTTTTTTTGCGGGATTATCCTGAATACATGACTGGATTGATTCTTATTGGGCTGGCCCGGAGTATCGCCATGGTCATCGTAAGGAACGATCTGGCGGAGGGCAGCCGGGAATACGGAGCAGGGCTGGTAGCACTGAATAGTATCTTTCAGGTATTCTTTTACAGCTTCTACGCCTGGATTTTTATCACAGTATTGCCGCCATTATTCGGATTTGAGGGGGCGATTGTAGACATATCCATTGGCACGGTGGCGGAGAGTGTGGCCATCTACCTGGGCATTCCCTTTTTGGCGGGCTTGCTGAGTCGAATTATATTGGTTCGATTAAAGGGCGAGGTATGGTATCAGACCAAATTTGTACCGGTCATATCTCCTATTACTTTGATCGCCCTATTGTTTACTATCGTAGTAATGTTCAGCCTCAAGGGGGAACTGATTGTAGAGATACCGATGGACGTCATACGCATAGCGATACCGCTGTTAATTTATTTCGGGCTGATGTTTGTGGTCAGTTTTTTCATCGGCAAGGCCTTGGGGGCGGATTATCCGAGAAATACGGCTATTGCCTTCACCGCTACGGGCAACAACTTTGAATTGGCCATTGCCGTAGCCATTGCTGTATTTGGTTTGAATTCCGGGCAGGCATTTACAGGAGTCATCGGCCCGCTGGTAGAAGTGCCCGCCCTGATTGCGCTGGTCAACGTAGCGTTTTGGTTCAGGAAAAAATATTATACCTAGTACCGCCATGAAAAGAACAGGGTGCTGCCCCTGCTATTATTGAGGCGTGGAAATAGAATAAACGCTACTTCCTCACACCTTCCACAGGTCAGCAGCCAGGCCCGACCAGCTATGCGCCCTTGGTCCTTCGGCAGCTTTCACTTGCACGGGTATTGCCGTCAGTCGGGCCATACCCGACAAAGTTTCCGCCCCCTCGGGGCCGTCGGCGGCCAGGATGTTGACATTCACGCCGTGAGTGGCTGCGGCAACCTTTTGCAGTGATGCCTGGTGCCCCCAGCCGTGGGGCAAAGCCACTGCGCCGGGCATGAGGTCGGCGAGCAGCTTGAGGGGTAGACGCACGGTAGCCGTAGCGGAGCTGACGTCTACCAGGTCTTTATCGCGAAGGCCGAGGCGCTCCGCATCGGCGGGGTGCATATAGAGGTAGTTGGTATAGCGTTCGCCGGCTACAAATTCCTCGAAGTTGTGGGTCCAGGAGTTGTGAGTAGTAACTGCCCGTTTGGTGATGAGCCGGAATTGGTGTTGGGTAGCCAACTCGGTTTCGAAATCGAGTTCCAGGCGTTGGCTTTGCTGCAACATAGGCTCGGGGGCCAGGTTGAGTTTGCCGTCGGGAGTATATACGCGTTTACCCAGGAAGCTATGCGCTTTGTGGGCGGGCCGTAAAACCCCGTGCGGGCTGCGCAGCAATCGCCGGAAGCCGGGCTGGCCGGTAATCTTGAGCAGCAAATTGAGCAGCCATTCCTGAGGCAGAGCAGGCTGTGCGCTTTTTGATTTTCGCAGGCTAAACCACCATTTGGCCGCCTGAAAAAAGCGCTGCGCTACCGCCGAACCGAAGAGGTTGACGCCGCTTGCCCGGGCCAGATCGAGGTAAATCGTAGCTTCATCGCGCTGTTCTCCGTCGGGTTTTACGATGGCCCGGGTCGCCTGGAGGTAGGGTTTGGCCTGGAGGCCCAGCATCAGCGGAAAGATAAAGGGCAGATCGGGGCGTTCCATGGGCGAAGTGCAGGGCAGCATATAATGCCCGATGGACGCAGTCTCTGTGGGTAAAATGTCGAGCGTGACGAGTAATTCGAGTTGGCTGAAGGCCTCCCGCAGGCGGTTGGAGTTGGCCATAGTGATGAGCGGATTGCCGCCGGTCACAAACAGGGCTTTGATCTGGCCGGGGCCGGGCGTCAGGATTTCGTCGGCCAATACGGCGCCGGGGAAGGCGTCGTTGACGGAGTGCAGGTTGCCCATCCGGGAGCGGTCTTTGCGCATGAGCAGTCCGCGTTTGCTGCCGAATTTCGGAAAATCAATTACGCCCCGGCTCACCAGCATGCCGCCGCGGCGGTCGAGGTTGCCGGAAACGGCATTGATGCACTCTTGTATCCAAAAGGCAAGCAGTCCGTTGCCGCCCATATTGACACCGGTAGAGCAATACAAGGCGGCGCCGTCGGCCAGGCGATAATCTGCTACCATCCCGCGCAGCGTTGCAGGATCAATTTGGGTGACGGCGGCAGTGCGCTCGGGCGGCCATTGCTCGGCCAGAGCGGCCAGCTCGGCATAGCCCTTCATATAACACTCCACCTTTGTGCGGTCGATGCCGCCGCTATGGATGAGTTCGTGCAGGAAAGAAAGGTAGAAAAATACGTCGGTACCCGGGCGGATGTATACGTGTTGGCCGGCGACTTTGGCCGACTCCGTTTTGCGAGGATCGACAAAATATATTCGGCAGCCGCGGCGCTCCATTTCTTTGAGGTGCAGACCGGGATTGGGCACTTGCAGGAAACTCCACTTCGACACCACCGGGTTGGCGCCCACAACAATGAGGCAATTGGTATGGTGCAGGTCGGGAAAAGGCTGTGTAAACGGAAATCCGTAGAGGTGTTCTGCTACCGCAAATTTGTTGCTGCAATCCTGGGTGGCCGAAGCGTACATGTTTTTTGAGCCGACGCCCTGCATGAAGGCCTGGGCAAAAACCGGGTGCAATACGCCGAAGCCGGCAGCCGTGCCCACATACATGGCAATAGACTGGGGCCCATGGTCGCGCAGCAATTGCCTTACTTTTCCGCCGATGCCGTCAAGTGCCTGGTCCCAACTCACGCGTCGCCAACCTTCGGCAGTGCGTTGCATGGGGAAACGAAGCCGGTCGGGCGAGTTGAAGAGATGATGTTGCTTCAAGCCTTTGGTGCAGCCGAAGCCGCGCGTGGCAACGTGCTCCGCATCGGGTTCTATTCTGGTAATTTTGCCGTCTTGCAGGCTCACTTCCAGGCCGCACAGCGATTCGCATATCCGGCAGAAGGTGTGTTGTGTCGGTTGGTCAAAGGTGTTCATATGGGTTGCAGTGTGGAGCGCAAGATAAGGATAAGCTTGGTATTGCGCGGCTATCCAACCAACCCTGCTTTCGCCGAAATTTCGAGCATGCGGTCGATACAGGCGCGGCCTTCCTCAATAACCCATTGGGGCAGGATGATTTCGGGTTGCTCGTATTTCATACACACATACAGCTTTTCCAGCGTATTGCGCTTCATGTGGGGGCATTCATTGCAGGCGCAGGCGTTGTTGGGAGGAGCGGGGATAAAGGTTTTGTGCGGCGACGCCTTTTCCATCTGGTGGATGATGCCCGACTCGGTAGCTACGATAAACTCGGTAGCGTCGTTGTTGATGGTGTATTTGAGCAAGCCGGTGGTGGAACCGATAAAGTCAGCCTGCTCCAATACTTTGGCCTCGCATTCCGGGTGAGCGATAAATTTGGCATTGGGGTGGCGTTGCTTGAGTTTCATGATTTTTTCAAGCGAAAAAATTTCATGCACCATACACGAGCCGTTCCACAACACCATATCGCGCCCGGTTTTTTTGATCAAGTAGCGCCCCAGGTTGATATCCGGCGCAAAAATGATGGGCTGGTCTTTGGGAATGCTTTCTATGACCTGCACGGCATTGGTAGAAGTACAACAAATATCGGTGAGCGTTTTGAGCTCTGCCGTACAGTTGATGTAGCTCACTACCACATGGCCGGGGTGTTTTTCCTTGAATTGCCGGAAAAGCGGGGCCGGACAGGAATCGGCCAACGAGCAGCCTGCTTTGAGGTCGGGCAGCAGCACCTTTTTTTGCGGGGAAAGCATCTTGGCCGTCTCTGCCATGAAGTGAACGCCGGCAAATACAATGATGTCGGCATCTGTAGAAGCCGCTTTTTGAGAAAGGCCCAGGCTATCGCCAATGTAATCGGCAATATCCTGAATCTCAGACTCCTGATAGTAATGGGCCAGAATGATGGCGTTTTTTTCCTTTTTTAACTTTTGAATTTCTTCAAAAAGATCGAGCGTAGGATCAACGTCCATATCGAGGTAGCCCTTTTCGGCGAGCTGCTGTTCTGCAATTGCAAGCGTGGTCATGGCAGTGTGTTTTGAAAAAATTGTAACGCAAAGTTGCAAAAAAAGTTGACTTAGTTTGATTTCTAAACTAAGTTTTTTTTAATTAGCGCCCTTGTAAACAGTTGCCTGCTAAACATATAGCGTTAACTTTGCGTATTATGAGCATACAACCTGGTCATATCGTATTGGCTTTGATATTGTTAACCGATTCAATCGGCATAACGATAACCAGGCATTATTGTCACGATGAACTCAAGTCGGTTTCATTTTATTCCAATAAAACTTCGTGCGAACCCGACTTATGCGAAGACAGTAATGTCTGCGCATTCGAAGAAAATTCGTGTTGCAGCCGCGAGATTGCTTTTTTCAAATGGCAGGTTGACCTGGGCGCCAGTTTGATAAAAGCCAAAACGGTCAAATTCACGCAATCGGCGGTAATTACCGTGCTGCCGACAATGAACCTGATATCCGCCAGGCTTGCCAGATTTCACTCCTATTTACTAACCGCTCCTCCCCGCGTTGTAGATATATTGACGTGGGTACAATCGCTCCGATTTTAGGATTCTCCGCTTCACATTCCTGAATGACCTTGTTTTTTTGTCTTGTTGGTAACCTCAAGACAAGTTTCCGATTTTTTATCATCATGAATACGCCAACCATGTTGCGAAGTATCTTATTTATCAGTTTTTTCTTCATTTGTAATTTTTCTTTTTTATTCGCCCAGCAGCCTTCGTTGTCGGGGGTTGTAGTTGACGACGAAGGCAGCGCCCTCACCGGCGCCGCCGTCTACTGGCAACACGCCCCGGAGCGGGGAGTGATTACCGACCAGGAGGGCGTCTTCCAGCTTTTTTTGCCTGCCGACAGTTCCCAACGCGTATTGGTGACCAGCTTCGTCGGTTATCGATCCGACACCCTGCGCGTGCGCTTCGCCGGCAGGTTGTTCATAACGCTGCATACCGGGCACACGCTTAACGAAGTGGAAGTAAGCGCCGAACGGTCGGCCACCTATCTGCTCGATTCGCCGTCGAAGATAGAAGTAATCAGCAGCGGCGAACTCAAGCGGGCAGCCTGTTGCGATCTTTCGGGTTGTTTTGAAACCACGGCCAGCGTACAAGCGGTTACCACCAATGTACTCACCCAGGCCAAAGAGTTGCGCACCCTGGGCCTGTCGGGCGTTTATAATCAAATATTGGTAAACGGTCTGCCGCTGGTTCAGGGGTTGTCGTATACCTATGGTATCAATGCTATTCCCGGCACGGTCATCAAAAACATCTATGTAGCCAAGGGCGCTTCGTCGGTACTCCAGGGTTTTGAAGGCATCAGCGGGCAGATCAACGTGGAGTTCAAAGAGGCCGGAGAGGCCGAGCGGCTGTTGCTCAACGCCTATGCCAACAGCTTCGGCGAAACGCAGTACAATGCGGCATACGTGGCCAAAGGGTCGCGTTGGTCGAATATGTCGGCAGCGTATGTCGTATTGCCCGCCCAGCGCATCGACCGCGACAACGACGATTTCCTCGATGTGCCGCTGATCCGGCGCCTGTCGCTGTTTAACCAGTGGCAATACGCCCAGGAAGGCGAACGCGGACTGGTTTCACGCATCGGGTTGCGCTACGTAGACGAACAGCGCACCGGCGGTCAGCAGCAATTTCGCCGCGACAAAGACCAGGGCAGCCAAACGGTATACGGTCAAACAGCGGATATCCGGCAACCAGAATTTCACACCAAAACCAGTTACCTGTTTAACGCCAACAGCCGGGTAACACTCCTGGCATCGGCGCAATACCACCGGCAATCGTCATATTTCGGCGCCACTTCCTACGATGCCGAGCAGACCCTGGCCTATGCCAATGTGCAATACGAGCATACCTGGGCCGGTAAACACGACCTCAAGACCGGTCTGAGTTATCGCTATTTACACAACCGGGAAGACATCGATTTTAACGGGTTGCCGCTCGGGCGAACCTATGACGGCCGATATAGCCGCCGCGATCTCATCCCCGGCGTTTTTGCCGAGCAATACCTCGATTTTGCGCCTTTCGCGCTTATAGCCGGTGTGCGACTCGACCGCCATCAGGAATTCGGAATGTTTTTTACGCCTCGCGCCTTGCTGCGCTATCAGGTCAGCGAATTTACCCAAATCAGGCTTTCGGCAGGCAGCGGCTTCCGCACCGTCAATTTGTTTAGCGAAAATATCGGATTGCTAGCCGGCTCCCGTGAAATTGTCTTCAACGAAGATATTCAGCCCGAGCGGGCCTTCAACATAGGGCTCAATATCAACCATACGATAACGTCAGCAGATTGGACCATCACGTTGATGGCCGACCTCTACCGCACCCAGTTCCAAAACCAGTTTTTCCCCGATTACGACTCTGAGCCCACCCGGGCCATCATCGCCAATTTTGAAGATAAATCGATATCGAACAGCGCGCAATTGGAATCAAAAATCAACTGGAACCAAAGGCTGGAATTTAAATTGGCCTACAATTACCTCGACGTATACCGCCTGGAAGGCGAACAGAAGCTGGTATTGCCATTTAACCCCAAACACAAAATCATGGCGGCCCTGTCTTACGAAACAGCTAAAAAGAACTGGCGTTTTGATGCCAACGCGCATTGGTTCGGCAAACAGCGCCTGCCCAGCACCGTAGCTTACCCCGAAATATACCGGCAGCCCGCCGAGTCGGATCCGTATACGGTCGTCAGCGTGCAGGTAACCAAGGTATGGTCGCGTTTTGAAATCTATACCGGCTGCGAAAACCTTTTCGACTTCCGGCAGTTGCGCCCTATACTTTCCTGGCAGGATCCCTTTGGGCCCTATTTCGACACGGCATTCAACTGGGGGCCTACCCGGGGAAGGGAAATTTATCTCGGTTTGCGGTATACCATCGAATAAGCGAGCAGGCGGGTTAGCCTACCGCTTCCACCCGCTTGTCCATGAGCGCAAACCACAACGGCGGCGCCAACGACACGATGATAGAGCCGGGATAACCCAACGGTAATTGAGGGCTTTCATCCCAATGCCGCAGTATCTGGTACTTCCGCGACGCCTTATAGTGGTGGTCGGAATGGCGCGTGAGTTCGTAGAGCAAAATGCGACCCAACTCGTGGTTGGAATTCCAGGAATGGCGGGGCGTCACCGGTTCGTAACGGCCATTGTCTAGTTGCCGGCGGCGCAATCCATAGTGCTCTACGTAATTCACCGTTTCCAACAACAGGAACGCCACCACGGCAGTAGCGAGGGCAAACAGGACGACGTTCCAGCCGAAGGCCAGGCCCACGAGCAGCAGGTAAGCGGCTTGTATCAGCTGAAATTGCGTCATTTGGTTCTGCCACGACCAGGGCGAAAGGCCCTCTTTGTTCAGCCGCCCTAGCTCTAACTGCCAGGCATTGAGATAACTGCCCGCTACCGAGCGCAACCAGAAGGCATAAACGGTTTGGCCTTTTCGCGCAGAGGCCGGGTCGAGGTCGGTAGCCACATTTTTGTGGTGACCGCGGTTGTGTTCGATAAAAAAATGCATATACAAAGCCGGCAACAGCAGCGCTTTTGACATCCACTGCTCGTACTTCTCTGCGCGGTGGCCCAGCTCGTGGCCAACATTGATGCCCATGCTGCCCAACGCCAACCCCACGTTGAGGGTAGATGCCACAATCTCCCAGGAAGACAGAGAGCCTGTGCTGATAATCGAGAAATAATACCACAGCAAGCCGTATAAAATGGGCAGGTTGAGGTACAACAACACGTCGAAAAACCGGGACCGGGCCTGTTCCTGTTCTTCTTCCGGCCCCAGGTTTTTATCTGTACCGGGCAGGAACAACTCCAGTATCGGCGTGATGACAAAAGCCACGTAAAAGCTACCCGGCGACCAGTAGCCTTGGCAGTACAGCCCGGCAAAGGCAGCCAAAGGCACAGTATAAGCGATTAAATACTTGGCGTCTTTCCACATATCTTTACATTTGCACCCGAATTGAACTGTCGATTGTTTTTTCTGTTTTCAAGATAGAATTAATCCGCCATATGAGCAAGCCATTTCATCCGCTGACTGTAAAACAAATCACCCCGGAAACGAAAGACGCCGTATCCATTGCATTTGAGGTACCCGCCGATCTGAAAGCGGAGTACGCTTATACGCAGGGTCAACACCTCACCCTTAAATTCAACATTAAGGGCAAAGAGGTCCGCCGTGCTTATTCGATGTGCAGCAGCCCGTTGGAGCCCCACCTTGTCATTACTGTAAAACGCGTAAAAGGAGGGCTTGTTTCCAATTATATCAATGATCAACTCAAAGTCGGCGACATTGTCGAGGTACTTCCGCCGGATGGCCGCTTTTTTACGCCGCTGGATGAAGAACAGCGCAAAACCTATTATCTTTTCGGCGCCGGCAGCGGCATTACGCCGTTGTTTTCTATTATTAAAACTATCGTTGAAAAAGAACCGCAAAGCGAGATCTACCTGCTCTACGGCAATCGCGAAGAGGAATCGATTATTTTCAGGGAAGCGCTTGGGCAATTGGCAACGCGTTATGCCGGGCAATTACACTTAACCCACATCCTGAGTCAGCCGCGTCGCGAAAAAACCAAGGGTATTGCCGGCATTTTCAGCAAAGGCACGCTTACCTGGCAGGGCAAAGTGGGCCGCATAGACGCCCGCCAGGTCAATACCTTCCTCGATGAGCATCCCCAACGCGCCAAAGAAGCGGAATACCTCATCTGCGGCCCCGGCAACATGATCGAGGCGGTTGAGGCTGCGCTTAAATCGCGCGGTATTGACAAAAAATACATTCACACCGAACATTTTTCAACAGCAGCTATTGACGACGCCGACCGCATCAAAGGTACCGACGGCGCACAAGTAAAAGTTACGCTCAACGGCCAGCAGATCGAGGTGAAGGTGCCCGCCGGTAAAACAATTCTTAGTACACTGCTCGATAATAAATACGATCCGCCCTATTCTTGTACCTCCGGCGCCTGCTCTACCTGCATGGCCAAGGTAACGAAGGGCAGCGTAAAAATGGACGTCTGCTACGCGCTCGACGAAGAGGAAGTCGCCGAAGGCTATGTACTCACCTGCCAGTCGCATCCTACCAGCCCGGAAGTGGAAATTAGTTATGATGTTTGATGTTTGATTTTTGTTGTTTTACGCTTGATAATTAATTAATTGAATATATAATATATTTTAAACATCCAGCATCAAACATTCAACATCCAACATCAATCTCCTCACTTTTCCTTCATAGCCGATTCGCCTGCCCTTAGCACCTTTTTGAGATAAGGTTCTGCTTTTTTGAAATTGCGCAAATGCAGGTGGTGGAAAAAATTGTCGAGGCCGAAAAGGAAAATACCTTGCACAATTACCGAAATGCCGAAGCCCTGCCAAAGGGCGAGTCGGTCGGCGGGCATAGCGCAGCCCTTGGCATGGAGGAAAAGCCCAAAGAAAACATACGACATATCGAGGCCGATGTTGAAGATCAGCATCTTTTCGATATGGCGTTGTACTTCGAAGCGCTCGAGGCAGTCTCCTCGTTTGAATTTTCTGAAAAAAGCGTGGTCGATCACCATCATGGACACCATAAAGTTAATAATCCCCCACACCATATTCATCATCATAAAATAGTACAAATGGCCGTTGAGCCAGATCAGGGCTACGATTCCCAAAATAATATTGAGCAGGCTCCACCAGCCCAAAACGGCGATGTGTTTGCGCAGGATAGCCCGGTGCCTGTCGTCGAAATCTTTGATTTCGTCAATAGGCTCGTTGAGATGGAGTTTAGACGTAATTTCCGTCAGGAAATACCGGAAGTGGTACGCCTTTGAAGCATGGTGCGGCATAACCGAAAGTTTACAACCTGTCAAATCTGGCCTGGAAGAACCGCAAGTATTTGGGTTCGTATACCATATTCAGGCCTTTTATCCGGTTTCTGCGTTTAAATACGGCTTGGGTAGCTTCGGCAATCACATCCATGTGTGCCTGGGTATAGACGCGGCGCGGGATGGTATACCGCACCAGTTCGAGTTTGGGATAATAATTTTCGCCGTTGGGTTTCCGCCCAGCCGATACGATGCCGCGTTCCATAGTGCGGATGCCCGATTCGAGGTACATTTCGGCAGCAAGGGTTTGAGCGGGGTATTGATCCTGGGAGAGGTGGGGCAAAAAGCGTTTGGCATCCACAAAAATACCGTGCCCGCCAATGGGTTTTACAATAGGAATATCGAATGATTCCATTTTGTGGCCGAGGTACTCAATCTGTCCCACCCGGGCATGCATGTGATTGTCGTCGAGGCTTTCTTCGATGCCGATGGCCATAGCCTCCATATCGCGGCCGGCGAGGCCGCCGTAGGTGTGCAGGCCTTCGTAAACCACAACCATATTCCGGGCTTCTTCAAAGACATCCCACTCATTGGTGGCCAGGAAGCCCCCGATGTTGACCAGGGCGTCTTTTTTGGCGCTCATAGTGGCGCCGTCGGTATACGAGCAAATCTCTTTAACGATATCGCGGATATGGCGTTTGTTGTAACCTGCTTCGCGTTGTTGTATGAAATAGGCGTTTTCAGCTACACGGGTCATATCGTGGATAATACGGATGCCGTGCTGGCTGGTATAATCGCGCAATTCGCGCAAGTTGGCCATGCTGATGGGTTGCCCGCCTGCCATATTTACATTAGTGGCTATGCTGATATACGGAATTTTGGCGGGGCCGTGTTGTTTGACGAGTTGATCGAGTTTGTTCAGATCGACGTTGCCTTTGAAAGGATGCTCGCTGATGGGGTCGTGGGCTTCGTCGATGATTATATCGGCGAAAGTACCGCCGGCCAGTTCCTGATGGAGGCGGGTAGTGGTGAAATACATATTACCCGGAATGACGTCGCCCGGCTTGATGAGTATTTTGGAAATAATATTTTCGGCGCCCCTGCCCTGGTGCGTAGGAATCAGGTATTTGTAGCCGTAAAATTTTTGTACGGCCTTTTCCAATCTGTAAAAGTTGCGGCTGCCGGCATAGGCTTCGTCGCCCATCATCAATCCGGCCCATTGGCGGTCGCTCATGGCCGAAGTGCCGCTATCGGTAAGCAGGTCGATATATACGTCTTCCGATCTCAACAAAAAAGTATTGAATCCGGCTTCTTTGATAGCTTTCAGGCGCTGTGCCCGGGTGGTCATTTTGAGCAGCTCTACCATTTTGATTTTGTATGGCTCTGCCCAGGAACGGTGATAAGTGTTACTCATATCGCATAATAAAATGGTTAGGTGATCGCAAGGTATCGCCTAATTCAGTAGGTAGATATGAGATTTGTCAGTGGCGGCAGTGATATATTAAGAGCATGTTTGGATTTTCGTGATTGAGCGAAAGCGAGCAAATTTTATTTTAGACGAGCGTAGCGCAGCGAAGTCCCGCAAGGCGGGGGCGCGTTTTGTCCCGACTCGCGAGTCGGGATAGCCGGCAGCTACGGCGAAAAAACGCAACGAAGTATAAAACAAAATTTGCCGCTTGTAG
>DAINSQ010000104.1:0-17196 GCA_036741235.1 Saprospiraceae bacterium | reverse complement strand
AACCTACAACCTAGAACCTACAACCTAGAACCTACAACCTAGAACCTACAACCTATAGTTAACGACAGAAACGGCAAAAATGTTTATAGGGGGGGATTAATGCGGCAATTTGCTGCGGAATTTGCCGTACACCCAGGTGCCTGCCACAGCGCTGAGCAGCGTAATGATCACTACCGTGAAACCGCTGCCGATTTGTGCGAAAAGCGGCCCCGGGCAAGCGCCGGTAATACCCCAGCCCATGCCGAATAATACAGCGCCCCACACATTGCCCCAGTGGAATTTTTTGTCGTTGAATATGACGGCCTCGCCTTGTATGGTTTTGATTTTAAATTTTTTGATCAACCACACAGAAATGGCGCCTACCACTACTGCCGAGCCGATTACGCCGTACATGTGGAAGCTCTGAAAACGAAACATTTCCTGAATTCGGAACCAGGAGATGATTTCGGCTTTTACGAAGATTATACCGAAGACAAGTCCCGCCAGTATATATTTGATATTGGATAAAAAGATATGCTCGTCCTTAACCTGACTGTTGGGCGCGTCGCACGCCTGCGCTACAAATTCATCTTGCGTCTTTACCATGGCCTCTGCTATTTAAAGTTGGAGTAAAAAAGGAAGAATAAAATGGGTAGTGAGTATGCCCGCCGCCATAAATACCATAGTAGCTACCAGCGAGGGCCACTGCAAGGTGGAAAGCCCCATGATGGCGTGCCCTGAAGTGCAACCGCCTGCATAACGCGTGCCAAAACCCACCAGGAAACCGCCCAGAACGAAGAAAATGAGCCCTCTGAGCGTCAATACATTGTCCCAGCTAAAAATATCAACGGGCATCATGTGCTGAAAATCTTTTACGCCAAGTTCAGAAAGATCGGCCTGCGTGGATGCCGCCAGTTGAAACGGCTCGGGGTTGTTAAGCAAGGTTACTGCGATAACGCCGCCAAAAAAGATACCGACGGCGAAAAAGAGATTCCAGACCTCTTTTTTCCAGTCGTAGTTGAAGAAGGGGATCCCTGCAGGAATACAAGCCGCACAAATGTGCCGTAAATTAGATGAAATGCCGAATTGTTTATTGCCCAGCAACAGCAGGAGTGGAACGGTCAGTCCGATGAGCGGTCCCGCCACGTACCAGGGCCAGGGCTGCGTTAACCATTGAAGCATGTTGTTTTTTTTTTAATTACAATGTTTGATGATGAGACAGTGCGACTGTCGGGTAAAGGATGTTGAATTTTGAATGCTTGATTATTCCATTCTAAACAGTCCAACAGTCCAATAGTCCAACAGTCGCAAAGTCAATTATGATACCAGTTTAGACTGGCACACGTAATCCGTAAGCGGCACGTTAGCTTCCGCAATTGATTTGATGCCGCCCTCGATTTCCGAGAAATTGCGATATCCGCGTGCTTGCAAGATAGAGGCGGCAGTCATGCTGCGATAACCGCCTGCACAATGCAGGAAGAAGTGTTGCTTGGGATCGATGGCGTTTACCCAGTCGTTGATAATATCCAGCGGTTTGTTGTAGGCTTCTTCTACGTGTTCGGCGCGGTATTCGCCTTCGCGGCGCACGTCGATGACGACAGACTCGCCTTTTTTGAATTCGCCGGCAAACTGCTCAGCGCTGATGCGGTTAACTTTATCGAGTTCTTTGCCGGCAGCTTCCCATCCTTTTACACCGCCGTCGAGGTAGCCCAGCACGTTGTCAAAACCAACACGCGCCAAACGGGTGACGGCCTCTTCTTCGGCGCCGGGTTCGGTGACCAGCAGCAGGGGCTGCTTGACGTCGCCGAGCAGCGAACCTACCCAGGGGGCGAACTGGCCGTCGAGGCCGATACTGATAGATTGCGGCACAAATCCCTTGGCGAACTCACTGGCCAGGCGCGTATCGAGGATCAAAGCGCCGGTAGTTTCCGCTACGGTTTCAAAAGCGTCGGCTGACATAGCCTGCATGCCCTTGCTCATTACCTCGTCAAAGCTGGTATACCCTTTTTTGTTCATCGCCACGTTCATCGGGAAGTAAGCCGGCGGCGGCGTGAGGCCTTCCGTAACGGCGGCGATAAAGTCTTCGCGCGATTTCTGGCGCAGCGCATAGTTGATTTCTTTCTGATGGCCGAGGGTGTCGACGGTCTCTTTCATCATGTTTTTGCCGCATGCCGAACCGGCGCCGTGCGCGGGGTAGACAATAACATCATTGGGCAAAGGCATGATCTTGGTCATGAGCGAGTCGTACAACAAACCGGCGAGTTGCTCCTGGGTCAGGCTGGCGGCTTTTTGCGCCAGGTCGGGACGGCCTACATCGCCCAGGAACAGCGTGTCGCCGCTGAAAATGGCGTGTTCTTTGCCGTTTTCATCCAACAGCAAATAAGTCGTCGATTCCATGGTGTGGCCCGGCGTGTGAAGCACGCGGATGGTAACAGCGCCGATTTTGAATTCTTCGCCGTCCTTGGCGATGTGGGCTTCAAATTCGGGGTTGGCGTTGGGGCCGTAGATGATGGGCGCGCCAGTCTTTTTCGACAGGTCGAGGTGGCCCGAAACGAAATCAGCGTGGAAGTGCGTTTCAAAAACGTATTTGATCTTAACGCCGTCACGCTCCGCCCTGTCGAGATAGGGCTGCACTTCGCGCAAGGGGTCGATGATTGCGGCCTCGCCTTGCGATTTGATGTAGTAGGCGCCTTGCGCCAGACATCCGGTATAAATTTGCTCTACTGAAAACTCCATTGGATATAGATTTTGTTTGCTGGTGCAAAATTCAAGAGAATGTAACACTCCGTCAGTGATATGTGTTACATTATTGCGAAAATATAAAAAAACTGGTAAAGTCGATGAGGTGAAAGTGCGCTAGAATGCCTGCAATTCCACCAGTTTTTGATATTCTCCCCCTTTTGCAAGCAATCCGGCGTGATCGCCCCGCTCTACAATATGTCCTTTTCGCATCACGATGATTTCATCGGCGTGTTGGATGGTGCTGAGGCGGTGAGCAATCACTATAGAAGTTCGGTTTTGCATAAGTTGGTACAAGGCCTCTTGCACCAGCTTTTCCGATTCGGAGTCGAGAGCTGAGGTAGCTTCGTCGAGAATGAGGATAGGCGGGTTTTTGAGTACTGCCCTTGCAATAGTAAGGCGCTGGCGCTGCCCGCCGCTGAGCTTGCTGCCCCGGTCGCCGATATTGGTCTGATAGCCGTTTTCGGTTGCCATAATGAATTCATGGGCATGGGCAATGCGGGCCGCTCGTTCCACATCAGCCTGTGTTGCGCCTTCCAGTCCGAAAACGATATTATTATAAATAGTGTCGTTAAATAAAATAGCCTCCTGTGATACGATCCCCATCAGGGAGCGCAAGTCGCGCAAGCGGTATTCGGCGATGTTGACGCCGTCGATATAGATGCCGCCTTTGTCTACGTCGTAAAACCGCGGCAACAAATCGACAAACGTGGATTTGCCGGCGCCGGAAGCGCCTACCAACGCTACAATGCGGCCTTTAGGGATAACCAGGTTGATGTTCTCCAGCACAGGCCCCTCGCCGTTGTTGTAACTGAAACTCACGTCGCGGTATTCGATTTGGCGCTCAAATCCCGAGACGGGTTTGGCATTCGGGTGTTCCTGGATCTTTATTTCAGCGTCGAGTACCTGTTCTACCCGCTGCATGGCAGCTACGCCTTTTTGAATGTTGTAATAGGCTTTCGAAAACGATTTGGCAGGGTCAATTACGTTGTAAAAGGCAAAGATAAATGTGAGAAAGGTTTCGGCGCTCAAATCGCCGGCAAAGACCTGCCGCGAGCCAAACCACAACAACACTGCCACCACGGCAATGCCCAGAAATTCCGATAATGGAGAGGCCAATTCGCGACGCCACAACAAGCGGGTCAGCAACCGGCGGTAAGCGTCGTTGTGTGCGGCAAATTTTTCGCGCTGGTATGGCTCAGCGTTGAATCCCTTGACGATGCGCATGCCGCCCAGGGCTTCCTCTACTATCGATACCAATACGCCCAGTCGCTCCTGCACCATGGAAGAGCTCTTTTTTAGACTGCGCCCAATGCCGCCGATGACTACGGCGGTAAATAACAGCAGCAAAAAGACAAATCCGGTGAGCGGGGGGCTTACATACAGCATGAACGCCAGCGAACCCGCAATGATGATGGGTTCCCGGAAGATAATTTCCAACATGTTGAGGATGCTCGATTCTACTTCCTGTACGTCGGCAGTGATGCGCGACATGAGGTCGCCCTTGCGCTCATCAGAGAAATACGACAATGGCAGGGCCAGCATTTTATCGAACAATTGCCGGCGGATATCGCGGATCATGCCGTTGCGCACCGGCGCCATGAAAAACAACGAGAGGTAGCGAAACAGGTTTTTCAGGAAAAAGGCCGCCAGAATAGCGCCGCAAATGAATACCAGCGCCGATTCCTTGCCCTCTTGGGTGATCAGTTGCCCAAACTGGTAGTTGAGCAGGTCTCTGGCAGAGGCAATGCTCCAGTTCCAATCAGGCCGCTCAATTGCGGGTTTTGAACGATCAAACAGTACTTCCAGAAAGGGAATCAACAAGGGGATACTGACGACTGTAAATAATGCCGTGAGGATGTTGCTCGTAATATTGAGCAACACATAAGATTTGTAATTGCGGATATACGACAGCAGTCGCCAAAAACTATTTTGCATGGGCCGGTAGCGTTCAAACGGGGCAAAGGTAGGTGTTATTGAGGCTATTTTTCAATAACACTACCAAATTGCCGAAGGTTCTTTTGCCGCCGTAACTTGGCAAACCGTTGCTATTTCGCCATAACAGGGCTAAAAATGAGGCTTCCCATGTCGCCGCATAGTATTTCCAACCTGCTTCCGTCAAGTCGATAGGTATCGCTTTTCTGAAGTCTTTCCAAAAACCGCTGCTCCCATTCCGAAGCGCCTTCGCAAAACATCTCGGTTCGTACGAGCCCCGTCACGGCAAGCCGGTTTCCGTCAATGACGTAGTTGCCGCCGAAACCATTGCAACCGCCATGGCCTTCTACCTTGCCCGATTGAAATCTTACGGTCAGGTTGAGCGAATCGGGAACCTGCATTGGAACCGGGTCAACGGCAATGGTTTTTAGTTGCCATAGTTCGGTTTCGGGCGTTGCAGGTATATCGGTTGGCATTGCTTTGGGTTGCTGTGGTTGGCACGCAGCAAAAGCCGCTACAGCGGCAATAGCAAGAATGATCAGTTGGGTCGATTTCATAATTGGTTGCTTTTAAACAAAAGAGACCCAGGCGCCGCAACAATTCTTTCATTGACGGCGCCCGGGCGCTCAAGGGATGTTACTTTTTGGTCGCTTTTACTACGAGGGGTTCTTCATCCTGGGTCGTTCGCAGTTCCAGTTTGTTGGAAGCCGGCAGGCTGACGTCGGCGGTGTAGCTATCACCCATGGCGGTCATGGTCACTTCATCGGCGGCCTCGTTAACGGTGTAGGTGCCCTGGATAGTTTCCGTTTCGCCGTCTACATAGTGTACCTGCTGCTGGAAAATGCCCTGCCCACCTGTAAAGGCGTCAAATTTGATGCGGGCAGAATCAACTACCAGTCCGATGTATTCGGTTCCACCCAGGTTGAACGAGGTGAAATTCCAGGTACCGACCAGTTGCTGTTTCAGGGTGGGCGGCGCCGGCTGGGGGTCGTCTTTTTCACATGCTGTGAAAGTCAAAAGGGCAAATGCAGCCATGGTCATGGACAACAATCCGGTTTTAATGATGCTCGTTTTCATAATAACAGTAAGGTGTGTTAGTAAAAAAATGAATTAAAAGCCATGTAACCGTTTCTGCATATTAGCGGTGTTGTTTAGGGACGTGTCGTAAATAAGTTGCTGATTTTGGCGAGTCTGTTTTTGTCGCTGCCAAGGCGGCGAATGGCGCGCATATTGGAATATGTAAGCCGTTCGGCAACGCAGGCAGCGGCAAAAAGAGGCCGCACAAAACGGAAAGTTATTTACGACATGTCCCTTAGTTAAAAAAAGGGGGGGGCGTTGTGTGGCGCCCCCGTCGTCGGGTGAACGCAGTTTCAAGGGGTTTTGGAAAAGGGTTTCGTCGTGTTTCGCTATGCTTCGTTGTGTTTGTTGATACAAATATGTGGCCTCTCGGTAACATACATCAACATATATGCTACCGAAAGGCCATTCCGGAATTCTGAACCGACTTTTTTTTATGATGAATTTTTTTTGTGCCGTTAGCAGCTGACAAACAGCCAACTGCCAACGGCTGAAGGGCGATGTTTACCTGCCGACCAATATGCGGGCGGCACTGGTTTTTCCATCGGTGGAGAGGAGGAGGAGGGAGTAGATGCCGGGTTTCAACTGGCCCGTAGTAATACGAAGGGTGGCGGTGTTCCGATCTGCTTGTATTGCACAATTTCTTCCCTGGGCGTCAAAGAGGTCAATACGGGCAACTTCGAAATCGTCAGGCACTTCTACCTGGAATTGTCCGTCGCTCGGGTTGGGATATACTTTGAGCCATTCGCTCACCGGCGTATGGCGTAAGCCGGTAGTAGTGAATAGTACTTCGCATTGCTGCTGGGTAAGCTGATCGATTATGATTACGCGCGCCGGGTTGGGCAGATCTGTAACGTTTTCCCTGGTATCGATCCAGTCGGTGACCGTTTCGTTGGGTTGAATATTGCCCGAGCTATACAAAGACATTGCCAGCGTATCGCCCGCCATATTCATCACCATTAACTTATAAGCGTATACCGGCCAGTCGGACTGCCCATAACTCAGTTGTATCTGGAAATAATCGTTAAAATTGATCAGCGAATCTATCGTTATAGCCCCGCAATTGATTTGGGCAACCTCACAAGCGCCAACGACGGGTTGATCGCCGCGCCAGGCGCATAAGGGCGTGAAGTACCACGACTGCGTCTTGCTATACAGCGGCATGTACAAGTTACCCACACCTTCTATAATATCATAATAGTGCTGATTGCCATTTACAGATGCGTAACTCGATCCCTCCCACCAAAGGTATACCACAATTCTCCGGTGCGGGCCGTCGAGTAGTTGTACCGTATCTATATGGTGTACATATTCGAGCCGGAATGTGTCGGGCGATTGATAATCGAGCGACAGGGTGTCGCCGGGTTCCAGTGAAAAGTCGTAAAGCAAAAATTCGGAATAGGGTATCGTATCATTTCCAGGGTAGCATTGCCAAACTTTTCGCTCCTGGACGTCTTCGCGCAAATATTCTCTGTTGTTCAAAAAGGCCCAGCCCTCATGGTGGAAATTATAGACTTTTAATTGCCGGTTTTCAACAACGGTATCATACATATAATTGAGTTCTTTGCCCATGTTGTTGTCGTACCAGCCATTGATCCACCTGAAACGGGTGAGTTCAAGCATGGGTTTGTAATCGCTTTGCGCGGCCAGGAAAGACCATGCCAGCGCGCAAAAAGCCAGCGTAAGCATAAATTGCTGGATAGGTTGTCTTTTTGTCATACGTTTTGAATTTGGGATGAATAATCGATACAAAGAAATATCTTTTCATACCATCCCTGACAGGACGAAACGCGCAAGCTATTGCACAATTCACGCTAATCTCTCGCGAAAAGCGGCAGGTGTGAGTCCCGTGTGCTGCTTAAAAAAGCGATGAAAATAGGCGGGGTCCTCAAAATTAAGCGAATACGCTATTTCTTTGATGGGTTGTTGGGTGTAAATTAATTGTCTTTTGATTTCTTCCAATAAATACGCCTGGATGAGTTCGGAGGCGCTTTTCCCGGTTTCACGGCGGCACACGCGGTTGAGATGCGCTGTGCTTACGCACAATTTTTCGGCATAAGCGCTGGGGCGAAGATGCTCGGTGTAATGAACGGCCAGCAGTTGCCTGAACGAAGCCACAAGCCTGTGTACAGGCGCCGACTCCGTCGCCGTCGCTTTGCCGGCAAAACTGGTAGCATAAGCCAAACACAACCTGAACCAGTGCAATAACATGTTTTTATTGCCGCTGCCTGTTTCGCGAAGCAAACCCTCGCAGACGGGCTGCAAAGCGGCCCATTCTTCCTTCGATAAAGCCAGTATGGGGGATTGAGCTAGCAGAGGGGTCTCTTCAATAGCGCCCCCGGTAAAAAGCAGGCTAAACCCCTTGTTACCCGGTTTGCGTCTCACCATATGCACCTGACCGGCTCGAACCAGGTGGATGGCGGGCGCCGTCACTTCGTATTCTTTAAAATCGATTTCGTGTTGGGCGTATCCTTCCTGAAAAATCAGCAATTCGTGGTATTCGTGCCGGTGCGGCTCGTAGGCATTGTAGTGTTGCACTTCGCCCCATACAATGATATCGAGGAGGGGCGACTCGGCGGGCAAGGGATGACTGGGGATGGTGTTCATGGTTGCTTCAGGTGTTTTGCTCACCCTAATATAAAACAAAGAGGGCCGCGAAACACCGCGGCCCTCCTTGTTTCAGCCTGTTTGTCGTGAAAATGACGGGATTACAAGCCCAACTCTTTCACCAGGCGGTCAGCTTTAAACACGTATTTCAGCGCAGCCGCGATACCGCCGGCGTGAACCGAAACGGCGCGGTTGTACTGAGTGTCGTAGATGAAGTTGCCCGACAGCGACTCGATATTGCCGTCGAAGACGAGGCCTACGGCTTCGCCTTTGGCGTTGATCATGGGGCTACCCGAGTTGCCGCCGATGATGTCGTTGGTAGAAACGAAGTTGAAAGGCGCCTTGAGCAGTTCCATCGACGGGTTTTCCCAGCGCTTGGGCAGCGACCAGGGGAATTTGCCTCCGTAGCTGTAGTAGCGGTCGTAGAAACCAAAATAGGTGGTTTGTACGGGCGACAAGGTGCCGTTGTATTCGTAGGGTTTTACCACGCCGTCGGAGATGCGCAAGGTAAAGGTGGCGTCAGGCGGAATATTGAGTCCGTAAATCTGGTAGATCTCCTGGCCGATTTTGCCTTCCAGGGCCTTGCGCTTGGGCGTTGAAGACCGGAATGCTTTTACGGCATTTTCAAAAGCCGGTACGATAAGTCTACCGGCAACGAGCAGCGGGTCCTTGTCTTTTTTGAATTTGTCGGCTTTTAATTCCAGCAGTTTATCCAGTTTTGCCGTATCGGCGAAATCAGTTTTGTCGAGAATGCGACGCGCCGTTTCCAGCGGGGTGCGACCGTCGAGGATGGTATTCAGATAAGCGTCGTCGGCGCTAGCGTAGGTTTTTAGTTCTTCCAGCAGCGTGGTCAGCAGTCGCAATTGCTGCGGATCCTTCAAATCAGCAGCAGTCATCTTGAGCTGCTCGCGCAAGGCGGCGAGGTCTTCTTCGCCGGCGCCGCCTTCCAGCGCTTTTTCATAAGCGTTGGCATAGTGCATGAGGAGCAATGCGTTGCCGCCCAGCGGACTGGGGCCGAGCAGCGATATTTCAGCGGCGTGGTTGTAGAGCGGCGCGTATTCATCGGCCAGTTGCTTCCAGTAGTCCTGACCGGCGGCAACGGCTTTCGACTGCGATTTTACCTGGTTTTCCATGGCTTGCTTGCGGCCCATGAGGATGGGGTCGTGCATCCCTTCCACAATGCCGTTGATGGCTTTGATGCCGTTGGCCATGCTGAAGAGTTCCTCCTGCAAGTCGTGTGACGGATTGCGGTTGTATTCTTCTTTGAGAATGGTCTCGCGGTTTTTCATCCAGGCGAGCTGGATATTGTAGCGGTAGTCGCGGTCGTATTCCAACTGAGCCACCGTGCGGTAGCGCTCGGTAGAGCCGGGGTTGCCGACTACAAAAACGGGTTCGCCCTCCTTGATGCCGTCGGCGTTAAAGGGGAAGTAAAAAGCGCGGGAGTTAACCGGTTTTCCGTTTTCATAAACGCGCCAGAACGTACAGTCGAGGTTGTAACGCGGGAAAGTAAAGTTGTCGTAGTCGCCGCCGAAATAGCCGAGCTGAAGTTCGGGTATCCACACCAGGCGCACGTCGTCGTAGCGCTTGTAGCCATAAAGCGATACGCGGCCGCCGTTGTAGTACAACACTTGTTCGATTTCCAGGCCGTTCCAGTCGGGTTTGGCGCCGTATTCTTTTTTGAGCATGCGAATCGCAGAGTCGCGCAGCATCATGATTTCCTGGTCGCTTTTCGCCTGGTTGGTCAGGGCGTTGACTGCGTCAGTGACGTCGGCGATTTGCACCAGTTGCTTAACAAAAAGGCCTTCAACGCGACGCTCCTCCTCTTGGGTAGCTGCGTAAAAGCCGTTGTTGTCAAAGTCTTCGCCTTCTTTCATTACTTTGCCCACTTCGCCGCGCGAGCAGTGGTGATTGGTCATCACCAGCCCGTCGGGAGAAATAAACGACGCCGAACAATAACTCGAGAAGCGGAGGGCCGACATGCGCACGCGCGTGAGCCAGCGTTCATCGGGACGGAAGTTATAAGTGTCGGCGAAGTACTTGAGGGGGGCGTTTTCAAACGTCCACATTTTTCCGTAGTCGAACTGGTTGGGTTCTACTGCGGGGTAGACGGATGCCGCCTTCTGGGCCCATAGCCCTAGCGGTGCTGATAATAACAGCAGGATGATGGATCGGAATACTAGATTTTTCATCTTGAAAATGATTAGGAGCTTATAAAGGCGCCAAAGTTAGCGCAAAAAGGCGAATTTTTATTGCCGCTTGCGCGACGATGCCTTTAATTGTACAATTTCCGCCTCCAATTCCTCGATCTTCTTATTTTTCTTTTCCAACTGTCCCACCAGCGTTTCTATGGTTGCTTCCAGTTCTTTGTTTTTTTGCGCCAATTCTTTCACATCTGCGGACGGAGCGATTTCTACATCGGCGGTTTTATCGCTGGTCGTCGCTCCGCCGCCTTTATTGTCCAGGCCAATGAGGTTTTTGAAATTCTGAATACCGTCCTGACCATTGTAATACGATGCGCCGATGTAAGCCAGGGGCGCCAGTATGACCATCACGATCAAAAATCGCGCAAAACCCGTTATTTGCAATCTCCTTGCCATGTGTTGTTGTTTTTACACAAAAATACAACACGCGCGCCTGGTTTGCAGCATTTATTCTACCTACACCCCCGCTTTTCGGATGAATTCCTGCGAAGTAGACTCAAGTTCAGGGTTGACTTTTGCCCAACAACAGGCTTAATCCCAGCCTGGCATTAACGCTATGCGATTTCTCGGGCTGAAATACGGTCAGCAGGTTGTCGGTGGCGGCCAGTACCTGCAAAGGACCCAGCTTGACCAAAACATTGGCGCCTACATTGTCAAACGATTTATTGCGATAAGCATACAAAACGCCCAACTGTACTATTTTCAGCAATTTAACATGGGCGCTTAGCGCAAAAGCCGGGAAGGGTTCGCCCCGCAGCGTTTCGGTATAATACATAGCGCCGACGCGCCAGGTGTCATTGATATTATAGGAGGCGCTCAGGTAATAGCGGGGCGCCAATTTCGTCGAATAGGAATTTTGCGTTTCTACGGGTTCGTATAATTGTTCGAGCGTATCGAGCACCGGGCCTATCTCCGTAGAATCGTTCAGCAACTGTTGGGCCACGTCGAGTCCTTTGAATTCGGTGACGCCGCTGATGCTATAGTTTTTGACGTTTTCTTTCCATTCAATTTTCCCGCCCAGGTCGAGTACGCTGGCGGCTACATCCCAGCGTTTGCCCTGGTAATACACGCCGAAGTCAAACGCATAGCCGTTATTTTGCGAAAACAAATGTTCGGTTTCCAATTTGCCAAAATCAAAATTAAAGCTCAGGTTGCGAATGCTCTCGTATTCCAATACCCCTGCGGAATTGGCCAACAGATCGGCGTCGAGGGAAAGCGCATAGGCTACGCTGTCGGTATAGAGTTGCAAACGCTTGCGCTCAGTTGACACGTCGGCAATGCCGCTGAGGTATTTGGCGCGGGCGCCGATGGTAAGGCCCTCGATGGGCGACACCGCCAGGCCGGCATACCACTCGTGATAGCCGTTGAGTTGCATATCGGTGCTGAAATCTACATTCTGGCCGATAAACTGGGCGTTGCCCTGCCAAATGAGTTGAGGCAGCGTTTTGGGATAGTTGATAAACGCCCCGAATCGCAGAACATGGCCCAGGCTTACCGATATTTTGCCCAGCCGCACCGCCGCGCTGAGGGTTTCAATATCCAGGTTTTCCCGCACGAGATTGCCGCTGTTTTTTAATAGCGGAATGGCGTTATTGACATCAATGATTTCTTCGCCGTTGTCATTTTTTACCGCCAAATCGGCATACGTGATATTGGTGAGCAACAGGTTGTTGTACACACCCGGCAAACCAATCACTATCTTTTGGTTGGGCAATATCGCCGGATTGGTGCGGTTGGCCTGCCAGGCATCGCGCAACAGATGTACGCCCAGCTCTTCCTGCGCACTGAGCATGTTGGCCACTCCCAACCCAAAGAACACAATGAATATTTTCTTCATTCAAAATAACATTAACACATTAAAAAAAAGGAATACAGCGGAAAAACGCAGGCAATAAAAAGATGTAAGTTGTTGAAAGTTAATAGTTAATAATTTAAAATGAATATTTAATTATTGGTGCGACAACCTACAACCTACAACCTACAACCTACAACCTACAACCTCACTCCCCCACCTTCAACTTCGCCCCCAGCCGCACCTGCACCTGCTGGTCGGCCAGCACGCGGACGGAAGTATTGCCGTCGTTGTAGGTGGAGAACGCAGCCACAATCGACAGCCGTTTGGCATAGCGGACGCCCTCAAAGCGGTCGGCGTCAAAAGGTGCGTAAGTGATTTGCTGTTTGGGTTGAATAACGTGGCCCTGACCGTCAACGGGCGCTGCATTGATCACGCGTTCGCGAGTAGACAGCAGCGAGTCGAGCACAACGCCGTTGTCATCCAGGAAATAGCCCTGCATATCAACTGATAGCGGCAGACTGTTATCGGTAACTAATTTGAACTCGGCGGCTTTGACTTTCTCGAATTTAGAAAAATCAAGCTCAAACGTATCGCGGGCCACAAAATCGACGGCGTTGCCGTACAGGGGCAGTTCCACATCCACGCGGACCTTGTAGTAACTGCTGTCGGTGATGAACCCCCGTATCGTCGAGTTCATATCGGGGTTGGTAAAGGCGTTGACGTCGTAGTCGATCGCCACCGGGCCGGCGCCCAGCACCACGTCGATATTGGAGTTTTCCTTTGTAAATACAAAAGAAGTGGTTTTGATCTGCCCGATCTCGTCGAGCGAAGGATACGGGAAATCGATACCGTTGGTGATATATTGGCTTTCCAGCGGTAGTACTTCGCCGCGCACGGTAAAAATGTTGAACACGTTCACGATAGAACGCGTAGGGATGCCGAATGAATTTTCAAAATTGAACGTAATCCTGGGTTCTTCGAAATACACATCGCCGCGCACCCAGTTGTCGAAAAAGTCGATGATGATGGTATCCCGGCCCCCTTCGTAGAGCTGGTTGCCGAGGTAACCTTCGGCATAGGAAAACGACAAGTCGTTGATCAGCAGGCCGCTGGGGCCGAGGTTGACCATATTCCCGTCGGTGTCAACGGCTTCATATTCTATATATATGGAGTCATTGACCGGCTGGATGAGGTAGCCGCCGAGGGGGATCGGCGTAAAAAGGTTGGCCGCCTGCGGCGGATCGCCAGTGCCGCTATAGGCGGGAATACTGGTAGTAATGGTAAGCGGCTCGCCGTTGAGGGTTACCTCCGGCAACATCATCGTGACGGTGACGCTTTTGTTATGGATATTTTGCATCAGGTACACGAGTTTGCCGGTTTTAAGGTCGAGCCGATCCATATCCAGCCCGCTCGGCGCCGAAAACGGCAGCGCCTGGCGGTTGCTCGTAATAGGGATAACCCCCTGCGATACCGTGGCGTTTATGGCGGCAAATACCTCGGCGCTCGTTTTGGTGATCACATCGCCGCTATAGCGAAAGCGGATCAAGCCGTCAGGGTCTATGGTGAGCGTAGCGTTTTCTTCAAAATTTTCGAGAATGTCGTTCATCGAAAGCCGGGTATCGAGGAGCGGAATAGCAAATTCGGCCTCGTAGGCGGGACTCTCCAGGTCTTCAATGTCGTCAAAGGTAGTGCAGGCCGCAAACGAAGCCAGCAAAAACAGGGATAACCAATAAAAGTTTTTAAGCATGCCGTGGCAATTTTTTAACAATATCTGAAACGAATGTGAAAGGACAAGTATCCCGGCCCGGTCATCTTTGGACGGCGGGCCGACAAGCGGTGGAGTTTTTTCAGAAGGCAGTGCTGCGGATAAACCGCAAGGTGTTGAAGCAAAGATAATGCTTTTACCAATATACTAAATACTATGACGTCCGTATTGGTTGAATTGCAAACGCAGGGTTCTGTTTTTTTAGTATCAAATACCTAACTTTCCGCCATGAACCAACGCGGAAAACTCTATCTCATTCCCACGCCGCTGGGCGAAGCGGGCAGTTATACGCCGTCGCCGGAGTTGCAGGCGCTTATGCCGCTTTTGAATGTTTTTATCGCTGAACGCGCAAAAACGGCCCGCCATTTTATCAAGCAATATTTCCCGGGCAAACCGCTGCCCGACATACTCATGTTCGAGCTCAACGAGCATACCGACCGGCGGGAAGTGGCCGCTATGCTGCAACCTGCCCTCGAAGGCAAAGACATCGGGCTGTTATCGGAGGCTGGTTGCCCCGGTGTTGCCGACCCCGGCGCCGAGGCGGTCAGGCTGGCGCACCGCGAAGGCATTGAAGTCCGGCCCCTCGTCGGCCCTTCGTCGCTGCTATTGGCGCTGATGGCCTCCGGCCTCAACGGGCAGCGCTTTTGTTTTCACGGGTACCTGCCGCCGCAGCGCGCCGAACTGGCCAAAATGCTCAAGCAGTTGGAGCAGCAATCGGCCCGGCGTCGCGAAAGCCAGCTTTTCATAGAAACGCCCTACCGCAACCGGCAGGTACTGGAAACCGCCCTGCAAACCTTGTTGCCAGGCACACTCCTCTGTATTGCCGCCGATCTAACCTTGCCCTCGCAATACATCCAAACCAAAACTATTGCCGATTGGAAAAAGTCGCCCATGCCTGATTTACACAAGCGGCCGGCGGTGTTTGTCTTAATGGGAGTAAGCTGATGTCATACAATTCCACAGGGGCGCTTATCTTTGCGGCATCTTGGCTAAAAAAAGTCTGAAACCATGGCAATGCCCTTCCACAATCTGACCTGCCAATACTATCGTTGCAGGGTTGTAGCGTTGGTAATCTTGCTGGCCGTTACTGCCTCTGGATACGGCGCTGACAATCCGGCGGCGATCCGGGCTGCCGAAGCATACCAATCGGCCAACTACAACGAAGCCATCGAGCTATATAACTCGCTACTGCAAAAAAGCCCGTATCATGCGGGGCTGCACTACAATCTCGGTAATGCCTACTATAAAGCCGGGCGGATCGGTCCGGCCATACTGCACTACGAAAAAGCCGCTTTGCTGGCGCCTGCCGACAAAGCCGTCCGCCACAATTTGCAGATAGCCCGCAACCGGGTGACCGACAACGTGGCGCCGCTGCCCTCCTTCTTTCTGGCGCGATGGTGGCAAACCCTGGCGGCTTTATTATCGCCGGTTACGTGGAATATGCTGGGATTTATCCTGCTGTGGGCCGGCGCCGCCTGTGGCGTCGCCTATCACTGGATGTCTTCGCCCCGCCTCAGAAGGCTGGGCCTGTGGGTAGGTATTGTAGCATCCTTCAGCGCCATACTGCCCTTTGCGCTGGCGAAGTCGCGCACCGGAATACTTCAAAACAGCGGTTACGCAGTCGTCATGGACGAAGGAGCCCAACTGCGCAGCGCCCCCGAAGCCCAGCAAACTTTGGAGCCCTTACACGAGGGTAACAAAGAAGAAATTCTGGATGCCATAGGCGATAGGCGAAAAGAGCAATTGCCCAATGGCGACATAGGCTGGGTAGAAAGCCGGGTATTGGAAAAGATATAATAAAAAAAGCCCCGTTCTTGTGGAGCGGGGCTCGAAATATAAAGCTATGAAAACTAAAACTATTGCGTGTTGAACGCGGTGCGATTATTCCTTTTCGCGACCGCCGCTGAGTTCGTCCATCAGCGCTTCCAGTTCTTCCCACTTGCCTTCGGCAGCCAGTCCGGCTTGCTTGGGCCACGTAGCGGGGTCGTGGATGCGGTAGTTGGGGCCTGCCTCATCGAGGATAGCCTTGATCTTCTCGGGATCGGTAGCTGCCAGTTCTTCCCAGGTTTTTATGCCGGCATTGTGGAGCAGCTCTTCGATTTTTGGTCCGATACCTTCTACCAGCTTCAGATCGTCTTTAGCGACTTTCTTGCCGGAAGGTAAGGTGATTTTTTCAGTTTTGGAAGCCTTGGCGGGCTTTTCTTTTACCGGAGCTTCTTCAACTGCTGCGGGCGCCTCCACTACGGGAGCTGCGACCTCGGCTACAGGAGCTTCAACCGGTTTTTCTGCTTTGGGCGCCGGCTTTGCGGGAGCGGCTTTTACAGCCGGTGCTGCCACCGGAGCGGCTTCAAAGGGCAGTACGCTCACGAACGTTCTGTCGAGGCGGCCTTTTTTGAAAACAATACGGCCGTCGGCGTTAGCGTGCAGCGTAAAGTCTTTGCCCATGTATACATTTTCGCCGGGGTGGAAACGCGTTCCGCGCTGGCGAATAATCACATTACCGGCTTTGGCGACCTGGCCGCCAAACAACTTTACGCCCAAGCGTTTACTTTTACTATCCCGGCCGTTATCGCTACTACCTACACCTTTCTTGTGTGCCATGACGTTGATAGATTTAAAAAAAATGAAACAAAAACCGGGCGTAATTAACCGGCAATACTGTCAATTTTGATTTTCGTAAAAGACTGGCGATGGCCGTTTTTTACCCTGTAGCCTTTGCGGCGTTTCTTCTTGAACACGATGACCTTGTCGCCTTTCTGGTTACCGAGAACGGTAGCGCTTACTCTGGCGTTCAGCACCGGCTTGCCAATGGAGACGTTGCCGTCGCGCTCGATCAGGTGTACCTGGTCGAAGCTGACTTTCTCGCCCGCTGCGGCTTCTAACTGGTGGACGAAGAGCTCCTGCCCTTCCTCAACTTTGAACTGCTGACCAGCTATGGTTACGATTGCGAACATGTTGATGATTGAATTTTTTAATAAATTACAATTTCGGCCTGCAAAAGTAAGGTTTTTATGTGGGATTAGCAATACCCTGGTGTGATTTTGTTGGTGACAAGGTGACAAGGTGACAAGGTGACAAGGTGACAAGGTGACAAGGTG
>DAINSQ010000103.1:0-17533 GCA_036741235.1 Saprospiraceae bacterium | reverse complement strand
TCACCTTGTCACCTTGTCACCTTGTCACCTTGTCACCTTGTCACCTTGTCACCTTTTATCAATCAATTTCACCTCTTTTCTCGACATCGGGGGGAATTTCTGCTGCTGAATTTGGGCATGCGTTGCAAAAGACAGCCGGGGTACCAGCCTCACTTGCCGGCGAAATGCCTCTTCCACCTGTTTTCTCACCTCCTCCTGAGGGGCCGAAGTGGCGATATCCACTTGCACCTCATCGGCGCCCACCTCATTTGAGTGTAAAGTTATGATGTATTCTTCAACTGCGCTAATGCTATTTAATACTTCAAATAACGCCGGCGGATACAATGTAGTGCCTTTGTATTTGATCATTTGCTGCTTGCGGCCGACAACCGGCCCCAGGCGCAGGGTTGTTCTGCCGCAGGCGCAGGGAGCGGTGTGAAATCGGCATAAATCGCCGGTTTTGAACCGAAGCAGCGGCATAGCTTCCACACCCAGTGTGGTAACGGTCACCTCTCCGATTTCGCCTTCCGCCACCGGCTGGTTGTCGTCGTCCAGCAACTCGACAATCAGCAGTTCCGGATGGTGGTGCCCCCCTACCCCATGTTCGCATTCGGTGAAAGCGGTGCTCATCTCGGTGGAGGCATAGGTAGAAGACAGGGCGATACCCCAGCGCTCGGTAATCCGACGTCCGAGGGTGTTGAGGCTAAAATCGTCATTGCGGATGGGCTCGCCGATGCACACGGCGCTTTTTACGCTGCTATTGCGCAGGTCAATGCCCTGGGTATCGGCGTAATCCAGCAATTTTATTAAAAAAGAAGGTACGGCAACCAGTATAGTAGGCTGAATGCGCTGTATGGTGTCGAGTTGAAACCCGGGGCTCCCCACGCCGGCGCGCACCACGCCGGCGCCCATTTGGCGAATGCCCATAAAATAAGCCAGTCCGGCCATGAAGCGCTTATCCAGCGTCACCATGAGCTGGTAAATGTCGCTGGGCGTACCGCCGGCACAGGTGAGCGACAAGTATTCGTTGTAAGCCAGGCGTTGCAGGTCGGCCTCGGTGGCGGCAAAAGTCAGGGGATCGCCCAGGGTGCCCGAGGTAGTGATGTAGTCGACCACCTTGCTGCGAGGCACACAAAGGAAATCCCAGTTGCGGCGGTGGAGGTCGTCTTTGGTAGTGACGGGAATGCTGCGCAGGTCTTCGAGCGTTTGAACGGCGTTGATGTCGATGGCGTGCCGGACAAATAGTTCGCGGTAATACGGAGAATTGGCTTGTAAAAACGGTAATAATTCCCTGAGCCGGCCTTCCTGGTAGGCTTTGATGTCAGTGGCCGAGCTTTTTTCGATGTCAGGGACGAACCTGTTCATTACGCGCGCATGGTGCTTTTGGAAGCGCTAATGTAAAGTTTCCAAATCGTAGAGAGAAGAGGCAGAGGAAATATTTTGGGACTATCGGACTATAGGACTGCTGGACTGTTTGCTTTTGTGTTTTGATAATAATCAGCCCGCCCCCGTGACAATCGTCATATACTTCAGCCAATCATTCATCGTAAATTTACGATAAACGATGAGCTTATGCCTGCTATTTCGCCATATACCGACACACAGGAGCGCCTGGCCCGCTATGCTAAAGCCTTGTCGCACCCGGCAAGGCTATTCATCATGGAGTTTTTGGACAAACAATGTGCCTGCTACGTTGGCAATATTGTAGACGAATTGCCCATGGCGCAATCGTCAGTTTCCCAGCACCTTAAAGAGCTAAAAGACGCCGGATTGATACAAGGTACGGTTGACCCGCCGCGTGTGAAATACTGTATAAACCGGGACAATTGGGAAGAAGCGAAGGTCTTGTTTCGGGCTTTTTTTGATTCAAAAAAACCATAAACGCAAAAATCATGAAAGACATCAAAATACTGGGCACTGGCTGCCCTAAATGCAAACAAACGACTGCCGTAGTGGAAGAAGCCGTGCACAAACTGGGCATTGATGCCAGGGTAGAAAAAGTAGAAGACATCGTAGAAATCATGAAATACAACGTGTTATCTACTCCTGCCGTAGTAGTTGACGGCAGCGTGGTCTTCAAAGGCCGGGTACCGTCTACGAGTGAAATGGAAACTATTTTAGCCCGCTAACCCAACCCATTGCTGTTATGAAAAAGCTGTTCCCATATTGGCTGATGGCGACTGCATGGTTATTGGCAGCCGCCCCTATACTTTCTGCTCAAAACAAGCCGGCCAAACAAACCGCCTCGACCAGCCGGGTGGAGGTACTCGACTTCCACACCGACCACCGCTGTAATACCTGTCTCGAAATCGAACGACTAACGCGCAAGGCATTATCAGACCACTACGCCAAAGAGTTAAAAACCGGCAAGATCAGTTTCCGCCTCATCAATGCCGACGACGAGGCCAATGCCGGAATCGTCAAAAAATTTCTGGCCTTCGGCACTACCTTGATCGTGTATTCAAACAAGCAGGGCAGGGAGAACCACGTTGACCTGACCAATTTTGCTTTTATGAATTACAATAAAGCCGACAAGTTTACAGCCGGATTGCGCAAGGAAATCGATGAGGCGCTCAAAGCCATTCAGCCATGACCGAGTGGTTGCAATCGCTGGCTCAAAGCCAGGACTTCCCCTGGCTTTCCGCACTGGCGCTGGGCTTGCTGACGGCCATCAGCCCTTGTCCGCTGGCCACCAACATCACCGCTACGGCCTTCATTGCCAAGGGATTTACCGAAAAGCGCAAAGTATTGTGGAGCGGTTTGCTATACACCCTGGGCCGGGCGGTAAGTTATATGGGTATTGCCGTGGCCTTGTATACCGGCGCCAGCAAGTTTCACATAGCCCGCTTTTTCCAGGGTAACGGCGAAAAATGGCTGGGGCCGTTGCTGATCGTCATCGGGTTGATCATGCTCAACGTAATTCCGTTGCATTTCAAGGGTAGTATTTTTATACAGAAAATTGCCGACCGGGTAGGACGGCAGGGGCTTTGGGGCGCTTTTTTGCTGGGCGTTATTTTTGCGCTGGCATTTTGCCCCTATAGCGGCGCTTTGTATTTCGGCATGCTCATCCCGCTCACACTCAGCGCGAGCGATGCGTTTTCAATTCCACTGGTTTTTGCCCTGGGCACGGGTTTGCCGGTGTTGCTGTTCACCTACCTGCTGGCTTTCAGCATGGAGAAGGTGAGCGCCTGGTTTAATGCCATTCAACGGGTAGAAAAAGTAATGCGATACGCCGTCGGTGCGGTATTTCTGATCGTGGGCATATACTACGTCGCGATGTTTGCAGGTTGGTTGAGTTGATTTTGCTTACCAAAAAAATGATTTGTCATGGAAGCAAAACAAGAACTAAAAATCCTCTTCTGGATATCCGCGGTGTTTGCCGCTGTCTTTTTTCTTCCCATTGAAAGCGCGCAATTTATGACCGCCGTAGATGCCACCCTCGATCTCGCGAAGTGGTATGCGCGGGAGCACGTTATCTTATGCCTGCTGCCTGCCTTTTTCATCGCCGGCGTGATATCCGTTTTTGTGAGCCAGGCGTACGTGCTGCGGTATTTTGGCGCGAATGCGAAAAAATGGCTGGCTTATAGCGTGGCAGCCCTTTCGGGCGCCATATTAGCGGTATGCTCTTGTACCATTCTCCCGTTATTTTCCAGTATTCACAGGCGCGGCGCGGGATTGGGCCCGGCCATCGCTTTTTTGTATTCCGGTCCGGCCATCAATATATTAGCTATTATTCTCACCGCTCGTATTTTGGGTATAGAAATGGGCATTGCGCGCACCATTGGCGCAGTGGCATTCAGCATCATTATCGGCGCTGCAATGTCATTTATTTACCGAAAGGAAGAAAAAGCCAAACGCGAAGCACAGCTCAACTTTGAACTTCCACCAGAAAAACGCCCCTTATGGCAAACTGCTTTTCACTTCTTTTCACTGGTATTCATTTTGGTATTTGCCAATTGGGGAAGTCCTGCCGGCGATGATCATAGCAGCGCCTGGTATTATATCTGGGCTTACAAATGGCATATCACCGGCTTTTTCAGCCTGATGCTGGCCTTATCGCTGGTATTTATTTTAAAAATAAAATGGCAATGGGTGTTGGGGGGCGTTGCAGCTACCGCCATTGCCGCATTCCTCGCTCCCAGTCCGATGGTCCCCATGCTCGTAGGCATCACGGCGCTTAGCCTGATCACCCTTTACGACAAAAGCGACGACGAAAACAAAGAATGGACCATTTCCACCTGGGGTTTTGCCAGGCAGATCCTGCCGCTCCTGGCCATAGGCGTTGTTATTGCAGGATTTTTGCTGGGCTCCACCCACGACGGCCAAACGATCCCAGGTATTATTCCGGGCGAATGGATCACCTGGCTGGTAGGAGGCAATTCGGTGTTCTCCAACCTTTTTGCATCGATAGTCGGCGCCTTTATGTATTTCGCCACCCTCACCGAGGTGCCCATCTTACAAGGCCTGATAGCCTCCGGCATGGGCAAAGGCCCGGCACTGGCGCTGTTGCTGGCCGGCCCTTCGTTGTCTTTGCCGAATATGTTGGTGATACGGGAAGTGCTGGGCACCCAAAAGACGGTGGTTTATGTGGGATTGGTGGTAATAATGGCTACGATTTCGGGGTTGGCCTATGGGGCATTTTTTTGATAGACTGTTCAATAACCTTATTCCAATCGATAGGCAACCTGCAATAATCTCATCAACTTTATTGCCCCATCGTTTTGGTTGCGGATATTGCTATTGGTACTCAACATCCTGGCATACAAATAATGTAATGTTCCTATCAGGTTATCGATAGCCGCTTTGCTCTCATTGGCTAATGGCGGATTGTCTTCAGGCGGCAGTATCCGTGAAGGAAAATCAAGCGCATCAAACGTATTGGTAACCGTGAGCCCGGCATCCGTATACATTTTGTGAAAAATAGCAGCGTCAAATACGACCGCGACATTGTTGATATACTCCAATTACAGGTTATTGATATAATTTTGTTGAGAGGCCAATAATGTTATGTCAAAATAATAGCCGCTGATATAAGTCGCGATTTCGGGAGAGTGCAAGACCCTTAAATTACCAGAACTTTTCATTTGTGAATAGGTGCGGTCAAAAATCTCATACGGGACGATCTTTTGGGTAATTCTTCGTGCGAGGTAATACATGGTTGAAGTATGTGAATTTCTTTGTGGCGATTTCAGAAGTTTTATTAAAGAATCCATCATAAACATGGCCTGCTGCCCGTCTTCTATAGATCGCCTGAAATTAAAAGTATCCCTTTTTAAGTCGTCCACCATGGATACGATGTAGTTTCTCTCCATGTCTTTTTCAAGCAGGTCTTCCAGTTTGTATTCGGCAAAAAAGCCGCAGAATACAGCTAAAAAAAGCATAAAAAATTCAAATACATAAGTTTGCCAGGGCTTCTCTTTAAATTGGATGATTGCCTGGCCGGTATCTGATTTATCGACTTCCTGAACCGGATTTATACTTTCGGCGATTTTTTCCGGTTCTTTTTTTTCAACAGAATCAATTTTGTCTTCCATGTTGTTTATTAGAATTATGCCTTCACTATGCTCCCACTTTTCACCGCCACTCCTGTTTGGTTATTAATTATTTGGAAAAAATAAATAGCTCCTTTCAAATTATTCATATCCACAATACAGGATCCTTCAGAAACAGGAGAATTTAATACATTCCTTCCTAACCCATCATAAACCGACAATCGATAATTCGCCTGCGGGGCTAAGCCGCTTACAGTTAAGGTCACCTTTTCATGAAAAGGGTTGGGGCTAATTAAAACAGATATATTTTCAAACGCTGGGTTTTCTGCTCCCACTACCGAGCAACTACCGGGATTAACAACTTGTCCGGATGTGCTAAAACCGGGATGCTGGGAATCCTCAAATTGAAGAACAAAATCGCCTTGGGTGGCAGAACCCGGAGGCAGGATAATTGCTACGGTTTCCCCATAAGGGCCGCTTACCGGCGTAAAAGCTATTTCAGGAGAGGATACAACGAACGTGTCGCTCAGAAACTCCTGCTGCACCAGTACGTCAATAATTAAAAAGTCGTCGGCAGGCAGTGCAGCGGTCTGGTTATCCTGGCAGGTAACCGACAATACGGCCGCAGTGATAGAAGGCACTGCGCCTGAGCAAGTACCGGGGTTGTCAATAGCAAATTCGATAAATACGCTATCGATTTCGAGACCGGCCACTCGCACAGAAACAGGCTCGCCATTCAGAGACTGGTTGGGCAAGGAGAGCATAAAAACGGCGCCAAAGGGGCTGAGATAGGTCGTTTCGTTGATGGTAATTAATGCCGTGTCTCCTAGTTCAGACAAAGCGCCTTCCACGACGACAAAAGACAAGACTGTTTGGTCGTCTAATGAATCGGCAGGAGTTCCATTGTCGAAACAAACAGCCGTAACGTCAGCAACAGAAAGCGCCGGCGGTACTGGATGCATATTAGAATAAAAAGCGACTTCACCTTTTGCAGCCACTACCAGGTCTTTTTTATCGTCATTATTGATATCAAAAAAAGCCATGTCATCGGCGCCATCCAAATCGTCATCCAACCAATGCGTAGTAAATTGTGTGCCTGTGCCGTCTATATTTTCCAGCCATACTACATATTGATTCCAAAAAGAAGACGCGGCAAGATCCAAATCGCCATCGAAGTCAAAATCGCCGGGCAACAGATTCATGGGCGCATTGGCGAGGTCGAAGGCGGGTAGTTCTTCAGAAAATACGCCAAAGCCGTCATTGCGGTATAGGGTTACCACACTGGAAACAACCAGGATATCGAGTGTCCCGTCATCGTCGATATCGCAGATTTCAATATCGTTGAAATTGCCTTGATTTTGATCGATCAAATGGGCTGTATAAGCATTGGGGCCGGTGTTTTCGTACCAATAAATATGCGGATTGATATTCTGATTGCCGTAAATATATACCACCACCAGGTCGTCGTCGCCATCGCCGTCAATATCGTGAGGCTGAGCAAAAAGGGGATTGGCATCACCCATGTTCAGCAATTGCCCTCCGGTACCGAAGGTATTATTCCCTAAATTTTTTCGCCAATGAACGCCCCGGTTATCCGAGCGGCGGCAGAAAATCAAGTCGGTTAAACCATCGGCATTTACATCGTAAGGATAGCCGTAGCTCGTAAATCCTCCCGAGGCAGGCATGCCCACTACCTGGTTGAAACTGCCTGCGGCATTGTTAAAATGAATTTGCACCTGGGTATAGGGAAAAGCCAGATAATTTTGACTTTTCAGCACATCCTGGTAGCCGTCGCCGTTAAAATCAAAAAGCATCAATTGCGTAGAAAGGCTTTCGTGAATTTTTTGACCAAACCGGAAACTGCCGCCGCCCTGGTTGATGTAGGAGGCCGTAAAAGCTGCGCCTTCGGAGCCCAGGATGATGTCTTCATCGCCGTCGGCGTCGATATCGCCGATTGCCATTCCCTCGGGGTAATACACGTGGCCTGCATCTTCGTGGTTGAAATAATTGCCGGCGCCGGGATTGACAAAATAAAATAACTCGTCGAATTTGGTTGCCGCAAAAAGATCGGGAAGGCTGTCGCCGTTGATTTCTCCAATAAACAGGGCGCGCATGGGGTTGTCGTCGGTAGGTACGCTATTGGTTGCGTAAGTGCCGTCGCCGTTATTCATCATCCTCAATATATAAGGGGCAGAGGTTCCATCGTAAGTAGCGTAAATATCCATATCGCCGTCGAGATCGGTATCTGCGGCGGTTAAGTCGTGGAGCAATTGTTTATTATAAATAGAATAATAAGGCTGAAAAGTGGCGTCGCCATTATTTTTTGCAAACATAATATCTTGCAGCGTTCCGAAAACGATATCCGTATGGCTGTCGCCGTCAAAATCATAGGCCAGCAAATTGTAAGTACCGAGATTGATCAATACCTGTTCATTGGCAAACACCCCTGCGCCAAGGTTTTTATACCATACGATACGGCTGTTCTGAAAACCGATCGATGATAACACATCGGTAAGCCCGTCGCCATCCACGTCGGCGGCAAAAACGGTATCGTAAAAATTATTGCCAATAAAAGTGGTCAGGGTATCCCGGGCGGCGAAATTTCCGTTTTGGAGGTTCCGGTAGCGATATACTGCCCGGTGCGACGAAGCGCCGTCACCGGTTGAAATGACGATATCTACAAACCCGTCTGTATCAAAATCAGCCATGGCGATACCACTGATGCCCCCTACCTCGGCATCAATGTATTGTGTGGCGCTGAATTGGCCGTCGCCGGCATTGATATACCACACCAGTTGTTCCTGGGGGCTAATGGTCAAAATATCGACGTCTCCGTCGTAGTCCAAATCGGCCACTTCTATTTTGTGGTGATAACCTTCCGCCAATGATACGGGCAGTTCAAAACGGTCTAGACTATCAAGTTTGATCAAAACCGACAAGTGATCATTGTCGGCTACCGCAATATCAATTTTTCCATCCGCATTAAAATCGGCGGTTTTTATGTCCGATATGCCGTCGGCTATGCCGTAGAAGAGGGTGTATTTTTGAGAAAATTGGGCGAGGAGGGATATAGGAAACAGCAGGGTCAGGATAAATAGTGAAACCTTCATTTGAACATTGATTTGTTTATTAAACGTTGTAATGGACTATTGGACTTTGGGACAGGGGCACAGATGCCAATGGACCAAGCGTCCAAGCGTCCGAAAAAGTGATCCCGGCTGGAATCGAACCAGCGACCGACTGCTTAGAAGGCAGTTGCTCTATCCGCTGAGCTACGGGACCATTTTGTGTGGAGAGTTGCTTGCAAAAGCAGCGCAAATATAGGGTAATTCCTGAAGTGATGCAACTAATCGTTACCTTTACCTGCAAAATACAGGTAATCGATTGTTATGAGCGACGTAAAGATAGAAGCCAGTTGGAAAGCCGTATTGGCCGATGAATTCCAACAACCTTATTTTCAGCAGATCTCCGCTTTTTTACACCAGGAAAAAAAAGCCGACAAAGTCATCTACCCGCCGGGACCGCTCATTTTCAATGCATTCAACAGCACGCCATTCGACAAGGTGAAAGTTGTGATACTGGGCCAGGATCCCTACCACAACCCCGGCGAAGCCATGGGCCTGTCGTTTTCAGTGCCCAAAGGCGTGCGCGTACCGCCCTCGCTGCAAAACATCTACAAAGAACTAAACGCCGACCTGGGTCTGCCGGTTCCCAACCACGGCGACCTGAGCGACTGGGCCCGTCACGGCGTTTTCCTGCTCAACGCCATGCTGACTGTAGAACACAAGCAGCCCAGCTCTCACAAAGACATCGGCTGGCAGTATTTTACCGATGCGGTTATCAAAAAGCTGTCTGAGCAACGCCAACACCTCGTTTTTATGCTGTGGGGCAATTTTGCCAAAAAGAAAAAGGAGCTCATTGATACCACCCGCCACCTGGTACTCGAGGCCCCCCACCCTTCTCCGCTGGCCGGCGGCGGATTTGCGGGGTGCCGGCATTTTTCACAGGCGAATACATATCTGGCAGCCCATGGTATTGGGCCGGTGGATTGGCAAATATCCTCGTAAACGATGCGTTTACCCTAATAAAAGAATAATCATGCACCTTAAAACCCATCTCCTCATGGGCTGGCTAAGTATATTCTCCTTCCTGGGCTGCGGCAATACGCCCAAAACAGAGATCAAAACCGTACTACACGGTCCTTTTACCATTCAAATGGAAACCCACCATTCCAAATACTTCAATATGAATGTCGGGCGGCGGGTGACGCATTCGGTATTGCGCTACAAAATACTGCACAACGGCAAACCCATCGATTTTCCGGAGGCGCTACAGACCAATACCGGCTTCCCCCACCTCTGGCGCGTGTACATACTCGAAGGAGCAACCACGCCTACCCTGCTGGCCGGCAGTCAAAGCCTGTATTTAATTTCCGAAAAAGACGGACAAGCTTCCGTTTCGCCACTTTTTGTGCAGGGCTACGATTTCGCCAGCCTGCAAATGCTGGATGCGGAAGACGGTCAGCCAGGCGAGCGCAAGGAAGTGTACATGGGCGACCCCGAAGATTCGGTGGATACCATCGGCGGCGGCGATTACCTGCTCGTCAGCGACCATGCCGTGTTGCACATCCCCGACATGCGCCTGTTTGTTTTTAACAAAAATAACGAAACCATCGACGACTACTATTTCATGGGCGCCCACCGGGGCGCCGTGGCTTTTTCACCCGACAAAAAGTGGATAGTCTATGATGGAAACATCACCAACTGGGACAACGAAAAAAACAAGGTCGTCAGCCAGTATGCCCTGATTGTGTATGACTTCCGCGCCGACAAGGGTTATGCGCTGCCTTTTAACCAAACCGATACCCGCCTGCGGGATGCCCACTCCATCACCCGCGAGTGGCTGAATACTTACTTTGAATGGAAAACCACTGCCGAAGGCGAATACCGCCTGCATTTGCGCCATTTCGAGCGCTTGCCTTTCTGGCAGGGATATTTTAGAGATAATGAAGACGTCTATGCACTCGTCCCCGTCTCTCTCGATATGCAACAGGTACTCGTGGATTTTGTCCTCAATCAATTACATCTCACAAAAGAACATCTCCTCCCTGGCAACGAATACAGCAGCCACGAGATCAATATCGCTTACGGCGATCTGAAACTCTCGCTTTGGTACCGCCCCGAAGATGCCGAACTGCTGTTGATGAAAAACGTATACGCCCCAGATAATGAACAATACAAAACGCTAATACATCAACTCGGCACGGCTTTTAATGCTGAATTGGCCAAGGGGAAGTATCAGGAGGAATTTACCAGGTATTAATCTGTTGTAGGTTGTGGGTTCGTTTATAAGTTTAAGCGTTTATAGGTTTATGAATAAGCGTGGACCATAAACTCATAAACCAATAAACCAATAAACAAACCTACAACATTGAACGGACAACCCACAACCGAGAATCAACTCTCCTCTTCCCCCACCGGTTCCAGCATCGTCGTAATCCAGCCGCCGTCGAGCGTGCCGTTGTCGAGGGTGCCGCTTTGCACGTGGAGGTAAAAGTAAAGGGGTTTTTCATTCCTTAGCAAGTCAATGGTATCTGCGTATCTTCCGAATGGCAGGTGGTAAGTAATTACGCCGCCATCGACGACCTTAACCTCCTCCATCCTGTTGTATCTGAGCTCATCGTTGAAATAAATCACAACCGACTTGTATTGGTGCATCGGGTCTTCCAGTTGCAGGATCACCCGGTTGTAGTTGTGCGCGTTGAGCTCTACCCGGTAGTTGTTTATTTTATAGTTTGGCATGGCTCATGGCTTGTTGTGAAAGAATAAAATCATCCTCTTAGTATATGTTAATTTGATTACAAATACAATGATTAAGATCAATCCAGGCCATCTAGGAAATTTTTCGTACGAAAAATTTCCTAGATAAAAACACTTGCCTATCTTTGCACCATGAAACCACAACAAGAACACGACAGCGGGCTGCCCGAACCCACCAAATCGGAGTTGGAGATTCTGCAGGTGCTGTGGCAACACGGCCCTTCTACGGTGCGGCTGGTGAATGAAAAGCTCAACGAAGAATTGAGAGAAGTGAATTATTCTTCAACATTGAAGCTGATGCAGATCATGCTCGACAAGGGCTTGCTGCACCGCGAGATTGAGGGCAAAAACCACATATACCGCCCGGCAGAGCGGCAGGAAGCGACCCAGGCGCGCGTCATCAAAGGGCTCGCCACCATCGCCTTCGGCGGCTCGCCGGCCTCGCTGGCGCTTCGCGCGCTGGGCAGCGCAGAGACTACCCCGGAGGAACTGGAGCAGATCAAGCAATTGATCAAACAGATTGAAGATCAACAACAATAACCCAAAACCGACCCGCACATGAACAGCCTTGCGCTTTTTTTGTCTGACAGACTGGCCTCCGCCCTCGGGTGGATGGTGGTACACGTTCTCTGGCAGGCGGCTCTGATCGCTTTTCTTTCCGCCGTTGCTATGCTGATCTGGCGGCACAAGCCGGCCCGCCGGCGGTATTGGACGGCCAATGCCGCCCTGGCTGCAATTTTGCTCTCGGCTATCGCGACGTTTGCCTTTTATTATGGCAATGCAGAAGTCGACCGACCTGCAGCCGCCATGGAGCTATCCGTGCAGGCCCTTGATAAGTCGAAAGTGCCGGCAGACAACGCGCCTGCATTTTCTACCCCGGCAAAACCGGCCATCCCCGACGGCGAGACTTTCCGCGATTATTTCCAGGATAACCTGCCGCTCATTGTGACCATTTGGTTGCTGGGCATGTGTATGTTTGCCTTGAGGTTGTTGGGCAATATCGGTTATATTTATTACCTGAAAAGCCACCTGACCATTCCCGTTGATGAATTTTGGGAAGAATTGTTGCAACGCTTAGCCCAACAGGCCGGCATCAAAAAATCGATACAACTGCTCGAATCGGCGCTGGTGCGCACCCCTATGGTGGTGGGTTACCTCAAACCGGTAATCCTCTTCCCCATCGGCATGATCAACCGGCTGGAACCCGCTGAAGCGGAGGCAATTCTGGCCCACGAACTGGCGCATATTGTGCGGCACGACTACCTCTTCAACATCTTGCAAAGCATGGTAGAAACCCTGTTTTACTACCACCCCGCCGTGTGGTGGCTCTCCGCCAGGGTGCGCCACGAACGCGAAATGGCCGCCGACGATGCCGCTATTCAGCTCACCGGCAATGCCGTGCAATACGCCAAGGCCCTGGGGGCCGTGCAGTACATGGCATTCAGGCCCCTGTCGCCTTCCCTGGCTTTTGCCTGCGCAAACAAACAAAGACTGTTGCATCGCGTACAACACATATTACATATTCACCCGACAAAAACTTTTATTATGGAAAAATTGATAGGCGCAGGCGCCATCATTCTGGTGCTTGCCGCATTGGGTTTTACTCAGGCCAAAACGACGGGCCATCTGCCCAACTGGTTCGCCATGCTGCCGCATACCGGCGCCGAACAGGGCGGCGTGTGGGAAGGCAGAATTGAAAACGACAAGGTTTGCATCCTGTTTAGCAGCCGCAACGACCGCGGCCGCTGGATGACCGAAGATTGTTTCTTGAAATCCGAGTTTTCGGCGCTGCCCACCCAGGAAGCGGAATTTACCATCACCAGGCCCAGCGGCGCCTTTAAGCTCAAGGGCAAATTCGAAGGCAACGAAGGCTACGGCCGCTTTACTTTCACTGCCGACAAGGCTTTCGCCGATTGGCTCACCCAACAAGGCGTTGATGAAGTTGACGACGAACTGATGTGGCGCCTGTTTTTTGCCAATGCCGATAAGGAATATGTGACTTCTATTAAAAATGAAATGCCCGATAAACAACTTTACGGCGACGACCTGAGCGAGATGGCTATACATGGGCTGGACACCAAAACCATCAAAGAGTACAGGCAACTCGCCGCCGAATTGGGCGAAGAAGACGCCGGCATCGATCAACTGCTCGAAATGAAAATTCACGATATCGATACCGATTATGCCCGGTCGCTGGCCAAAAGCGGCTTCAAAGGGCTCTCGCTAGAAGACGTGATGAACGCCAAAATCCACGATGTTGACCCCGACTATGTCAAACAGGTCAACGCCATGGGCTATCCCGGCCTCTCTTTCGAAGATATACTGAATTTCCGAATTCACGATATTACGCCCGAATACATCAAAGGGCTCAAAGATGCCGGCATCACCAATCTCAGCGCCGAGGAACTGGTAGGCTTCGCCATCCACGACGTCACCCCGGCTACCATCTCTGGCTACCGCAAAATGGGATTTACCGACATCGACAACGAAGACATCGTCAAGTTCTCCATCCACGACGTCGACCCGGAATTCGTGGCCGATATGCGCCGGGCCGGCCTCGCCGACCTGTCGATAGACGACCTGGTGAACCTGAAAATCCACGACGTCGATGCCGGCTATCTGACGGAAATTCGCAAAGCCGGGTTCACTGACTTTAGCAACGACGATGTTGTCCAATTGAAAATCCACGACGTCGACGTTGAATATATCGCCAACATGCGAAATGCCGGCTTCAACAATCTCTCGATTGACGATCTGGTCAAATGCGCTATACACGACGTGGACCCCGCAAAAATGAAGGCTTTCCAGCAACTCGGCATGAAGGGAGTCGACCTGGACGATATCGTCAACCTTCATATCCACGACGTCGACCCCGATCAGATCAAGGCATTCCAACAACTCGGCTTTAAAGATATAGATGTGGATGACGCCGTCAACCTTCAAATTCATGACGTGACGCCCGATTTCATCCAGGATATGCGAAAAAAAGGCTTTAACAAGCTGGACCTCGACGGTTATATCGAATTGAAAATCAAATACGATGAGCGCTAACCGGCGGCCCGTATACCGGTCCGTTCGTTGAGCGAAGTCGAAACGAACATCCCCGGCAACAAAATCACCCGACTGTAACAAAATCCAGCAGGGCGCCTTGCCGCAATACCGGCGGGCGCCCTGTCATTTCAACATCAAAACGCCCATCCTATCCTGATATGGCCATTCAAGGATACAGTTTCGTCAACCTTATCTATTCGATCAGCATCACTGAGCCCCACAGCTGTTTGCAATTCAAGCGTAAAGCCGGACGGAGCAATCCATTGCCAGCCAAGGGAATGCCTGACCCCATATAGAAAATAGGCGTCATACCCGGTAACCGGCGTAACAGTTTGCCGGTAAGTAGTGGTAACTTCCGATGTAGTTGCGCCTACCAGAATAATGGGCAATCCCCATATATCCAAATCGCCGTCGCTTTCCAGTACGGCCGTCTCTTCGCGATACGAGTGCGTAACATCGCGCACCTGACCGCCCCACAGGTGAATACCGGTGTAAAACCCCTGCGGTATCGCCCGTTTTGTCAGTGCCGGTTTAAAATAAAAACGCAAGCCTGTATTGGCGTTCCAGGCATCCAGTTTGTGGGTACGCTCTTCCCCGGCTACATTCAGCGGGCGGCCGTCGCCAATATAATAGCGGGTTGTAGTTGTTGACGGGAAAAAAAGTATCCAGAAAGTTTCCCGTTTCACATATTCGGTATAGGTTGAAGAAGCAGCCACATTGGCATTTGACGGCGCATTGCCGAGTTGTGCATAACTTCCGCCGACTTCCCAGGTCAGCCATTTCGAAAGTTGTCGTTCGTAGCTCAGCGATAATTCGCGTTGGACAGCAGCGCTGAGGTCGAGTTTAACCACATTACTGCCATTGTAGTGATTGAGACGGCGAGAATGTTGCGCTGCTAAATCTGTAGCAGACATAACCAGGCAGATGATCAGGAAAACGAGGAATTGCTTTTTCATAATGCGCAGGTTTTTAGTTTTGTAATCCAAAAATCCCGCTCCCTCGTTTGGTATGCAAACCTTTGATGCAGGCGCCTGTCGCCCTGAAGCAGATAACCTTTATGCTGTAGCCAATGCATTTTACTACAAAAAAGTAAGCATATACAACCCAAAACCGGCTTTGTGCTACCAGCCTGGCACATTGACCGGTTTGAATCGTTGTTCAAAACAGGTAACTTCGTATTATTTATGACCATTAATAAAACACAGGCTCGCCTATTCCGTTTTCTGCGGCTGGATGTAATACAACATCTTAGTTTCGGCTTTTTTGTGGCGGTCGTAACCTTCTGCTTTTTCGCTATTCACGCCTGGTATCAGGGAAGGGTGGAAATTCTGGAATCATTTAACTACAAGCAAGAGAGTTTTTGGCTGGTATTCGGCGAATCATTTTCCTATACGTTGTTGATGGCGATGCCGGTATATTTCAACCTGTTTTTTGTCTACCAGGGGCGCGTCAAATTCCTGCTGGTGCCCTACCTGATGAACCCGGCGCAATTCAAAAACTGGAGTTTTTTCCTGTTTTTTGTCTTTAGCCTGCTCATTAGCGCTGCTTTTGGCATTTTATACAGTCCCCTCTTCGCATTGCTTTTTACGCTTATCGACCAGCAATGGTATGAAATTGCCATAGTGGCGATGGTGCTGGTGTTGAGCACGTCCGGATTAACTTTCACCAAAGAGACCATTGAACGCAATCGCGAAGCAGAACGCCGCGAACGCCGCGAAGCCATACGGCGGCGCAGGGAAGTAGAACGCGAACTCGATTATATCCGCAAGCAAGTCCGACCGCATTTTTTGTTTAACACGCTGGCTAACCTGCAAATACTGGCCCGGCAGTCCGACCCCAATGTACCCCACCTCATCGGGGAGTTGTCTAAATTGCTGCGCCACCTGGTATATCGCACTGCTGAACGCTTTGTACCTCTGGAGCAGGAACTCGAATTCATCAGCAGTTATATCAACTTGCAACGACTCCAGCTCAGCGCAAAAACGCAATTTGATTTTAACATTAACGGCGAATACACAGGCGCCCAATACCGTATCGCGCCCATGGTATTGCTGCTGTTTGTAGAAAACAGCTTCAAACACTATAACCGCAATGCCCAGGATAAGAAGTTTATTGGTATTGAAATAAATATCCTTGGCGAAAAACTCGAATTGTCAATCCGAAACAGTTACAAAACCAACGCGCGCAATGAAGGCAGTCTCGAACAAAAAGGCGGTTTTGGGTTGCATACCGCTACCGAAAATTTGCAAATGTTGTACGGCGACGACTACCAACTGTCCAGTCAAATGGAAAATGGCATTTATGAACTTAACCTGCAATTGCCCTTATTATGAAAATGACCTATCGCTTTATTGTGGTGGAAGATGTGGAATTGCAACGTCAACACATCATCGGGTTGCTGCAAAGCCGGCTCGATCTCGAATTCCAGGCCGCTTTTGAAAGCGCTCAGGAAGCGTACCAATACCTGGCTTCGGGGTTATACCCGATGCCCGATCTTGTATTCCTGGACGTAGAGATGCCCGAAGCCAACGGCTTTAGTCTGCTGGAGTCGCTTCGCCGCATGGAACCCGGCTTTCGGATAATTTTCGTGACGGCTTTTCCCGAATATGCCATTAAAGGCTACGAATACAACGCTTCGGCCTACCTGCTCAAACCGGTAGAACCCGACAAACTGTTCCGCGCCGTCGATAAAGCCATCCGGGAGCTCAATACGCCCCATGCGCCCGCTTCTCTCCCGGCAAATACACAGCCAACGCGACCCTTTCTGATGATCAAAGTGAAACAAATGCTGATCAAACTGTGGCTCGATGATATTATCTATTGCGAGGGCGCCAACGTGAATGTGCGCATTGTAACCCCCGGCGGCGATTATATCACCCGGGAGCGGCTCAAGAATATCGAACAACAATTACCTACAGATCGCTTCCTTCGCATTCACGATAGTTTTATTATTAATCTGGAAGATGTGAAGGGTTATGCATCCAACTTCACTACAGTCGAATTATTGCGCGCAGAGCTCAAAGGCAAACCGCTTTCGCTGCCCGTAGGGCCTAAGTACCGGCAGATGCTGAAAGAGAAATTACAAAACTGATGTGCTGATGTGCTGATGTGCTGATGTGCTGATGCGACCGAAGGGAGTCCCGTACCGACTGCAAGGAGGTCGGGATGCTGATGTGCTGATGCGACCGAAGG
>DAINSQ010000102.1:0-17668 GCA_036741235.1 Saprospiraceae bacterium | reverse complement strand
CTGTACCTGAAGGCGCTTCGCAGATGGAAGTACAAATCGCCGATTTGCCGGCGGGCATGTATTTTGTGAAGGTGCTGTCGGAAGGCAGGGTGGTGAAGGTGATGAAGGTGGTGAGGTTGTAGGTTGTAAGTTCTCGGTTGTCTGTTTGGTTTGAAACTGATAACGGGCAACCGACAACTTCTTGTATATCTCTAAATCCTGTTCAAGACATTAATTACCAGTAAAATGCATCTGATAAAAATATCGTATGGGCTATTTTTCGCAGTCCTGATCCTCACCGCTTGCAACAACAACGCAGGCCTTCACCGGAGCTCCGATCAAGCCAAATACAGCATCACCATCGGCATCGAGTCGGAAGGGCAAGTGCTCGAAGAGGCACAAGTAGATGAAGTCTTTCAGTTGTTACAATCGCAGCTTGTCAACTACGGCATCATCTATCAGTCTGTCGAAGTGGCGCCGGATAAGCGCCAAATTGTGTTTAATATTATCGGGCGATTGACTGCGCAGGGGGAAGAGGACCCCGGACTCGACTATTACCTCTATGCCCTGTCAGGCAGATCTCAACTTGAATTCTGGGAAACATTCAGGAATATCGACGAACCGGTAAAGCTACTATTCGGCGAATTGGTAAAAAAGTACAATATTGGCGATAAACTGATATTTACCCAATCCCCGATTTACCCCGAAAGTGTATATCCTTCGGCAGTAATAGCAGAAGTTGCACCTCAAGATATGTCGCTGTTAGACAGCCTGTTCCGGCAACCGGAAGTAGCCGGGCACTTGCCTTCAGATATGGTATTGGCCTGGTCGTTTTACGCGGTAGACAGCCCTGAAGGAGGGGCATTTTTTGAGTTGTTTGCGTTAAAAAAAACCACTGAGATGGGGCCATTTCTCACAGACAGTGAGGTGCAAAGTGTTGAAAATTCGGCCACAGAAGAATCTGGTATGGATCCCCGGTTTACCATTGATATCGTATTTACACCGGAAGCTTCTTTGATTCTGGCTAACAAAACGCGCCAACTGGCCCAGGATTCCAATAGGGAGATTGCTATTTTGGTTGATGGTTATGTGGTCACCGCACCGCAAGTCATGTCTGAAATTTCGGGTGGCAGATGCCAGATCAGCGGCAATTTTGAAGTGGAACAAGTGAAAAAAATCAAAGATAAACTCAAGTTGGGGACCTTGCCTTTTGAATTAAAGGTAGTGGAGGCGGTGGAGTTGTAGGTTGTAAGTTATCCGTTCTCGGTTGTCTGTTATCGGTTTGAAACTGGTAACGGATAACCGATGAATCAAAAAAACATTGTTGCAGATTTTCTTAACCAAATGCTTTATCATTATGAAATGGAATAAACTCGCGCCACCTGAAGCGTCCAATCAACAAATTGAATCCGATGCCGAGCAAATTGCGTCACTGAAAAGATTGATGTATTTATTTTTGCCGGCCTGTATCATCTTGTCAATATGGGTAATATTCGACTTGAACCAATTGGAGTCCGGAGGGGCAGACAGCGTCAGGTTATGGGCCCCGGTTGCGTTTTTGTACGATCAATTGGGTTATTGGCCGGCTATACTGTTTGTGCCGGTATTGGGATTGGTAGTGTTAGGGCTGTTATGGCGCCAAATACGCCTGCGCCAGTCGTAATTCCCCCGTAATGAGTTCCACATCAACAACATTCACGCTCAAACAAAACCCGGATACCGACCAATGGTGGCCGATAATTCTGTTCCTCAGTATTTTTGTGGTGATGGCCATTTTTGGCGATGACACTACCTGGCTGCGCGATTACGTCATTGTTATGTTGGCCTTATCGGTCGCGCTGGGTATTGTATTGTGGCGAAAAGCCAAATGCGTATTATATGCCGGTTCGGAGCAGCTGGTTATCGAGGTGACCAGAGCCGGCTATCGGGCGCCCGTGGGAACAACCAGTCTGCCCTGGCAACATTTGATCAGCTACGAATTTGACGAAGGTGAAAGCGAAGATACGATTGAATTGAGGTGGTCGAATGGCATTTCCCGAACGTTTTCAGGCAGAGATCTGAATGCGTTTTATGCTTATCTGAAAAATGCCTTTCCGCAAAAGGAGCGACGCCGTTGATTTAATAATTCTTTCGGACCTTGCAAGGTTTTCAAAGTCACTTCCGGGAAAACCTTGCAAGGTCTTCCAATGCCTTTCGGCAAAAAGAACGGCGCTACTGATTTTTTCCCTCCTTATCGATTCGCCGTCCGGCTCGGCCTCACCTCTATCTTACTCGGCAAGGTCCGCGGGTTCATGCGCAGCAGGTCCACCACCATCTGGCCCAGGTCTTCGGGTTGTATTTTCCAGGCGTCGGCGGCATTCGGCTCGTGGTTGTTGAAATGGGTGGCGACAGAGCCCGGCATGATGGTGGAACACTTGACGCCGGCATCCCGCAGGTCGAGCATGACGGCCTGCGTGAAGCCTACCAGTCCGAATTTACTGGCGTTGTATGCCGATGCCGTGGCGAAGAAGTTGGTGCCCGCCAGACTCGCGATGCTGATGAAATATCCCTGTGCCTCAATGAGCGGGTTGAGCGCAGCTTTCAGGCTGTAAAACACGCCGGTGAGGTTGGTGTCGATGGTTTCATGCCATTGCTCGGGGGTCATTTCGGTGATGGAGGCAAAATGACCCACGCCCGCATTGGCGACGAGTATGTCGAGGCGACCAAAAGCCTCCAGGGTTTGGGCTACCGCTTTTTTCATAGCCTCGAAATCGCGGGTATCCGCGACTATGCCGATGATTTTACCTGTGCCCGTGCCCGATAATTCCCGCACTGCGGCGTCCAAAGCGTCCTGGTGGCGGCCGGTGACGGCCACATTTATTCCTTCCTGCAGCAGGCTGGCGGCAATGCCATAGCCGATGCCTTTGCTACCCCCGGTGACGAGGGCTGTTTTTCCGTTGAGTTTGTTCATAATAGTAGGAACGTTGGGAGGTGGAAATGGTTGAAAAATGAGGCGTCATTACCGGGAAGGCAGCAAGATCCGTTGAAGGTCATTAATCCGGAATTTTTTTTCCAAGACGTCTTGAACAGGATTTTCAGGATTAAAAGATGCACAGGATTTGGTATTTTTATCTTGTACATCCCTTAATCTTATAAATCCTGTTCAAGACTTCTATGCATCTGGTGTATCCCTTTCATCCGAAAAACACCCCCTTTGGTAGGAATCGACAGGGCCTATAGGCTAAAAACATTGGCCGCAACGCCATTAGTTCGTATTTTAGGCTAAAATCTCATTTCGATGAAAAATTACCGCACTCCTATCCTGCTGCTCACAGCGCTGTTTTTTTGTTTTTTACTCGTATCCTGCGCCGACGTAGAACCCATCAATGAATGCCTGAAAGGCAAAGAATACGGCTTTTTCTACGGGTTAATACACGGCTTCATTACCCCTTTCAGCTTTATAGCCAGTTTGTTTGACGACGAAGTAGCCATTTACGCGGTCAACAACAGCGGTTGGTGGTACGACCTCGGGTTTCTGCTCGGTTCGGGCGGCTGGGGATTTATGGCGGGGAATAGGTCGAAGAAAAGGAGTTAAATTCTCTGTTCTCGGTTGTCGGTTATCTGTTCCTTTTCTTTGCCAGTAGAGACGCAAAATTTTGCGTCTCTACTGGCAATAAACAGAGAACAGAGAATAACAACCAAACCGCGCCATCCGATGTGTAGAGGTATTCATTGTCGGCCATCCGTAGCACCAGGCCAAATCTCACCAAATCTCAACCGAATATCACCTCTTCCGGCAGAATAGGTATACATGGGCTATTTTTGTCTGCGACAATACCACAAATACCATCGATATGAAAATCAGCCTTCCCCAAACGTTATTTGTTACATGCCTGTTGGCATCTACCCGCATTTTCTCACAGCCGGTAAACGACAATTGCGCAGCAGCAACGATAGCAGCAATTAACCCCGATTTATATTGCAATGCGCTTAATCCAGGCACTACCCTGGGCGCCACACCCGATGAGGTGGGCTGGACAGCCGATGTGTGGTATACTTTTATCAGCACCCAGGACAAGCATTTAATCCATCTCCAGGATGTGGTAACGGTACAGGGTGGTTCAGGCCAGTTGAACGTGCTTATCTACCAGGGCGACGATTGCGGGAATTTGTATTTTATAGCCAATCTGGGAGTTGGTCAACCCCAACAGGCCCTCAATTTAGAAACCGGCGTGAAGTATTACCTCCGGATATTGTCGTTTGACCCCAGCTCGGCGCACAACTTCAATTTGTGTATCCGCACTGTTCCCCCTTCCTTGCCCAATTATGAGTGCGGCCTGGCGCAACCAATAGTTCCGAGTGCTAATCTGGATTGCGACAACCTGATGCATGGCAGCACTGCCGGTGTAATACCAGGTTTTGGAGATGGCTACGGCTGCGTGTCGGCGGGCTCGTTGGAGTATATATACGACCTGTGGTACACCTTTGTCGCCACTTCGCCCAACCATCGGGTACAGGTCTTAAATGTCACGCCGGTATTGGGCTTTGGCAACGGTTTTTTTGAGATCGCCGTGCTCGACAGCCCCGGCTGCGGCGTTTACCCGCCCCTGGCCTGCGGTTCTTATAATTCGACGCTGGAATTGACCAACCTTGTGCCCGGAAATACCTATTATATCATGGTAAGCAGTAGCGATCAGGTATTTCACGAGTTTGACCTCTGCGTTGCTACTTTTCCCATCCCCGAAAATGATCTTTGTGAAAATGCTACAGCGCTGCCGGTTGCTCCCACGCCTATTTGCGCTACGACCGTGTCGGGAACGACCTACAGTTCAAGCGCAACAGACGTTAGCGCATGTGGTTCCAACGGCCCCGATGTGTGGTATACCTTTACGGCTACCCAACCGGTACACACCATCACCGTAGATAATGCGGTAAATGCACAATCGGGGGAGCCGGGCATTTTTCGCCAGGAAATATACAGCGGCGACTGCACCGGTTTTACCCCGCTTTATTGCCGTTATAATCTGGAAGGCGCCGATCAATTCACTATGGGCGACCTCATTCCCGGGCAAACGTATTATATCCGCCTGGAAAGCCAATTTGAATACATCAACTTTAACATTTGTATCAGTTCAGAAGAGATGCCTCCAGCCAACGACGCCTGCCTGGCAGCCGTGAATCTGGCAGTTGCCCCTGCACTTACCTGCAATACGCCGGTTGCGGGCACTACAACAGGCGCTACGCCTTCTCCTTTTGGAGATTTGAATGCTGATTACGCCTTTGACGTGTGGTACATCTTTACCGCGACACAGCCCGGTCAGATGATTGTGGTCGACAATCTGCAGAATGAGACGAGCTTCATCCAGTTTGAAGTGTATGATGGTAACTGCAACTCGTTGACGCCCATTGCCGGTCCCCTGGATTTCTACTCCAACGGCGAAATGCCGGTTACCCATCTGACGCCCGGCAATACTTATTATATCCGGGTTTTTGAGCCGAGTAATGCACCCAGTAGCTTCGATATTTGTGTGCATAGCATGCCCGTACAACCCAATGACGATTGTGCCAATGCAATTCCATTAGCCATTAACACCGATATGGTTTGCCAGCAGACGACAACCGGTTCTACCCGGGGCGCCACGCAGAGCAACCCCGGCTGCGGCGGCGAACCGGTGAATGACGTTTGGTATACGTTTACGCCCACGAATTCCACGATGTTGCTTTCGGTTCTGATCAGCGATTTATTTTTCGGTTATGCTGGTTTAGAAATTTGGGAAGGCGACTGCGAAACGACGGCTACGCTGGTGGTTTGCGAATCCGAGGGCGTCAATCTGGGAGGAATATTACACGACCTGCATGTCGGAAGTTCGTATATGCTGCGCATTTATACCCGGGCAAACGATTACGTGGATTTTTCGGTTTGCCTCCAGGCCCTGCCCGACCCGCCCGCCAACGATAATTGCGCACAGGCGGAAGTTGTTCAACCCAATGCAGGGCTGGATTGCACGCAAACGTACCAGGGAAGTACCCTAAGCGCAACAGGCTTAATGCTCTCTTGCCTGGGCCGGCCTACCACCGATGTCTGGTACCAATTTACAGCCACCGGCAGCGTGCATGTAGTTGATATTCAGGTGACCGGCCAGATTTTGGGCGATCCCGGCGATTTATTGGGCATGGAAGTCTATACCGGCAGCGATTGCGGCGAATTGACCTCCTTATTCTGTTTTGAAGCCGCAGAACCGGCTAATGTGCTATACGGTCTGACCAATGGCGAAACGTATTTGATCCGCATGTTTAGTTGGGGAACCAGCGCCCATGGCTTTTCACTTTGCATACGCACGGCGCCGCCCGTGCCGGCCAACAGCGAATGTACAGCGGCTATTCCATTGGTAGTCAACCCCGATATGGTCTGCACGCAATCCATTGCCGCCACAACCGCCGGACTGCCGCCTGCCGCAACAACCGGATGCAACTTAGGCACGAGCCTGTGGTTTAAATTCACCGCCACGGCTTTCCAACACTTTATCCAACTGCGCGATACCGCACTGCTGTACGGCAATGGATTCCTGGAAATAGAACTGTTCGACGGAAACTGCAGCGGATTTCAACTGTTCGAATGCTCGCAAGGATCATTGGGCATTTATGCGCACTATTTGTACCCTGGAAATGAATACTATGTGCGGGTCACTGGCGCAGTTAATTCAGGTATTGATTTCAATTTATGCGTGATGACGGTAATCACACCGGCAAATGACGCCTGCGATTCAGCCACCGTTTTACCGGTGTCGCCCGATAATCAATGCCTCAGCCTGACCTCCGGCACTACGCTCGGCGGCTACTACGCGGTGTACAATACCAATGATTGTCAAAACGGCGACGACGTTTTTTATTCGTTTACGGCTACCCAAACCGAACACGTAGTGGCGCTTTATAATGTACAAACTTCCGCCGACAACCTGGATATCTATCTGCAGGTGCTCGAAACCGATTGCGCCGGTAGCTGGTCGAATACCCTGTATTGCGAGCGGGCTATTGCCACCCCGCATTTGCTCAATAACCTGACGCCCGGCCTGACCTACATCGTTCGTTTGGTAGCCCGTTTTCCCCAATACATCAATTTTGATATATGCATTGTTACGCCGCGCCCCGATATTGTCTTTAACGATATAGATCCGTCTACGGACGGTTGTTTTCCCGGCAATAACGAAACGATAGACGTCTGGTTTTATAATTTAGGCCGGGGCAGTATTCTTGCCGATGCAGCTGCTATAACACTCACCGTAAGCGGCGCCAACAACGGCGTGTACGGCCCGCTGAATAATCCGGAACAGGTTGGGCCTATCCTGCTCCATCCGCCTTTTTATAATTATGGTCATGTCCTTTTCAGCGGCGTCGATTTGTCCAACCCCGGCGAAAATGTATTAACGGTTTCCGCCGTTCTTCCCAATGATTTAAATCCGGATAATAATACCTATTCCATTACCTTAAATACCGTCAATACCTTAAGCGCCTTTTACCCGGATACCGACTACGACGGTTTTGGGGGCGTGGGACAGCAGCCCATTTACGAATGTTTCCAGCCGTTTGGATACGCCGGCAACAACGCCGATTGCAACGATAACCATCCCGGTATTTACCCCGGCGCCCCGGAAATTTGCGACGGCATCGACAATGATTGCAATAACCTGGTCGACGCCGCCGACCCCAACCTTACGGATTATCCGATGCCGAGTATAGTATGCCCTGATAATATGGTCGTACACACCGACCCGGGCGCTTGTTCCGCCGTCGTAAATTACGATGTATTTACCGGCGACAATTGCGGCTACAGCCTTAACCAAACCGGTGGACTGGCCTCCGGCACGGAATTCCCCTTGGGCGCCACGCTCAATACATTTACCGTGAGCGACCCGGCTAACAATCAGGTTTCCTGTACTTTTACGGTAGAAGTACTAAAATCTGCCGATCCATCTTTGCTATATGCCTATTCCGTGATCGGCTTTGAAGAAGTGTATATGAAACGCAATACCGTTCAATCGGGGGGCGTAGGGGTTGCCAGGCCCAACAAACGGGCTATTTTGGAAGACGCAACCACTGTCGCCGGGGCTACTACTTTTGTGAGGGCCTCCCTACTCGAACTTCAGGGGCAAAGCACGGTAGACAATTACACAGCCGGCGTAGTACCCGCACAAATTCTGCCGGCTTTTGAAGCCCATAATTCGCCTGGCAGTAATCACATCACCATCCCGGATAATAGCGCGCCGGTTGCGCTGACATTGGATAATTATGGGAATATAATCGTAGGTGTGAATTCAACGGCGATATTTTCGGGGCAGGATATTGTACGGATAAAACAGCTTACGCTTAAAGACGGCGCTACAATTTTATTTTTACAAAACACCAAACTATTGATAAACAGAGGGGTGAATATGGCTAAATACACGACGGTTAATGAAAGCGACGGCCCGCTAGTACACATATTTGCCAAAGAAACTGTAAAAGTTGGCCGAAGCGCAAATATAACGGCGCACATTCACACACTCGAAAACTTGTCTTTGGGCAAATCATCGGCAAATTCACCGACGTATGCAACCGGTTTGTTTATTGCGAAAAAAGTAATTGCGCCGGATTATGTCATCTGGAATTGGGATGAAAATTATTGTCCAAATGAGCCGGAATTAAATCTATCCCAAAACCCCATTTATCCACATGAAATGGCTTCGTCGTCTGACAGCGACTTGCGCCTGTTCCCCAATCCTGCCATCAACGATCTGCAGATTTCTTTTGAGCTAGAGTCAGAAGTCGAAGTCCAACTCCAATTGTTTGACGCCGGCGGTCGTTTGATTGAAAGAAAAACAGTACAGGGCATTCCGGGCGCCAACCAATACCAATGGAACCTAGCAGGCCTGTCGGGGGGATTATACGTAATAAAGGCAATTGCTGAAGCAAATGTGATCGGGGAGGAAAAATTTGTTAAGGAATAGGAGAAGGGTATGAGCTACCCTTATTTGCCTTTCTCCCTCAAAACCGCTATATTCGCAACAAGAAAATCGTTTTATGCAGGCCACCCAAAAGCAAATCATCACCGACATATCGCAACTCGACCCAGAGGGCAGCTATACCTATGCCGATTACCTGCTGTGGCGCTTCCAGGAAAGCGTAGAGCTCATCAAAGGCAGATTGTTCAGGATGAGTCCGGCGCCGGGCAGGATACATCAGGAAATTTCTACCGAATTAACCCGTCAATTTGCCAATTTTTTTGTCGGAAAAACCTGCCGCGTTTATTCGGCCCCATTTGACGTGCGCCTACCCGTGAGCCGAAAAAAAGGTCAGGATACGACCGTAGTGCAGCCCGACCTCTGCGTGATATGCGACCCCGCCAAACTCGACGAACGCGGCTGTGCCGGCGCCCCCGACCTGATCGTGGAAATCCTCTCGCCAGGCAATAGCATTAAAGAAATGCGCGATAAATACCGGGTTTATGAAGAAGCAGGCGTAAGGGAATATTGGATTGTCAACCCGGCTGAAAAAGTGGTTTTGGTTTATGTCCTCAACGAAAAAGGTATTTATATCGGCCTCGCCCCGGTAACGGTAGAAGACCCCCTGCGCGCCGCTATTTTCCCGGATTTGGTGGTGGATTTGAAGGAGGTTTTTGTGTAAATATCACACGAACAGCTTCCGCACCTCCTCCTCTATCGTCTTTTTAACGATTGCCCAATCCGCAGGCTGGAAAAGCACGGGGTCTTCGTCTTCTTCAGCGTCAGCGAAGTAGAGGAGGCTTTTCATTACTAAAAACCGATTCCCATCTGGATATTTCTGTTCATAAAATCCCAGTATTTGGGACAATGAAAATTGTTTTATCAAAAAATATAAATCCGTAAAATCCCGTTTTCTTCCCCTTCCGGTAATTGCCGATATTTTCATGGCCGCTATATCTTCCAATCCGGCTAGCCTGATATGTTGTCGTGTTTGAACGTCAGATAACCAGTCGTATTTATAACGGACAAAATCAACCTTTATTCCGTTTACTTTGACGCTATAAATATTCCTCGAAGCAGTTAATTGTTCTAATTCGCCGTAATCCATCAACAGTGATGAAATTTTTGGAATATCCAGCATCTCAGGAAACCCGAATAAATCCAGATCAAAAGACATGCGATGACCTATTTGCAGGGATAAGGCTGTGCCGCCTACAAGCGTAAATGGGGCCAAATCAGTTTCGGACATAAGGTTGTTCAATAAACCCAATGTCCGGGGTTGGACTGTATGTAGTTGTAACATCTAAATTGCTCTTGAGGAATATCGAAAAGTATGCTCAAAAAATTGAGTGTCTTTTTGTCTAAATCACGGGATTGCAACATTTCTGTACGAATCCGATCCAGACCATAATATTCGCGAGTAATCGTCCAATCCGACCAATTACCGCGAGTTACCACCCGCTCAATCACATACCGGGCCTTGCCGTCCCAATCGATGCTGTCGTAGTCGGTATCCCAAAACAAAACGCGGGAGAGTTGCGGTGGTGATTTTTTTTCCATAATGGGTAAAGTTAGGCAAAAAATAGGAGTTTGCGAGCAGGCAGTAGTATCTTAGCAGACTTAAGCATACTATCATGAAAACTCTGCTTATCGCCCTTGCTCTCCTGCTGACCCTTACCACCAGCCAGGCCCAATTCCAACGCCAATACGGTACAAACCTCGATGAAACCTTCTCGAAGGTCATTCGCAGCGGCGCCAACTACTACGTGCTGGGCACGGGCGAAATTACCGACGGGCAACCTGCCCGCGCCACGGTGTCCCGGCTCAACGCCACAGGGCAACTGCAGTGGACATTGAGCCTCAACACGGCCTCGCGCTGGAATGACGCCGTGCTGACCCCCACCGGCAACCTGATTGTGGTTGGCCAGTCGATGCCCGATGACAATACCAGCAGGGCGATAATGGGACTGGTAACCTCTACCGGCGCTTTCTCCTGGGTGCGCGCTTACGACCAGCCCAACCGCGACGCTTTTACCCGCATCGCACGCAATCCGGCGCCCGATAATGCCGCCTATCCTTACTATATACTGGGACGGCAGGTGCAGTCGCTGCCCAATAATGACGATGTTTTTTTGATCAATGTGGACGAAGCCGGCGATATCAATTGGAAAAAGAAGTTTGTGAGCGCCGACGACGACGAGTTTGTGAGCGATCTTGAAGCCCTGCCCAATGGCGACCTTATTATGGCCGGCTTTAGGGGTACCCAGGGCGTGATTTTTCGCGCCAATAAAACGGGTGCGCTAATTGACGGCGTTACGCCCAACCTGCCTTTTGCATTCGCCGATGCGGCGCCGGCGTCTAATGGCGCCTTTTATGCCGTGGGCACCGATTTTCAAAACCAACAGGTCCACCTGATCAAGTTTACCTCCGACCTGTCGGCACTCTGGGATGTTACCATCGAGGTGATGACCGAGGCCCGCCAGGTTTGGCAAGCCTCCAACGGCGACATATACGTTACCGGCGAAACGCCTTCGCCGCCAATATCGAATCAGCCGGTCGTCTATCGATTCCTCGAAGATGCAGGCGGCCCCGCACTGCAATGGTCGCAAACGCTCGATAACGGCGAAGCCGCCTACCAGGGTGGCAGCACGACTTTCATGCCCCCCAGCCAGATGGCTTACGTCGACGGCAGAATTCCCTCCACCGGAAGCTTCGGCCAGTATAACGCCTTTTTATCCGTTAGCGACCTGGCGCTTAATACCTGCATGACGGAAGAAGTCCCCGATATTATGCTGCCCGGCAACGCGGTTTTTGAGACTCCCCCTCTGCCAGGTATCACAACGGATACAGAACCCGCCTCCGCTAATCTCAGCGGAAGCCTGCGCACCTGGCAACAAGGCGACGCCTGTAATCCCGCTTCTAATTGCGCGACGGCTATTCAAGTAACTTATTTGAACAACTGCGGACAAGTACAACTGAATACTATCAATACGGGGCCCGCCCCATATTCGGTATCGTGGTGTTCCGGTCAGATAACCCCAAGCCTCAATTTACAGTTGTCTTGCGGATCGCATAATTATTGTGCGACAGTCACCTGCGCTGACGGCAGTACAGCCACCGCCGACCAACTCATTGCCATTGCCGACAGTATCCCGCCTGCCGCGGTTTGTATGCCGGGGTTTAGCATTTCGCTGGATGCCGGCTGCTCGACAACGATAACCCCGGCCATGATCGATGGAGGTTCCGGCGATAACTGCCTGTTGCAGTCGACCAACGTAAACCCCACATCAATCAACGGTTGCGGCGACTTTCCAGTAACCCTCACCGTAACTGACTGGTGCGGCAATACGAGCACTTGCTCAACCACTATCCAGGCGGTAGAATCCACCCCGCCGCAATTGACTTGCCCGCCCTCCATGCAAATCGGGTGCAACGACAACTCCTCCCCTACCCTAACCGGCATGGCCACCGCTACCGACAACTGCGACCCCCATCCCGGTATCAGCTACGCTGACGCCATGACGGGCCAACTCCCCTGCAATGCACAGATCGAGCGCACCTGGACGGCCATCGATACTTGCGGTAACGATACTACCTGTGTACAAATCATCACCATCGCCGACGTTGAAGCGCCGGCTATCATTTGCCCACCCAATATTCAGGTGAGCTGCAACGACAATACGACGCCCAACGCTACCGGTACGGCCTCCGCCACCGACAACTGCGCCGCGGTCCCCGTCATCAGTTTTTCTGATCAGGTCGCCGGGCAAATTCCATGCAACGGTGTAATAACAAGAACATGGACCGCCGGCGATCAGTGCGGAAACGATACCTCCTGCGTGCAAATTATCACTATTACCGACCCAGTCCCTCCTGCTATTGCTTGTCCGCCCAACCAAACCGTCGATGCCGGGGCCTCGGGCTGTTCAGCCGTCGTCAACGGCATTCAGTGGCTTACTGCAACCGACAACTGCGTCACGCCAACGGTGAACTTCGCCATTGCGGGCGCAACGACAAATACCGGCGTCAATAATGCAAGCGGACTGACCTTCAACGCCGGCGCCTCAACCGTTACCTATAACGCCACCGACGCCTGCGGCAATCAGGCTTCCTGCTCTTTCGAGGTTTTTGTGAGAGATATGCTGGCGCCCAATGCCATGTGTCTCTCCGGCGCAGGCATTGAACTCGACGCCAACTGCAACGCTACGATAGACCCTGCGCTGATCGACGGCGGTTCTACCGACAATTGCCAGTTGCAATCGTACAGCGTTAGTCCCAATACCTTCACTCAATGCGGTTCCTTCCCGGTAACGCTCACGGTAACAGACGCATCCGGCAACACGAGTACTTGCAGCAGCATGGTGCAGGTAAACGACGGAATTCCCCCTGATGCCGTGTGTTCTGATATCGAAGTAGTCGTGGATGCCAACTGCATGGGCCCCGTGTCGGCAATGTTGCTCGACGGCGGTTCTACGGATAACTGCCAGATTCAATCCATGACGGTCAGCCCTGCGACGCTCACCGGTTGCGGCCTCTTCCCCGTCACCCTTACCGTAACCGACGTATGCGGCAACAGCAGCACTTGCGTGGCCATGGTGCAAACCATCGAGGATACGCCGCCCGCAATAACATGCCCGCCCGATTTGCAAGTAGATTGCGCCTTCGACCTGACGCCCGATGCGACGGGTTATGCCGCGGCTACCGACAATTGCGACCCTGATCCGGCCATCGCCTATTCAGATATATCGACTCCGGGGGCGGACCCTTGCAACTGGGCAGTGTTGCGCACCTGGAGCGCCGGCGACGCCTGCGGCAATGCGGCGAATTGTGTGCAAACCATCGCCATTTCTGACCAGACCGCTCCCAGCGCTGTATGCCACGACGGCTTGAGCATCGAATTGGATGCCAATTGTACGGCGGCCATCACGCCCGAAATGGTAGACGGCGGTTCTTCCGACAATTGCCTGATTCAATCATTTGGCGTAAGCCAAAATAACTTCAGCCAGTGCGGCATTTATCCGGTAACGCTGACCGTCGCCGACTGGTGCGGCAATACAGGTACCTGTATCACCCAGGTGCAGGTTGTTGACCCCATAGCGCCCCTCATCACTTGCCTGCCCGGCTTTTCGGTGGTAGCCGACCCGGTGACCTGCACGGCGGCGGCAGGCGACCTGCAATGGGCCTCCCTCAGCGATAACTGCGGCATACCCGTGGTAACATACGAGATCGGCGGCGCTACAACGGCAAACGGCACGGGCGACGCCGGCGGATTGACCTTCAACGCCGGCTTTTCTACCATTACCTACACTGCTGCCGACAATTGCGGCAATACGGCAAGTTGCACCTTTGCCATAGAAGTAACCTGTTTTGCCGATGAAGATATCTGCCTGGAATGGGTAGCCGCCACGGGTAGCGGCAATACAGACATTGGGCTATCGGTCCATACCGACGCTGCAGGCAACGTATACACAAGCGGTACCTTCCGCGGGTTGGTCGATTTCGACCCGGGGCCGGGCACGTTAAACCTCGCCGCGCAGGGTTTGGAAGATGTCTTTGTATCAAAAATAGACATAACCGGCAACCTGCTGTGGGCCGGGCAAATAGGCGGAAGCGGCGTTGATGCGGGTTTTAGCGCTGTCGACGCCAATGGCTTTGTGTACATACTGGGGGCGTTTTCCGGCGCCACTGATTTCGACCCGGGGCCCGGGGTTGTCAGCCTGAGCCCCGTTGCCGCCACTGATGGATACCTCTTAAAACTGGATACCGACGGCAATTTTGTATGGGTAAAACACCTGGCAGGCGCCGCCCCCGGCTGGAGCTTCACGCCCCGTCATATTGCCATTGACCCGGCCGGCAACCTGTATGCCGCCGCCGACTTCGACGGCATCTACGATTTTGACCCGGGCGCCGGCACGGCTACACTGAACTCTACCCCCGGCGCCGATGCAGCTGTTATAAAACTGGATGCCGGCGGCAACTTTTTATGGGTAAAACAATTAGCGCTCACCGGCAGCTTACAGAAAATCGCCGTTGACGCCCAGGGCAACGCCTATCTCACCGGCGAATTCTGGGGCGCCGGCGACTTTGACCCGGGGCCGGAGATTGTCCAACTCGCCCCGGTAGGGCCGTCTAATACTTTTATTGCCAAAATGGATACGGATGGAAACCTGCTATGGGCGCGACAAATCGAAGGGGGAACCAACCTGGGCGTTTCGATAGCAGTCGATATTGCGGGCAACGCCTATACCACCGGCGCATTTTCCAACACCGCCGATTTCGACCCGGGCGCAGGGGCGTTTACCTTGAGTTCAGCAGGTAATTACGATATTTTTATTCTAAAACTAGACGGCGACGGCAATCTGGTATGGGCAAAAAACATGGGCGGTAGTTCCAACGACCGTGGCTTATCTATCGCCGTTGACGCCCTTCAGGAAGTGTATACTACCGGATTTTTTGCCGGCACTGCCGATTTGGACCCCGACATGGGCGTCGCCAACTTCTCTGCTACCGGCTTTTACGATATGTTTATCTCCAAACTCGACGCCTCCGGCGCCTATGAGTGGGCCAAACAAATATCGGGTAATACGGCGGAAAAAGGCAATGCCATTGCCGTTGACGCCTTGGGCTGCGTGTATACTTCGGGCGACTTCCAAAGCGTCGTCGATTTTGATCCTGAAGCCGATGTAGTGTCGCTTTCCTCCTCGGGTTTGGAAGATATTTTTGCGCTCAAAATGTGTCCCTGCTTGCGCACCGATGTCAGCAATCACAATGCAGGTCAACAGGGATACGAATTATTCCCCTGTTATCCCAATCCTTTTAGCCAAACCACTACCATCACTTATCAAATACCGGAATCGACATTCATACACCTGGCCATTTACGATCTGTTGGGTCGTGAAGTAGCGGTGTTGGCGAGCGAAGTACAACCTGCCGGCATGCACAATATCAATTTCGATGCGGGTCAGTTGCCGGCGGGCGTTTATTGCTTTGTCATGAGGGCGGGAGATTTTACAGGCGTAAAAAAAATGTTGATCGCCAAATGAATGTTTCGCAGTTGAGTTGTGTTGTGTAAGTTTGGGGGGGAGCCCTGGCGGTAAAAAAGCTAACATTCATCCATAATTCCCCCCTATTAATATAAATAATTCGTACCTGCATCCGGGCTTTGCTACTATTGTGGGAATAAATCACGTGCCATGTTTCACAAAATTACCCTGACTGTATGTCTGGTCTTTGGTTTTGCAAGCCTGACCAAAGCCCAGGAGTCGTGGTCGCTGGAAAAATGCGTCAACTATGCTACGCAAAACAGCATCTCGGTAAAACAATCGCAGAACCTCGCCCGAAATGCCGAGCTATCGGTCAAGCAGGGGCAATTCAACAGGCTGCCCAACCTCAACGGCAGTATCAGCGGTGGTTACCAGTTTGGCCGCACCATCGACCCCACCACCAACGAATTCAAAACCGAGAGTATCGGCTTTAACAGCTACTCGATAAACGCCGGCGCTTTGTTGTATGGGGGCAACCAGATCAACAACTCGATCAAGCAAAGCAAAATAGACCTCGAAGCAGCCCAGCTCGACGCTCGCGCCGCCGCCAATAATGTGGCGCTGAGCGTGGCCAGTTCTTACTTGAGCATATTGCTGGCAGAAGAACAGCTCGAAAATGCCCGCAAGCAACGCGAACAAACGCAACGCCAGTTGGAGCAAACCGACAAGCTGATCCAGGCCGGCCAGTTGCCCGAAAATGATCGCCTCGATATCCTGGCCCAACTCGCCCTCAACGAACAAAGCATCATCGACGCCCAAAACCTGGTTAACATCAATTATCTGGTGCTCAAACAGTTGATGGTGGTGGATCCAGGCGTAGAATTCAATATCTCGCGCCCGGAGGTAACCATTCCCGCCGGCGCCGACCCCGAAGGCTTCGCCCTGGAATCGGTTTTTGCCACAGCGCTGGGCACCCAACCCCAGATCAAAGCCAACGACCTGCGCATTCAAAGCGCCGGCGTAGGCGTTCAACTGGCCAGAGCCAATGCGCTGCCGTCGCTTTCCGTATTTGGGAGCCTTACTTCCAATTACTCTACCCTGGGTCAGCGCATCAGCGGCTTTTCTACAATACGCATTCCCCAAACGGTTTATATCAATGGCGTTCCTACTACGTTCGAATTTGACAGTGAGATACCCACCCTCGAGAAAACGCCGTTTGGCACACAATTCAAAGATAACTTCGGCCAGGCATTCGGCCTCAGCCTGAGCATCCCCATTTACAACAACCACCGCAATAATATTGGTATAGAACGCGCCAGAGTGAATGTGCTCAACGCAGAGCTGGCCGATAAGCAAGCGCGCCAGTTACTGAAGTCTGATATTCAACGCGCTATCGCCGACTCGCGCTCGTCAAAGTTGTCGTATGAAGCCGCCCAACGCTCGGTCAACGCCGCCCAGGTAGCCTACGATAACGCCCAAAAACGCTTTACGCTCGGCGCTATTAATACCCTGCAACTCACTACCGCCGGCAATAACCTCGACCAGGCCAAGGTGAACCTCATCAGGGCGAAGTATCAATACCTGTTTAATTTAAAGGTTGTCGATTTCTATATGGGCCGGGAGCTCAAACTTTGACCGTCGATAGGTTGTAGGTTGTAGGTTGTAGGTTGTAGGTTGTAGGTTGTAGGTTGTAGGTTTGCTAATGCCCAAAAGTAGTTGACAAAAAATGAGTTTATGACAACTCAATCA
>DAINSQ010000101.1:0-18115 GCA_036741235.1 Saprospiraceae bacterium | reverse complement strand
TGAATTAGGGCATCAGTTTGGTTTAGGTCATACAACTCAGGTTAATACGTTAATGTACCCTGTTTTATCCCAAAACACTCAAAGTATGTTAGACATCCATCGAAATTTAGTACGTTGTCGAAAAGTATCACCAGGTAAACAATAAATATGCGACATGAAAAAACAAATCTTCGTCAGCCTTATAGCCTTCGCGCTTATGAGTTCTAGCGCGCACAGCCAAAAGGATCTATTTTTTGCAGATATCAAACTGGCAAAAGATACGCTATATCCTTTTGATATGCTTGTGTTTACTGTTTATCTTAAAGCGATACAACCTGTAAATGCTCGGGCCTATAACAAAAACTCAAAATTGCAGATAAGAATGGAAGAACCAAGCCAGAGCAAGTGGTATTTTTACGAAGGCATGGAAGGCGATTTTGGCGGGTTCATAGATGATGATTCAGAGGCAAAAATTATGATTTCGCCAGATTTCCTTTTTTCCCATTCCTTTACAATGGAATACAGCCCTGATCCGGCATTGGCCCGTCAAGATACTATTTGTCCTTATTCTTTAATGCCGGGAAAGTACGCTCTAAGGGTGATTTACTCGCCCGACATGCTGATTAGGCACGCATGGGATGGTAATAATGTGATAGAAAAGTGCACAGATTGTGTAATAAAAGAAGTCCCGGTAGTTGTACTTGACCATTATCTTGGGCCGGATCAGGCTGCGTATGAGTGGATAAAAAAACAAAAATATAAGTGTATTCTTTTTAGATCCTATTATGCATATAGAGCAATGGACGAAATAATAGCCCAGGGAGAGGAGTTTTTAAGGCTTTTTCCTGAATCGTCGTTGGTGCCTATGATTCATTGCAAAGTAGGGGAAAACCTTCGGAAAAATTACGAAAGAAACGCCGAAGAATCCAAACTATCCCCGGCGGAGGCAGCCCAAAAACTGGAGGCGATAGTGACGCACCTGAACTACTACAAGCATTTGAAAAAGTACGAACCATTGTATATGTATTACCTCCTGATGCACGAGAAATACAAAGACATTCTGCTTCGCTTTAAAGCCCGGCATGGAATCAAATAACCCAAAATGAAAACAGCCATGACAAAAAAGATAGCGATAGCGCAACTGTTAATACACATAGCAATGGTGGCCTGTTATGGCCAAATAGCCATTACGGAGGTGACCTGTATTTGTTCCCCCGGCACTCCGGGCAGGGTCAGCCTAAGCGCGCAGGGCACAGCCGGGCCTTTTCGGTTTGTTTGGAGCGGTCCAGGTGGATATATTTCATACAATCAAAACCCCACCAACATCACCACTCCCGGCCAATACACGGTAAGCGTCACCAATGCTTATGGCTGCGCAGTAATATTACAAAGCAGCGTGCCGGCATGCGCGCCCATGGAATTGCAGGGCGATATACAGCCTTCCTGCCCCGGGCAGTCGGTGGGGGCGCTGAGCATTGGCGTGACGGCGGGCGGCGAAGCGCCCTATAGCTACGCCTGGTCGCACGACGCGGCGCTATCGGGGCCTGCCGCGGCACACCTCGCTGCCGGCGCCTACCAGGTCACCGTGACGGATGCGAGGGGCTGCCAGGCCGTAGGCCAATACGACATTCCTGACGCAGCGCCGGTGAGCCTGAGCGCCGCCATTATCCACGATTGCGGCATGCAACACCAGGGTAGCATTAGCCTCAGCGGCAGCGGCGGCATAGGCGCCCTGAGCTATCAGTGGCACAACGGCTGGCCCCAGCCCAACCTGCAAGGCCTCGGCATGGGACAGTACAAGGTGACGGCCACCGACAGCCGCGGCTGCCGCGCTATCGGCAACTACGAAGTGCTCAACCACGCCCTGCCCCAGTTATCGGCACAGGTGGAGCCTGCGCGCTGCCTGAACGCGCAGGACGGCGCCATCACGCTGAGCGTGAGCACCGACGGCAATGTGCCCTTTACAACCCTATGGAATACCGGCGCCACAGGTACCACGCTGAACAGCCTGGCGGCGGGAAACTACAGCGTTGTGGTGAGCGACCAAAACGGTTGTGCGACATCTGCGACCTATTCTACAACGCCTGCCGGCCCGCAGGATGCTATGCCCTATATCCGCCGGGTACGCGTATTCGCGCCGCAACCCCACCCACCGGATATAGACCTGTACGCAGGTGAATGGGTGAGTACCAGCGGGGGTTGTATCTTTTTTACGGGAGGCTCATTGCCCATCAGCCAGGCGCTGTTCGACGCCCTCGCCGCAGGGCAGCAGAGCCTGACTATAGAAGTGGAGGCAAGCGAGGTGATGGCGCAGGTTATGTTGGGGATAAACGGAGAGAATACCCCTTTTTTCAATTCTAACATGTTTACTTTGCCAATTCTCTCTTCCGAAGTCCCCCAACTTATCAGTAACAATTCTATTTATCAGCCGCTCTTGTTCACCGGCCAGGACCTGGACGGCAACCAACTGCTCGATTTGCGAGAGCTGAGCGACAACCTGAGCGCCTGCGTGGAAGTACCTTTGTATCAGCCCGATTGTTATTGGCACCCCCCCGTGTCCGGCGGTAATTCCGACGATGTGCACATCCTCACCCGCCTTTGTATGGAGCTGAGTATAGCCGTATTGGCCAACCAGTCGGGGGGCTTCAACCTGAAAGCCGTCGTGCCCGGCGATGTACAGCAATATGCGTTTCTTTGGAGCGACGTTTCGGGGAATATTGTAGGCAACCAGTTTACGCTCAACGGCGTGGGCCCCGGCCGCTACTGCGTCAAGGTGAGCGGCCCGGGGGGCTGCGTGGCGGAGCTATGTGAAAATGTGTGCGAATCGCTGGAGGACGTTCTCGACCGGCAACTTCAAACAACAGCGCCCTGCCCCGGCCAATCCGACGGCGTTATTTGCCTGACAGACAGCTACGTTCCCCTGTTGGTGCAATGGCTTCCTGCCGGCCCCGCCGGCCTGTGCCTGGAAGGGGTCGCCCCGGGAATTGCCTATTGCGCCCAGGTAACGGAATTGGCGTGCTCACAGCAACTCACTTTTTGCCCCGACCCGCTGTCTGCTGTCGGCCCCCCCGTGTTGAGCCTTGCCGATGCCGGCGCTTCCTGTCCGGGCGGCGTCCAGGGTTTTCTGTTGGTCAGCGCTTCGGGGGGCAAACCGCCTTATGTTTATCAATGGAGCAACGGGGCCGTCGGCCCCCTGGCGCAAGGACTTGCAGGCGCAACTTCTTACACCGTAACAGTAAGCGATGCCTGCGGCCAACAACTGTCACAGAGTTTTAGCGTACCGGCTTATAACCCACCGGCGTTTACCGGCGCTACCGATAATGCCGCTTGCGGCGAATCGCACAACGGCGCCCTGCGCGTTTTCCACCAGGGAGGGCAAGCGCCCTACGCCTACCAGTGGAGCGGCCCTGCCGGCTATAGCGCATCAGGCGCCGAACCTTTCATCAACGACCTGGCGCCGGGCAATTACTACGTAACCGTAACCGATGCCTGCGGGCAGAGTACCGCCGGCGGCCCTTTCGAGGTGGGGTGGATCAACAGCGCAAATTATTTCCAGATCGGCGCGGCAGTCATTGAGCACATCTGCGGCCCCGATCCCCTCGGCGCCATAGACCTGACAGTAACCGCCGCCGATCCCGGCAGCCTGACTTATGCCTGGAGCAACGGCGCCACAGTTGAAGACATCAACGGCCAGGCGGCAGGAATCTACTCGGTGACCGTCAGCTATGAGAACGGCTGCTCCTCCGTGAAACATTACAACGTATTCCAATCCCAAATATTCGACCTCCAGGAGAGCCTGTTGAACCCCTATTGCAAACTCGACGACGGGGCTATCAGCCTGGCGCCCACAGGGCAAAACACCGGCCAGATCAATTACACCTGGAGCAACGGCGCCCAAATGGAAGATATCGCCGGCCTGCCCCCGGGAACCTACGGCGTAACGCTGACTTACGGCCTATACGACGTCTGTACCTATTCCGAATCGTTTACGCTCCAAGAGGAGTTTACCGACTTGACGGCAGCAGTGATCAATATTACCCCCGAAACGCAAATTGTGGAAGATGGTCTTCTCCAGGGCGAACAAAACGGCGCCGTGACGGTAAGCGTATCGGGGGGCTATCCACCCTATAGCTTCCTGTGGAGCAACGGCGCCGCCACCCAAAACCTCTCGGGTGCAGCCTCGGGCAGCTATTGGCTTACGGTGACGGATAGCAGGGGCTGTGAAGCTTTAGTATCGGCATTTGTATGGTTGTGTGATTTTCAGTGGCCGCAAATTGGGCTGGGTGCAGCCAACGTTACCCCCGGCCCCAACAATACCAGGAATATCTACCCTGAAATATCCGGTGGAACGCAACCCCTCGAATTTATCTGGTCGCTACCGGATGGCACAGCAGCTTACAGTCAAAACCTGGAAGGAGTAACGCAGGAAGGATTCTATCACCTGACCATCATCGACCGGTGTGGCAGAATAGACAACGCCTCTATTTTCCTTAACTTCTTTTGTGAACATGCGCAGAGTTTGGTATTGGAAAATCAGGATCCTTGTATTGTGCCATTTAATTTTGAACAAACAATCGTCAGTTTCTCTTTTTTGGTTTGTTCGCCTCCTATTGATTTACACCATACAATAGCCACCTTTACATGGCTTAAAGATGGCGAAGAGATAGATGGCGAAGGCGGAACGGCCTTGCTCAAATCCATAGGCGGCAGCAAATATGCTATAGATTCAGATCATCCGCTACGTGATGTTATAATTGGACAAAATGATGGTGGAACATATTGCCTTCAGGTAATAGACGAATGGGGTTGTTTGTATTCATCTTGCGTGGATATACACCATGAAATGTGGTCGGAACTACACACCGGCTGGATAAACCTGGCAGGTACTGAAGGTGAAAATTTAGTAATTCATGATTACCTGGATGAAGAAATCCCGTTTAATGCAATCGTAGAAGACTTTAGTTGCAGGACATGTTCAGCTCCAATATCTGATTTAGATGAATGTAATGATGATTTTAACAGGCACCGCTTGATGTATCAACCTGAGGATTCTGAGAATCCTTGTTTTGGAGGAGGCACCATCACCTATATGGATGGAACTTTTGTAGATGTACCGTTTAATAGTACGTCCTCATTGTTATCGAATAACGGTCAATGCGCATGTTTGTTTTGGCCCGGAACTATTAGTGGATTGCTGACCGAGTTGCCGAATTTGGTTTTTCATGAAGAATACGTCTATGTTGAATTTGGTTGTGATGGTTCTTCTGTAGTTCCTACATCAGAATGTCCTGATTGCCCTTTATGCACGTGGACTGCTGTGGATCCTGATAATTGTATTTTTGATGTTTTTTGTATAACGACAAATACTTTTCTTCATGAAGATTTAGAGCTAAGTTCTATTACCTGTATTAAGCAAACATATCCCTCCACTCCATCGGAAGGAGAATGCTTTGTGATCACAATGTGTGAAGAAAATTGCTATATCACAGAAGAACTGGGCTCCTGTGACAATTATCCCGGAGGCACGGAAAACCTTCCTGACTGCCCAAGTTGCGGCGCACTTTGGGGCGGTAATCAAGGAGATGAGTCGAAGCGTGCCAGGTACCAACCGCTGACCTTGCAAACACGCCCAAATCCGTTTACCGATGAATTAGTATTGGAAGTGAATTGCAATAACGACGGGGAATATTATTTTGAACTAATTAGTCCGATAGGTAATATAGTAGTATTGAAAACAGAACGCTTGAAGGCGGGAAAACAGGAAATTGTTTTCCCGGCGCATTATTTCAGTACAGATGGTTTATATTATCTTCGAGTTGTTAGCGAGACTGGAATTGGCGAAACTTTAAAGCTGGTGCGTATTTCCAGGTAAATGAATCCTGGACTACTTGTAGCTGATATACACCTGAAAACAAGACGATGAATAACATCAGTACACAATTAAAAATAGCCCTTTTTGCATTGGCGTTTCTGTTTGAAATGGCATGGGCCAATGGCCAGGAGTTTTGGTATATGAACAACCATACTTCTGAAGAAGTCGGAATTGGATCTTCCAGAATGGGCCGGTATAGTATAGATAGTTGTAAATTGGGCTCGATTCATAGCACCTTATTCGATGATTATAATGACGGCTCGTTTACAACCGGTGGACGTATTTTTTCATTTTTGGATTGCTTTTTTTGTCCTCTAAATGGGCCGGCTTCCAGAGGTTTATATGAATTAGGGTTTATTAGTTTATTTCCCCCTGTGGACGATTCCCTGCTTGGTGTTTACCCCGGTATTTTTGTCCAGAATTACGACACCCTGGTCGAGGCCATGACATGCGATTATGCCAACAACCTGTACCTGGCCGGCGCCGGTGTGATGGTTTTTGACCCCGCCGCGGAGCAATTTGATTTTTTGGGTTACCTGCCTCCCGACATGCGGGCCGGCGGCGCTATGACCTACCGCGACGGTCGCCTGCTGCTGACCACGGTGAGCCATACCCTCGTGGAAATCAACCAGGCAAACCCCATGGCCAGCCAGACGCTGTATACTTTTCCGGATACCGTGCCGCCGATACACGCTATGGTCAGCTTCCCGTACCGCTGCGACAGCATTGTCACTTTTGCCATCGGTACCGATAGCTCGGGCAGCAGGATCTATCGCTTTGATCTGGACAGCTATGCCCTAACCGAGGTATGTCAAACGGACCGGCATCTCTACGGCGCCACTGCCAGGCAGTCATGCTGGCGACCGCCCTGCGAACTCCAGGCCGTCCTCGACGAAGACGGCAGCAGCCTGGCCGCCGCTCCCGGCGATTATCGCGATACGATATGCCGTACCCCCGTGCCGGTGGCTGATGCCGACCTGCGACTGAACGCCGTGCTCGACCTCGACTCCATAGAAATTATCCTCGACGGCGTGCTCGATGCCGGAATGGAATACCTGAGTCTGACCGCTGCGCCACCTGTGCCCGTTGCCGGCGAAGGCACGACCCGGTTAGTCCTCTACAGCCCCGGCGGCGCTTCTACAGCCGACTTCGAGCAGGCCCTGTCGCTCGTCCGCTACAACAACGACGCCCCCAGCCCGGCCTACGGCGAAAGACAAATACACGTATTACCGCGTTCTGGCATATACAGCGGCATCATCACCCATGCCTACTTGCTGGTGGACACTTCAGCCCTGCAAGTACAAATAAACGCCGTGGATCCGGCCTGCTACGGCTTTACCGGCGCCATCGATATCGCGGCAGGCGGCACCCAGGCGCCCTACCAGTATAGCTGGTCTGACGGTGTACAAGGGCCCCAGCGCAACGACCTGCCTGCCGGCGAACACTATTTTACCGTCACCGATGCCCTGGGCTGTAGCCGTTCGCTTAGCCTGACGCTGGGCCAACCCGATAGCCTGTCGGTGAGCATCAGCGGCGCCGGTGTTGCTTGCGGCAACAGCGGTACGCTCAGCGCCCAGGCTACGGGCGGCACGACGCCCTATAACTTCCAGTGGAGCAACGGCGACAGCGGCCCGCAGGCCGATCAGCTCGGCGGGGGGCTTCACAGCCTTACGCTGACCGATGCGCAAGGGTGTACGGCAATAGCCCAGGCGCAACTACAGCAAATCGATACTATTTATACGCAATCGATTCAACAACGCTGCGCCGGCGAGGCTTTCGAATATGAAGGGCAAAGCTATTACGCCGATACGACGCTGTGCAGCTACTACGCCGCCCTGTCGGGCTGCGATTCGGTACACTGCATCAGCGTGCAGTTTTTGGATACCTTCCGCATCGTCAACAACGCGCAGATATGTGCCGGAGAAACCTATTACTTCTACGGCCTTCCGCTGGCCGGCGACACCACGATGTGCATCAACTTCAACACCGTTGCCGGCTGCGATTCCGTGATATGCCTGAACCTGGAGTTGATTCCGACCCATGTCGAATTGGCACAATCTATATGCGAGGGCGAGGCCTACTTTTTTGCCGGCCAGTCGCTCAGCGAACCCGGTATATATGCCGATACGCTGATCGGCGTTTCGGGTTGCGACAGCATATTGATACTGCACCTGGAAGTCATTCCTCCGCCGACATTGCAATGGAGTACCCAGGGCAGTCTGTGCCGGGGCGAGCCGGTCGTGCTGTCGCCGGGCGCCCACCAGGCTTATACGTGGTCGGACGGCTCCACCGGGCCCAGCTTGCAGGTTAGCGCAGGCGGCTGGTACGGGGTCACCGTCACCGGGCCGGGCGGGTGCGCGGCCCAGGGAGGCATTACCCTGTCGGACGACGCGCTGTCGCTGGCGGCTGCGGCTGTGCCGCCCAGTTGCCACGGCTATGCCGATGGCAGCATCAGCGCAGAGCAGCCCCTGGGAGGCTTGCCGCCGTATCACTACCGGCTCGTCGGGCGCGGCGGCTGGCAGTCTTCGCCAATATTTGGGGGGCTGACGGCGGGCGCCTACACGCTGGAGGCCGAAGACGCCGCCGGCTGCCTGGGAACCCTGCAACTAACGCTGGCCCAACCAACCGCCCTGGCCTTAGACCTGGGATCGGATGTTCAGTTGTCATTGGGCGACAGCATAACGCTGAACCCGCAAACCAACGCGGCTCAATCAGCCTTCGCCCAATGGTCGCCGCCGGAGGGTCTGCGCTGCGATACCTGTGTGTACACCGTAGCGCAACCCTTGCGCAGCACCTTATACTCGCTGATATTGACCGATACGGCGGGCTGTCGGGTAGAGGATGCCTTATGGGTGTTTGTTGAACGCCAGGCGGGGGTATTTGTGCCCAATGCCTTGAGCCCCAATGCCGACGGTATCAACGACGCCCTGGTCGTCTTTGCCGACGCCTCGGTGAGCCGCCTGCTGCGCCTGCGCATCTTCGACCGCTGGGGCGCCCTACTGGCAGACGTGCAAAACCCCCAACCGGAAACGCCCGTATGGGACGCCAAAGGCAGAGGCGGCAAACCCGTGTCTGCCGGCGTTTATGTGTACGTCCTTGAATTGGAGCGCCTCGACGGGCAACGGGAACAGGTGAGCGGTGAAGTGGCGATTATCAGATAGAAAAGTTTCACCCCTCCACCAGCGTCCCCACCGCTTCGCCTTTCACAATGCGCAGTAGATTGCTGTCGTCGTTGATATCGAAAACGATAATGGGCAGGTTGTTTTCCTGGCAGAGCGTAAAAGCCGTCATATCCATCACGCTGAGGCCCAGGCTGATCACCTTGGCGAAAGTCAGCGTATCGAATTTCTGGGCGGTAGGATCCTTTTCGGGGTCGGCGGTATAGATGCCGTCGACGCGGGTGCCTTTAAGGATGACGTCGGCATTGATTTCGTTGGCGCGCAGGGCTGCGGCCGAATCGGTAGTAAAATAGGGGCTGCCGGTGCCGGCGGAGAAAATCACCACCCTGCCTTTTTCGAGGTGGCGGATAGCGCGGCGGCGGATATAGGGTTCGGCGATAGCCTTCATCTCGATGGCCGAGATCAGGCGGGTATAAACGCCCAGGCTTTCCAGCGCGCTTTGAATGGCCATGCCGTTGATCACCGTGGCCATCATGCCCATATAGTCGCCCTGTACGCGGTCGATGCCGCTGGCTGCGGCCTGGAGGCCCCGGAAGATATTGCCGCCGCCGATCACCACGGCGACTTCGACGCCGTGGTCAACCAATATTTTGATCTGGTTGGCATAATGGCGGAGCATATTGGCGGAGATGCCGAAATTTTGATCACCCATGAGCGACTCGCCGCTCAATTTGAGGAGGACTCTTTTATACTTTAAGGACATAATTGGGTAAAAGACCTAATCTTGATACAAAAATAATTTCCTCCCGGCCTAAAACAACAAGCGTCATCCGGAAAACTCCGAATGACGCTTGCGCTTTTTTAACCCAGCGCCACGTGGCGGAAGCCGGTGACGGTAAGTTCCTTGTCGATGCTCTTCAGGTACTCGCCCACCTTTTTGCTATTGTCTTTCACAAAATCCTGGTTGAGGAGGGTAACTTCCTGGAAGAACTTATTGAGGCTGCCCTGTGCGATCTTCTCCAACAATTCTTTGGGTTTGTTGGCATTTCTGGGATCGTTGAGAGCCAGTTCGGTGCGGATTTCCAATTCCTTGTCGATAAGCGCCTGGGGCACGTCGTCCTTATCTACGGCGACGGCCTTGAGGGCGGCTACCTGCATAGCCACGTCGCGGCCTGCTTCAAAGAAGTTGGCGTTGTCTTTATTGAGGCCTACCAGCACGCCGGCCTTGTAGCCCATGTGGATATAGGGGGCTACCTGGGGCGCTTCGATACACTCGTAAGCGGCCAGTTCGATTTTTTCGCCGATAACGCCTACCTGCTCGATCACTTTGTCGCCGATCGTAATATCGCCGTAGGGCAGTGCCAGCAGCGCTTCGAGGTTGGTGGGGAAATTATCGAGTGCGGTTTGGGCGAAGCTTTTTGCGAGGTTGATAAAATCCTCATTGCGGGCCACAAAGTCGGTTTCGCAGCTCAATTTTACCACCACGCCGCGCTTGTGGTCATCGGAGACCATAGCGATCACCACGCCTTCGCGGGCATCGCGGTCGGCGCGTTTGATACTGGCTTTGAGGCCTTTTTTGCGCAATACTTCGATTGCCTTATCGAAATCGCCTTCAGCTTCAGCGAGGGCGGCTTTGCAGTCCATCATACCTGCGCCGGTCATATCGCGCAGTTTTTTAATATCAGCTGGAGAAATTACGCTCATTGTGTCGTTAGTCTTTAGAATGAAAAAAAGGGAAAAAGAGATCAGCGCAAAACATCGCTTCTGGTCAAAACACGGCGAGCTGAAATCTTTCCTGAGTCGCTATTATTCGCCTGCGGGTTCTTTTTCGGTCTTTGTTTGCTTGCGCTCTTCGAGGCCCTGGCGAATAGCTTCCACCATATATTCGGTAATGATAGCCACTGATTTGGAGGCGTCGTCATTGCCAGGGATGGGGAAGTCGACCTGGTTGGGGTCGGAGTTCGTATCCACGATGCCGAAGGTACGGATGCCCAGTTTGTGCGCTTCTGCCACAGCGATGTGTTCGTGGTGGATATCGACCACGAAGATAGCTGCGGGCAGGCGGTTAAGGTTGGCGATACCGCCGAGCACCTTGTCGAGTTTGGCCAGCTCGCGGTTCATCATCAGGCGTTCCTTTTTAGTCATATTCTGCACCGTGCCATCCTGGAGCATGCGTTCGATCGTATTCATTTTCTTGACCGAGCGGCGGATAGTGGCGAAGTTAGTCATCATACCGCCGAGCCAGCGATCGGTCACGTAGGGCATACCCACGCTATTGGCGGCGTTGGCCACGATATCGCGGGCTTGCTTTTTGGTAGCCACAAACATCACTTTGCGGCCCGACTTGGCGATTTGGCGCATTGCGTTAGCGGCGCGCTCCATGCAGTCGATCGTGCGGTTGAGGTCGATAATGTGGATACCTTTGCGCTCCATAAAAATGTATTGCGCCATTTTGGGGTTCCACTTCTTTTTGAGGTGGCCGAAGTGAACACCGGCATCCAGCAGTTCTTTATAGGTCGGTTTTGCCATTGCTGTTCAATTGAAGATTTACAAGGAAAAATAAAAATTAGCGCTTGCTGAACTGGAAGCTGCGGCGTGCCTTGGGCTTGCCATACTTCTTGCGTTCTACTTCGCGAGCGTCGCGGGTGAGGAACTTCCTGTCCTTGAGCGGCTTGCGGAAATCCTCGTTGAGCTTCACCAGTGCGCGTGAAATGTCCATGCGCACGTCCTCTGCCTGTCCCTTGTATCCTCCGCCGGCCACATTGATCTACAGATCGTAGATCTTCTCGGCGTTGACAGTTTCGAACGGCGCCGAGATGCTGTGTTGTATGTATACTTGCGGGAAATACGCTTTGTAGTCTTTGTCGTTTACGGTGATTTTTCCGTCACCTTTGGTGAGGTAAACGCGCGCTACGGCTGACTTTCTTCTCCCGATGGCATTGATCATTTCCATGTGCTATGCTGTCGAATTTGATATTAGAAATTAAACGGCTCGGGTTTTTGTGCCTGGTGCGGATGTTCGGCGCCTTCGTAGATGAAGAGCTTTTTGATCTGCGCGCGGCCGAGCTTGGTTTTGGGCAACATGCCCTTTACGGCGTTTTCGATGATCGCATACGGTTTCTTGGCCATAAGCGCACTTGCCACCGTTGATTTCTGCCCGCCGGGATAACCCGAGTAGGTCAGGTATTCTTTTACGGCCATCTTGTTGCCCGTAAAGCGCACCTTGTCGGCATTGATCACCACCACAAAATCGCCGGTATCGGTATGCGGGGTGTAAGTGGGTTTGTGCTTGCCGCGCAACACGGTAGCAATGCGGGTGCAGAGGCGGCCTACCACTTCGCCCTCGGCGTCGATGATGTACCACTTGCGCTCTGCTTCCTCTTTCTTGACCGAACGGGTCCTGTAACTCAGCGTATTCACGATTGTGTATTTTTGCTAAATAAGTATTGAAAATCGAGCCCTTTTCCAAAGGCGAGCGCAAATGTATCGCTTATTTGAAGAACATACAAGCTTTTTTGAAAAAAAATATCAACCTGAAATCATGCAATCGATTGAAAAACAGTATTTTTTTTGATAGGGTTATAAAGTCTGTGGCTGTGAACCAATTGTAAAAGGCTTTGTTTATGCTCCAGGCATGCCGCAATGCCAATGTCTTTATGCTAATGGCTTTTACAACCCAAGTTGACTTTCAAATTGCAAGAGCGCAGCACCGGTATTTTTGTTACTTTTTTAATCGCCAGAAAAGAAATAATGAATCAATGAGCCAGGTATTGCCATCGCGCTTTGAGCCGCCGGCTCAAGCCATCTCAGGGCCATTCCGCACCAGGTTTGCGCAGTATCTACACTTTAGGGCCTTAACATAACGACATTGGTCGCAATGCTCCTATCTTTGTAGAGTTATGAGGGGTTATGAGGGGTTATGAGGGGTTATGAGGGGTTATGAGGGGGGATGAGGGGGGATGTATGTAATTAATAATTAAAACAAGTTCATGCAGGAGGAGCCAAACAAGTTTACACCTCACGATGCCGATCCTACCGCGGCATCTCGCAAACGCGATCATATCGAACTGGCGCTGCGCTCGCAGGTAGCGGCTGCCCGTTTGGACGGCCGGTTTTGGTACGAACCGCTATTGTCGGCGCACCCTCCCAAAGGCAGCCTTCAACCGATTGCCTTTTTGGGCAAAACCCAGCGCGTACCGCTTTGGGTATCGAGCATGACCGGCGGCACCGAGTGGGCTCATACTATTAACCACAACCTGGCGCGGGCTTGCCGCGACTACGGCATGGGCATGGGGCTTGGATCTTGCCGCTCCTTATTATATAGCGATGAGACGCTGCGCGACTTCGATGTGCGTGACCTTATCGGCCACGACTTGCCCTTTTACGCCAATCTCGGCATTGCGCAATTGGAGCAATTGCTGGACAAAAAAGAAACCTGGCGTATCGACCGGCTGCTCGAAAAACTGCGCGCCGACGGGCTGATCATTCACGTCAACCCTCTGCAAGAGGCCATGCAACCCGAGGGCGACGTCTTCCGGCAGTCGCCACTGGCCGTCATAGAGCAGGTATTGGCCGTTGCCGAATACCCCGTCATCGTCAAGGAAGTCGGCCAGGGCATGGGCCCCGAAAGCCTGCGCGCCCTGTTGCAACTGCCGCTGGCCGCCGTCGACTTTGCCGCCAGCGGGGGCACCAACTTTGCCCTGCTCGAATTACTGCGCGCCCACCCCGATAAGCTCGCTGCCCTCGAACCGCTGGTATACACCGGTCACAGCGCCGCCGAAATGACCCGCTACGTCAACGCCCTCGTTGAGGAACTCGGCGACAAACTCCGCTGCAGGCAAATTATCATCTCCGGCGGCATCAAAAACTTCCTCGATGGTTACTACCTTATCAATACCATTCAGCTTCCGGCGGTATACGGCCAGGCTTCGGGTTTCCTGGAGCATGCCCGCGGCGACTACGAGCGGTTGACCGCATATATCGAAAACCAGATACGCGGGCTGGAACTGGCGCAGGCTTATCTACGCATCAAACCATAACACAATTCGATCAACTACAGCGACATGCAGGATAAAACAATAGCAGGATTTTCAAAATTATCCAAAAGCGATAAACTTAAATGGGTAGCGCAGCAATTTGCCGCCGGCACGGAAGCCGCCGAAACCGATTTCCGGAACTTCTGGCACCCTGACGAATCGCTTCAGCGCGTTTTTGACGGCTTCAGCGAAAATACCATCAGCAACTACATGTTGCCTTACGGCGTAGCGCCCAACTTTCTCATCAACGGCAAGCTCTATACCGTGCCGATGGTCATCGAAGAAAGCTCGGTAGTGGCTGCGGCCTCCAGCGCCGCCAAATACTGGCTCGACAGGGGCGGTTTTCATACGACCATCATCTCAACCCAAAAAGTAGGGCAACTGCACTTCAGTTGGGCCGGCGACCACGAATTACTGTCGGGCCTCACCGGCGAATTGCGCGAATACCTGCTCAACGACGTAGCCTTCCTCACCGCCAACATGGAAAAGCGGGGCGGGGGAGTCACCGGCATCACCCTGCTCGACTACACCCATTTGGAGCCCGACTATTACCAGTTGCGCGTGACCTTTGAGACCTGCGACTCCATGGGCGCCAACTTCATCAACTCGGTGCTCGAAGAATTCGGCAACAGCCTGGAGCGATTTATTGCTGAACATCCGGCGTTGGAGGGCGCTCCGCGCGACGTCGATATTATTATGGCCATTTTGTCGAACTACACCCCCCAGTGCCTCGTGCGCGCCTGGGTAGAATGCCCGGTGGAAGCCCTGGCGGAGGGGCAGTTTGAAAAAGAAACGCCCCTGTTTGCCGAAAAATTCGCCAAGGCCGTGCGCATCGCCCAAATCGACCCATACCGGGCCGTGACCCACAACAAGGGCATCTTCAACGGCATCGACGCCGTGGTATTGGCCACGGCCAACGACTTCCGGGCCATCGAAGCCTGCGGCCACGCCTACGCCGCCCGCGACGGCCAATACCGCAGCCTTAGCTATTGTACCATTGAAAACGGCATTTTCCGCTTCTGGCTCGACATACCGCTGGCTGTGGGTACGGTGGGCGGGCTCACGCGCCTGCACCCGCTGGCCTCGCGTTCGCTGGAGCTGCTGGGCAATCCTTCGGCGCCTGAACTCATGGCCGTTATTGCGGCCACAGGGCTTGCCCAGAACTTTGCCGCCGTGCGATCGCTGGTTACCACCGGCATTCAGCAGGGGCATATGAAAATGCACTTGACCAACATTCTCAACCACCTGGGCGCCGTTGAAGCGGAAATGGAGGCGGCATTCCAGTATTTTTGCGATAAAGTCATTACCTTCACAGCAGTAAGAGATTTCATAGAAGCATTGCGGAAAACGCCGGCGGCGGCAAAATAGCCCGGCAACGCGATCAGAAAACCACCTTGCGTATGAACCCAACCTTCCCTACGCACTACCGCGCGCACGGCAAACTGTTGTTTACCGGCGAATACGCGGTACTCGACGGCGCGCTGGCCCTGGCCCTGCCCACCCGTTTCGGGCAGGAACTGGAAGTCATCTACCCGCCGCAGGCCCAGGAAGGCTGGTTGTCGTGGCAGAGTTACGATGCCGACGGCGAATGCTGGTTTGAATCGCTCTACATGCTGCCCGAAGCCACCTACGAAGAAGGCCTCGATGAACGCGCCGGCCATAAGCTGGAGGCCGTTTTGCACGCCGTGCAGCGCCAGCGGCCCCATGTGTGGAGCAATATGAAAGGCGCGGCAGTCATCACCCGCCTCGACTTTCCGCGGCACTGGGGCCTGGGCACCAGTTCTACGCTCATCGCCAACATGGCGCATTGGCTGCAGGTAGACCCTTACAAACTATTGCACGACACTTTCGGCGGTTCGGGTTACGACCTCGCCTGTGCCAATGCCCGAGGCCCCATCCTTTACCAACTCATCGACGGCGTGCCGCATTACATCGAATACCCGTATCAGCCGCCTTATCGCCGGCAGCTTTATTTTGTATATTTGGGAAAAAAGCAAAGCAGTCAGGACGCCATCAGGTTATTCCGGGAGGCAGAGGGACAAATACAGCAGTTGGCGGCCCAAATTACCGCCATCACCGCCCAATGGCTATCGGCACGCACCCTGGCGGAAGTTGAAGATTGTATACGCCGCCACGAACACCTTATATCGGAGGCCATGCAACTGGCAAGAGCCAAAGATTTGTATTTCGCCGATTACTGGGGCGAAGTCAAATCGCTGGGCGCCTGGGGCGGCGATTTCGCGCTCGTCACCAGCGACCGCCCCGAGGCTGATACGCGGGCCTATTTCAACGAAAAAGGATACGACGTTGTTCTTACATACGAAGCAATGATGGGTTAACCGCATACAATCCCCATACTTATGGCCTGGAAATGGTACGACAGCACTGTCATCAATATAGTCGACGAATCGCCTGCTACGCGGCGCATTTGGGTCGAGATCAGCACTACTGAAGACTTTCACTTCGAAGCGGGGCAATTTGTCACCATGGACCTGCCCATCGACGAAAAGCGCCTCAAGCGTTGGCGCAGCTATTCCATTGCCAATGCGCCCGATGGGGGCAAGGTACTGGAGTTTTGTATTCTCAACCTCGAAGGCGGCGCGGCATCGCGTTATTTTTTCGAAGAAATGGAATTGGGCGCCACTATTCGCTTTAAGGGCCCTGACGGCGCATTTACCCTGCCCTCCAATATTGAAAACCAGGATCTCGTGTTGATTTGCACCGGCACCGGCATAGCGCCGTTTCGCAGTATGATCGGCGATATTTACCGCCTCGGCAAGCCGCACCGGCGCATTCACCTTATTTTCGGAACCCGCTATGCCAATGGCATTTTATACCGCGAAGAATTCGAACAGTTGCGGCGCGAACACCCCGAATTCAGCTACGAAGTTGCCCTGTCGCGCGAAGCAGAAATCAATGCGGCGCAATTCGACTTTCCCGTCCACAAAGGCTATATCCACCAGGTTTATTTGCAACAATACGCCGTTAAGCGGCCCGACGTGTCTTTTTATCTCTGCGGCTGGAGTAATATGATAGACGATGCCGTGGCAAATTTGATCGTCAAGCTCGGGTATGATAAATCGCAGGTGCGTTATGAGTTGTATGGGTGATGTGCTGATTTGCTAATTTGCTAATTTGCTGATGTGCTGATGTGCTGATGTGCTGATGTGCTGATGCGGCCGAAGGTAGTCCCGTAGTGACTGGAAGGAGGTCGGGATGCTGATCCCGAACTTCATTCGGGACAAGTTGTGCTGATTTGACGGCATGCGGGATATACATCCTGAATGCTCTTGCGAGATAGAAAAAAAAGAAGCAACTTTGTGTCCTAATTAGGTAACCAGAAAACTCAAATGCCGACTTATTTCACCTTTGACGGGATCAAGATAGATCTGTATTTCGATGATCATGCGCCGCCGCATTTTCATGCGATTTACGCGGAGTATGAAGAATTGATCGAAATCTAAACACTTGATACACTCAAGGGCTATCTTCCGGCAAAACAGCGAAAGCGGGTGACCAAGTGGGCTAGAGAAAACCAGGGTATCCTGATAGAAATTTGGAAAAACAATCATTGAGTGACATTATGAGAAAATCAATCAAAATACCGCGTATAATCAAAATCAATGAAGTTGTCGGCTTCAGGGTATATGTGGCATTCAATACCGGAGAGTATCGGGTAATCGATTTTGCTGCGCTCTTTGAAAAATGGAATTATCAGGCTGACGCTTTCCGGTCGAAACTATTAAATATGGCGGAATTCCAACAACTCGAATTGGTTGATGGAACGCTACGCTGGCCTAATCTCATCCAAAAAAAACGGCTTTCTAACGGGATGGAATTTGAAGTCGCATTTGACTTGGATCCGATAGTGCTTTATCAGGAAAGCGAGCCTGATGAGGAGAGGAATAAAATATACCGAATCGGGAATATAGTCAAGACTGCCAGGGAACAGGCGGGGTTAACCCAGGAAGAACTGGCCAAGCGGAGTGGAACGACAAAAAATTACATCTCCAGATTAGAGAATAACAAATCAGATGTGGAGTTAGGTACTTTGATTAAAATTATTGAGATTGGTTTGGGAAAGAATATGAGAATACAAATTAAATAAT
>DAINSQ010000100.1:17113-18184 GCA_036741235.1 Saprospiraceae bacterium | reverse complement strand
CAGCAGCAAAATCAGCAGCAACAACAACAGCCGCAGAACCAACCCAGGCAGCAGCCGCAGAACCAGCCGCAGCAACAAGGCGACGAGAGCAAAACGGCGGATTCTCCCGCCGAGCAGCGCCCGGCCGAGCCTAGAGATATCAGCCGTGAAGAAGCCGAACGCCTGCTAAATATTATGGACGCCGAAGAGCAGCGCGTATTAGACAAGCTGCGGCGAAAAAACGCAAAGATTTGCGCGTCCGAGAAAGATTGGTAAACCGGTTTAATCCGGGGTGCGTCATCCCACCAGCACTTCTCCATCCATAGCAGCGGGGGCGGGTAATCCCAGCAAATACAGAATAGTAGGCGCAATATCGGCCAATTTGCCATTTTTGACCTTTAGCCCTTTAGTGTCTTTTGCCACATAAATGCAAGGCACCGGGTTTTTGGTATGGGCCGTATTGGGCGTACCGTCGTCGTTGACCATATAATCCGAATTGCCGTGGTCGGCAATAATAATAGCCTCGTAGTCGTGTTCAAGCGCCAGCGGTATAAGGCGGCTCATGCAGCCGTCTACTGTTTCGGCGGCTTTTACGGCGGCGGAAAAAACGCCGGTATGCCCCACCATATCGGTATTGGCGAAGTTGAGGCAGATAAAATCGGGTTGATGTTGGCGAATATCGGCCATAATGGCTTCAGCGACTTCCGGTGCGCTCATTTCGGGTTGGAGGTCGTAAGTGGCCACTTTGGGAGAAGGGATCATGATGCGGCGTTCACCGGGGAACTCCTCTTCGCGGCCTCCGGAGAAAAAGAACGTCACGTGGGGATATTTTTCCGTTTCTGCGATGCGAACCTGGGTTTTTCCCGCTGCCGACAGCACTTCGCCCAGGGTATTGCTCAAATCGTCTTTTTGAAAAATGACATGCACGTTTTTATAAGTATCGTCGTAACGCGTCATGGTTACGTAATGCAGGTCGAGTTTTTTCATATCGTATTCCGGGAAATCCTGTTGAGTCAGCACTTGAGAAATCTCCCTGGGGCGGTCGGTGCGGAAGTTAAAACAGATCAGCGCATCGCCGGGTTGGATGGTAGC
>DAINSQ010000100.1:0-17103 GCA_036741235.1 Saprospiraceae bacterium | reverse complement strand
CAGGTCGTAGGCCAGTTTCACGCGTTCCCAGCGCTTGTCGCGGTCCATGGCGTAATAACGCCCTATCACACTGGCCAGCCTGGCGTGTTGAGCAGCGATGTGTTGTTGCAATTGGCGAAGGAAAGCCAAACCGCTTTTGGGATCGGTATCGCGGCCGTCGAGGAAAGCGTGAATATATACTCGCTCGAGGCCGGTTTCTTCACAAATATCGCAAAGGGCTTCCAGGTGGCTGATGTGCGAATGAACGCCGCCGTCAGACACCAGCCCCATCAGGTGCACTGCCTTGTCATTGGCTTTGGCGTAATGCAGGGCTTCGAGCAGCGTAGCGTTGGCGTGTAATTCGCGTTCGCGTACGGCCTTATTGATGCGAGCGAGTTCCTGGTATACGATGCGGCCTGCGCCGATATTGAGGTGGCCCACTTCTGAATTGCCCATCTGTCCGTCGGGAAGGCCCACCTGTTCGCCGTGGGTGACCAGCTCGGCATTGGGATATTGCCGGTACAAGGAGTCCATAAAAGGCGTATCGGCTTGCGCGATAGCGCTCACTTCGGGCTTAGGGCCATGACCCCAGCCGTCGAGAATAATCAGAATAACGCGTTGTGCTTTCATGGGGGCAAAAGTACGAAATGGGGGTGATATTTTGTAGGTGACAAGGTGACAAGGTGACAAGGTGACAAGGTGACAAGGGGACAAGGGATGGGAATTGATAAACAAGTTATCTTAAACAATGAAACAAGGAGTAAGATCGTTTCATTATGAACAACACAAAGCGACTATTGCAACATCCATTGCCCCTTCCGGTAAATACCCTGTGTTTCATCTGGTTACTTTTTCACAGGGCCTGCGTCTAATAGAATAAAAAAAGCATAAGGACCTGTTACTTTTTACACATTTTGCACATTATTAATTAATCGTTTTACCAAAAACTAAAAAACGATGAGCGCCATGCTATCAGTCCTGTTGCTAAGTGTATTGTTCAGCCCGCAAGAGTTGAACCTGAACGCCATTACCAAAGCGATCAGCGAGGGAAATGCCGATGCGTTGGGTCAGTATTTTGACCAGACTGTTGAGGTATCTGTAATGGATAATGAAGACGTATATGCCAAAGCGCAGGCGATCAAGGTAGTAAGAGACTTTTTCGCCCAGCATAAACCCAAAAGCTTCAGCCAGGTGCATCAGGGTACATCCAAGGGCAACGATTCCCAATACTGTATCGGTAATCTGGTAACGGCTTCAGGCTCCTTTCGGGTATATATTTATCTGAAAGTCAGCGGCGGCAACTACACTATTCAAGAGCTTCGATTCGACCGGGGCTAATAGACTTACCGCTGTAAAAACCTTCAACCCCGGTGTGACAACCCGGGGTTGAAGGTTTTTTACTCACTTCACTTCAGCATCAGCAAATCGTTAAAAGCATAGTTGAGCAGGTCGAAAGTAGTAATGATACCTTTGAGTTTACCTTCGCTATCGACCACCGGCATAGCGTGAAACAGGTTTTCGCGGAAAATATCGGCGGCCAGCTCGATTTTATCTTCGGGGCGAAGTTTAGCCACTTGTTTCACCATCACCTCCCGAACCAACAGGGAGCGCATAATCGCCTCGTTGTATTCCTCGCTTTTCTGCGTATTAAAAATCGTAAAACCGTGTAATAGCTTGAGGTAGTCGGAGTAACTGACGATACCCACCACTTTTTCTTTTTCTACCACCGGAATGTGGTGAATGTGGCGCTCCTGGAAAATAGCCTGGACCTTTTCCATCGTATCATCTGGAGCTACTGCAATAACCTGGGTGGTCATAATTGCGCCCACCGTGATAGATTTGTCTGTCATAGCCCTGGATTTTTCCGCGCCGGTCTTCCACTGGCGGTGGCGGCTACCGTGCGGGGTTAACGAATCATTCCTCTTTTTCTATGTAATTAGAATTAAAGACAAAGGACAGCAGGTCGTGCGTAGTAACGATGCCCACCAATTTGCCGCCATCAACAATCGGCAATGCATGGAATTGATTGGCCAAAAAGATATCGGCAGCGAGGCCTATGGTATCGTCGGGTTCGATAAAAAGGGGGTCTTCCGTCATAAAATCGCGGACTTTCAGCGACTCGTATGCTTTTTCGGAATACTTCTTACCGCCGGTATCGAGCGATAGCAGGTAAGCTTGTTTAAAGAAATCTTCCATACTGATAATGCCGATCAGCATATCCGATTGGTCGATCACCGGTAGGTGGTGAAAAGGATTTTTGCGAAAAATCTCTTTTACCATCTCTGCGGAGGCATCGGCAGTTACCGTTACCACTCGTGTTGTCATAATTTCGCGCACAGGACGGTCGGCTTGCATAGCTCAAAAGTTTTGATCGTGAATAGCGAGCGCATATTGATTTAGCGTTCGGCGAAATAAGTTTTCGAGGCGTCAAAGTTGCCAAAAACCCCGATAGCTTCCCAAATTGCAGGCGAAAGACCTTGGCAGGCGGCTACCATTTTGTCGGCTTGCGCGCAACTTGCCGATTCGTTAAGAAGGGTCAAGTAGTGCGTCATGCGGTCCTTTTGCTGTTGAAGGTAGGCCATTTCGGTTTTGTCGAGTTCGTATAAATCGGGGTCGGGGGATTCGTTGACGGCTTTCCAGCACGAAGTATTGAGCAACGCCACTTGTTCGGCGATAGCTTCCCATTCGGTCTGGCAAGCGCGTTTATCAGATAGTACTTGTCGCAACCAACTGGAAGCGGCCTGCGCATTGTAGAGATAATCGGGGTAGTAGGTTATTTCATGACTCATACGCAATTCCGTCCATTCATAACGCGCGTGTTCGAGCAGGTTGGCTGCTACAACGGCGCAGTTGTTGTCAATCTCAAAAAAAGCGTCGCCCAGCCATGTATCGATGCGGTCAAAACCGGCTTGCCAGTTTTTGTCGTCTTCATAATAGCGGCGATAGCGCATTTCCATTTTTTGCCATTCGAAGGCCAGGTATAGCGATGCATGCTTGGCGCGGTCGGCGTCGCCTTGCATCGTATAATATAGTACGGGCACAAACGCCTGGTCGAAGTTGACCATGGCGCGCATCAGGGCCTCTTCGTTGTCGTCTTGCCGGCAACCGGGAAGCAGCGCTGCGCTTATGCATAAAACGGCGATAAATGCTTTCAACTTTGCCATCAGACGTCAGGTTGTTGATCTTTATCAAATTAAGCGATAATACCGCTGAAATATTATGACAATATTCAGCGTGCCTGTTGATTTTTATCAGAATTGGAAAGGTCTGACAACCAGCCCTTAATCGTGAAGTACGAGCAGTGGAATTTTAGTGTGAAACGCCTGTTTGGAAGTAACGCTCACGTGAAAGACTTCGTCAACCAGGTTGCGACTGCGGTGCACCATGCACAGCATATCGGCTCTGCTGTCGGCTACAAAATCGTCGATACTGGTAGTCGTACCGTTGTCGCTTTTGAGTTCGTAGTGGAAAGAGTGCTCTACCGGTTCCAATAGTTGGTCTACAGAAGGGTCGATGCCGTGGTCGGCCTCGCCGGTATCTTTGTGATACACTTTGATTTTGGCTTGAAAGCGTTGCGCCATTTTCAGCAGCGCATCCGTAACTTCAGCGGAAGACAATTTTTGGTTGTCGATGGCCAGCACAAAGGTTTCAAAAGGCTGGAATACCGCATTTTCGGGAATAGCGAGCACTGGCGTGCGAGTATGCCGGATAACGCCATTGGTGACGCTGCCGATGAATACTTCCCGCAGACCGCTGGCGCCTTTGGTGCCCATTATGATCAGGTCGTATTCCGACAGATCGGCCAGGTCGGCAATCACAGAAACGGCGTCGCCCCGCAATACTTTGCCCTCAATGGAAACGCCCGGCTCCAGCCTGGGTTTCACGCGCTCAATGATCTTGTTAATGTCATCGGCGGCGTCTTGCTGCATAATCGATTCAACGGACAAAAACATGCCAGCCGAGCTGTATACCTTGTAAGTATGCAGCAGGGTGATCTTTGACCCGAAAGCATTGGCTATCGCTACGGCATAATCGAGCGCATTGTTGGCCGGAGCCGAAAAATCGGTAGGAACCAGTATCTTTTTCATAGGAATCTCTTTTGGTTCAAGCCCCAGAAAATTGATCAGCAACTGTCTGATCTCTGAAACGCCGGGAACCTCCTGCTGAAAAAGCACCTTGCCATTTACTGCAAGCGCGGGAATTCCTGAAATATCGTACTGCAGTAACTTGTCAATCTCGGTCACCTCCTCTACCGGCAGATCCAAAGACAGCTCCGCCATCGCTTCCTGCAAATTTGCCTTAAGCTTGCGAGTAAGCGCCGAACCTATACCCAAGAGTTCCAGCTTGGGGCGCTCTTTATGAGATGTCTTTTTAAATAACATGCAACCGAGGTTATTGATGGGGTTTATGTACTGTAATGAAGTCATCTCTCAATTGGCGCCCTGATGCTGGGCGTTCCCTTTCTTCTACAGCAAAAATACCCCAAACTCGCGGTGCAAGTTCCCTTGCCTTGTCATCTCGTCCAATGATTTTTGTCATTGCGCAAGCTGGGAAATAAGCCTTTGAAAAATCTTTCTATCATTCTGCATCGTCTTCACCAAATGATGATTTATTTTTGGCAAATAAATATTGCTGATGTTGAGCTTTTCCGATGATGCGTTAAGGCTGCAAGCCATTATTCAAACCGCTACCGACGCCATTATTACCATAGACGAAAATGGCATCGTGGAACTGGCCAACCAGGCGGCTTCCCGCCTTTTTGGGTATTCCTACGAAGAGATGATCGGACATAATATCGCCATGCTCATGGCGGAACCCCACCGCAGCCGTCACGATGAATATATCAAACGCTATTGCGAAACAGGAAAAAGAAAGATCATCGGCATTGGCCGCGAAGTGGAAGGCCGCCGCAAAGACGGCACGGTATTCCCCCTGCGACTCAGCGTTAGCGAGGTACGACTCCAAGATAAACGCATCTTCGCCGGTATTATTCACGACTTGTCAGAACAACGCGCCGCTGAAGCTCGCGTCATTAAACTCAATGCCGAACTCGAAGAACGGGTGGAACAACGCACCGAGGAATTAGCCAACGCCGTTAACCAATTGCTCCGAATCAATAAAAAATTGGAACGCGAAATCAAGGAAAGAGAAGCCGCCGAAAAACTGATCAAGGAAAATGAAGCCAAACTCAAAGATGCCCTGCAAAAAGAAAAAGAACTAAGCGAACTCAAATCTCGCTTCGTATCTATGGCTTCCCACGAATTCCGAACTCCCCTTAGTACTATCCTGTCTTCCGCCGACCTCATCGAAGCCTATGTGAATGCCGAACAACAAGCCAAACGCGAAAAACACGTCAAACGCGTCAAATCGGCTGTGGCCACACTCACCGGTATTCTCAACGACTTCCTGTCGCTCAGCAAACTCGAAGAGGGCAAAATTGTTACCGAACCCGTCCATTTCCAACTGCGAGCTTTCTGCGACGAGATAACCGACGAAATCCACGGCCTGCTTAAACCCGGCCAAACAATCGATCACTTTATCCCGGAAGAACCCCTGACGCTTTTTTTGGATAAAAAGTTTCTCAAAAATATCTTTTTTAACCTCCTCTCCAACGCTATCAAATATTCCGACGCCGGCACCCCTATCGAATGCGAAACTTCTCTCAAGGAGGACAAACTACTTATCCGCATCACAGACCATGGTATCGGCATCCCCGAAGAAGAACAACAACACCTCTTTACCCGCTTCTTCCGCGCCCATAATGTGGAGAATATTCAGGGCACCGGGCTCGGGCTCAATATCGTCAAGCGCTATGTGGAACTCATGCGCGGCGCTATTTCTTTCGAAAGCGAATTGGGAAAAGGCACAACTTTCTTCGTAGAACTTCCCCTATTGCAGGAAAAATTCGATCTTTGAGCCCGCGGCAACCCTGAAAAACGGGTTTGTTTGCCGTTTTTTTAGTATCTTGGCCTATTGTCCTTGTTGTTCAATTGTCACTCGAACGCATGAAGAAAATTCTGGTTATAGAAGATAACGCCGATGTAAGGGAAAACCTCGAAGAAATTCTCGAACTCTCCGGCTATGACGTTTTGCTCGCAGAAGACGGAACGGTGGGCGTGGAAAGAGCCCTCAAAGAAATGCCCGACCTCATCCTCTGCGATGTGATGATGCCCAAACTCGACGGCTACGGCGTGCTCAATATCCTGAGCAAAAAAAGCCAAACGTCTAATATTCCGTTTATTTTCCTGACGGCCAAAGCCGAAAAAACCGACTTCCGCAGGGGCATGAACCTCGGCGCCGACGATTATATCACAAAGCCCTTTTATAAGGACGAACTCCTGTCGGTGATCGAAACCCGCCTGCGCAAAAGCGAACTGGTGCGCAAACAATTCGACCGCACAGAACAGGGCCTCAGCGCTTTTATCAACGACGCCCGCGGCTACGAGGAATTGCGCAAACTCTCCAGCGAACGCAAGGTGAAAAACCTCAAGAAACGCGAAATGCTGTTCGAAGAAGGCGATTATCCCCGATATATCTATTTCGTGAAGTCGGGCAATGTGAAGATTTTTAAGACGAATGAAGACGGCAAGGAATATATTATCTCAATTGCCGGCCCCGGCGATTTCCTGGGTTATGTAGACCTGATCAAGGAAAGCCGCCACACAGAGTCAGCCGCCGCCCTCGAGGAAGCCGAGGTGAGCCTCGTCCCTAAAGAGGATTTCCTGGCCCTGCTCTACGCTAACCGCGATGTGTCTTCCCAGCTGATTAAGATGCTGGCTAATAATATTGCCGAAAAGGAAGAGCAGTTGCTGCACCTGGCCTATAACTCCGTGCGCAAACGCGTGGCCGACGCCGTGCTACTACTGGCCGAAAAAACAGACTCCGGCGATATCAATATACTGCGCGACGACCTGGCCCGCATCGTGGGCACCGCCAAGGAAAGTGTGATACGCATGCTTACCGAATTCAAAGAAGACGGCTATATCGATATCAAAGACGGCATTATTGTGGTGAAAAATAAGGATAAATTGAAGAATATGCCGGGGTGATGCCGGCAACTCACCTCGATTCATCCAACCTCACCTTCAGCTCTACGGGTTTTCCTTCCCGCAGCACCTTTAGCGTTACCATATCGCCGGGCTGGTAGTTTTCGAGCGCCAGCAACAGGTCGTTGTTGTTTTTTATTTTTTCGTTATTCACACCCACGATAATATCGCCCCACTTGATCTGCCCGTAGCGGTCGCGGTAGGTGGCTTGCAGCCCCGCGCGTTCGGCGCCGCTGCCTTTCACTACGTTGAGCACCAGGGCGCCTTCTATGTCAAAGCGACTGGCAATTTGCGGGCGGGCCAGTTCAACGCCCAGCGAGGGGCGCTTGATGCGGCCGTATTGGATGAGCTCCGGCACTACCCAGCGCACGGCATCGACGGGGATGGAGAAGCCGATGCCCGCCGAGGCGCCCGAAGGGCTGTAAATGGCGGTATTGACGCCGATGAGCCGGCCCGAGGAGTCGAGCAGCGGACCGCCGGAGTTGCCGGGGTTGATGGCGGCGTCGGTCTGTATGACGTCGCGGATGGGCACGCCGCCCACCGATTCGATTTCGCGGCCCAGTGCGCTCACAATGCCGGTGGTCAAGGTCTGGTCGAGGCCGAAGGGGTTGCCGATGGCGTATACCGATTGCCCCACGCGCAATACTTCGGAGGAACCCAGCGGAATGGGCGTGAGTTTGCCGGCGGGCACGTCGATTTTGAGCACGGCGAGGTCTTTTTCGGGCGCTGCGCCAACGAGCCTGGCATCATAGGTGGTGCGGTCTGCCAGGGTAACCTGGGCCTTGTCGGCGCCCTGTATGACGTGGTAGTTGGTGATGATATGCCCTTTTTTATCCCACACAAAACCCGAGCCGGTACCGCGGGGTATCTCCATCACGTTGCGGGTGAAGAAGTCGACCTGCATACTGGTGGTGGTGATAAAACATACCGAGGGCGCCGCGTTTTCAAACAACTTGATGGTGGCGATTTCTCCCTGGTTGAGCGCTGCATCCGGGGCTACCTGGCGGGCAGGCACGGCTATTCCCTGGTCGTCGGTAGTAGTTGTAGCGGATTGCGATGGATCCTGGTTGATGTCGCGGGCTTTCCAGGCTACGCCGCCGGCAAAGCCCAGCAGGAGTAAGAGTAGGCTACCTACAAAGCGAAACATCGAGCGGTTCATGGTGGCTTTTAATTAAAAATGAAAAATTAAGAATGAAGAATTAAGAATGATATGGAAGCGCGCGGCGTTATGTCATTCTTTTAGGTTTTGCGGTTTTTCTTTTTTGCGGCGGGGAACAACACATTATTCAAAATGAGTCTGTAGCCCGGCGAATTGGGGTGCAGGTTGAGGTCGGTGGGGGGATCGTGTACGAAGTGGCGGTAGTCTTCGGGGTCGTGGCCGCCGTAGAACGTCCAAAACCCCTGCCCCATCGTACCGTGAATATAGCGGGCCTCATTCAGCGGTTTGGTTTCGCCCATGATGAGTACATCGGGTTTGATATAACGGCGGATAAAGGCGGTGCTTTGGCCCATAAAACCTTTTACCGTGCGGGTATGGCACTGGGTGAGCATGGTAGGCACGGGGTCCCATTTGGCGGAGAAGTCGAACAGCGTAAAATAGTCCTGTTCGGGGGCGATTTGCCTGTTCTGGTGGTTGTCGATGGTTGAAAACTCGTATTCCAGCGGGTTTTTGATCAATTGGAAATCGCGGAAAGCGAACGTTTTGCTGAAGTCGAGTTTTTCCTGGGCGTTGGGGTCAACGGGGTCGCCGTCGTAGATCTGGGCGCAGATGTCGACGCCGTCGGCGGCCAGGGCAATGTCGTAGCTATCGGTGGCCGAACACATGGCAAACATAAAACCGCCGCCGATGACGTATTCTTTGATGCGCTTGACTACGGCGAGTTTTTCCTGCGATACTTTATTGAATCCCAGGCTTTTGGCCAGCTCTTCGGCCTTGCGCTGGTTTTCGCGGTACCAGGGTTCGTTGTGGAAAGAGCGGTAGAAACGCCCGTATTGGCCCGTGAAGTCTTCGTGGTGCAGGTGCAGCCAGTCGTATTTGGGCAAGAGGTCGTTGAGTACCTCGCGGTCGTAGATTTTGTCGTAGGGAATTTCGGCGTAGGTCAGCACCAGCGTCACGGCGTCGTCCCAGGGCTGTAATTCTTCGCCTTTTTCATTGGTCTCGGGCGTGTATACGGCTATCTTGGGGGCTTTTTCGAGTTTCATGGCCTCCATGTTCACCTCCGGGTGGGCGATTTCCTCCTGGATTTTGGCGAATTGCGCGTCGGGGATGATCTCGAAGCTCACATCGCGCGTAAGGCATTCTTTTTCAAACACTTTATTGTGCTGAAAAGCAAAGCTGCCGCCCCGGTAGTTGAGCAACCACCATACCTCCACGCCGCTGTCCAATACCCAATAGGCGATGCCGTAGGCTTTAAGGTGGTTTTTCTGCGATTTGTCATCCATGGGGATGAGCAGGTAGGCGGCCCGGGTTTGGGAGAGGCCTACCAGCAATAAGGCTGCGATTACCGCTATTTTTTTGAAGGTCATATTAGAATCTTTTACACGTTTTCTTTACCACAGAGTTAAACGGAGTTTCACAGAGTCCCACAGAGTGAAATGAAAACTCTGTGTCACTCCGTTTTACTCCGTTTAACTCTGTGGTTTAAAAAAACTCAGTCACTCCAAAACAACGCAAATTACAACAAATGCATTGCTGGAACGTTCTTTTAACATAATTGTAACAACGTCACCCCCCCTCTCTGTTCGGGATGCCGATGGCTAGTGGTATATTTGCCCGGTTGACATATAAACACTAATGAAGAATCTCATCTTTCAATATCCGGCCTGGTGGGCTTTAGCGTGTGTAGCATTGGGATTGGCCTATGCAGCGGTTTTGTATTATCGCGATAAAACCTTCAAAGACCAGCCGCGCTACCTGGTTCGCATCATGGCCGTGCTGCGCTTTGTGCTGGTCACCCTGCTCAGCCTGCTGCTGCTGTCGCCCCTGTTGCGCTCGCTGCTGGTAGAAACCCAGAAACCGGTTGTGGTAGTGGCCCAGGACGTTTCGGAGTCGGTGGGTACTACCATGAACGCAAGCCGGCGCGCTGCTTACAACAAGCAGTTGGACGAACTCCAGGACGCATTGAAGGACGATTTTGAGGTGAAACCCTATTCTTTCGGCAGCGAGGTACGCGAAGGCATCGACACGGCATTTAACGATAAAATATCGAATATCTCAAAGCTGTTGACGAATGTCTACGACCTGTACGGCAGCCAGAACCTGGGCGCCATCGTATTGGCCACCGACGGCATCTACAACGAAGGCAGCAACCCGCTTTATGCTTCATCCAGGCTGACGGCGCCGGTGTATACCGTTGCATTGGGGGATACGACCGCCAAGCGCGATCTGGTGCTTAAGCGCGCCTACCACAACCGCATTGCCTACCTCGACGACAAGTTTACGGTGCAGGTCGATATTGCCGCGCAAAACTGCGCAGGCAGCAATACCACGCTAAGCGTTTATAAAGTAGAAAACAACAATACCCGGCTGCTGCAATCTTCACCAGTGGCTATCAACAGCAACGACTTTTTTGCAACCCGCGAAGTCATCCTCGATGCAACGCCCAGCGGCGTGCAGCGCTTCCGCATTTCGCTGGGGCAACTCAGCGGCGAGGCTACTGCGGCCAATAACAGCAAAGAAATTTTCATCGACGTACTCGACGCGCGCCAGAAAATCCTCATACTGGCCAACGCCCCCCACCCTGATGTGACGGCCCTGCGGCAAAGCCTTTCGACCAACAAAAACTACCAGATTACGGTGGCTAACGCCGGACAGTTTACGGAAGACGCCGCCAAATACGACCTGATCATCCTGCACCAACTGCCCAGCCTGCGCAACGACGTTTCGGCGGTGCTCAACACCATTCGTGCCCGCAAAATCCCCACTTTTTATATCGTAGGCCCGCAAACCAACCTCAGCCGCCTCAGCGAGGTGCAATCGCTCATCAACATCCGGTCGAGCGGGCCCAGCACCAACGACGTGCAGGCCAGGCTGTCGCCGGGCTTTAGCCTGTTTACCCTCGACGAACGCATCGCCAACGACCTCCAGGCTTTTCCGCCGCTGACGGCGCCTTTCGGCGAATTTGCGCCTACCGGCCAAGGCCAGGTGCTGCTCTACCAGCGCATCGGCAAAATAGATACCCAATATCCGCTCCTCGTTTTGGGCTCGCCCAACGACGTGCGCACCGCCGTACTCTGCGCCGAAGGCCTCTGGCGCTGGCGCTTGTTTGATTACCTGCAGCACCAGAACCACGACCTATTTGACGAGTTGTTGGGAAAAACCGTGCAGTACGTCGGGCTCAAAGACGATAAGCGCAAGTTTCGCGTCAATATGAGCAAGAATATTTTTAATGAAAACGAACCCATCCAGCTCGACGCCGAATTGTACAACGACAACTACCAGCTCGTCAACGACCCCGATGCGACGATTGTGATCGCCGGCAGCCAGGGCAAAGAGTATAATTTTACTTTTGATAAAACCGACAAAGCCTATACCCTCAACGCCGGTATTTTACCGGTAGGCAATTACACCTTCCGCGCCGCGGTATCGTACAACAACCAGAACCTGAGCTACACCGGCCAGTTCAGCGTACAGCCCATCCAATTGGAATTGTACGAGACCACCGCCGACCACAATACCCTGCAGCAACTCAGCGCCAAATACGGCGGCGAGATGGTGTACCCCGAACAAATGGCTTCCATCGCCGATCTGATCAAGGCAAAAGAAACGGTCAAACCGGTGATCTACTCCACCGTACAAACCCGCCCGGTCATCAACCTGAAATGGATCTTTTTCCTATTGCTGGCCCTGCTGTCGGCGGAGTGGTTTATGCGGCGGTATTATGGAGCGTATTAGGAGAGTGTGAGAGGGTGAGAGTGAGGGAGGGAGAGATATGAGTGAGGTAAATCAAAATTTATAGGTTGCTCCCGTATAAAAAAGCCAATTGCGGTTACTATAGCGAATTTTAGCAACAGAGCCGTTAGCTCCATAGGTTTTATTACTATAAATATTAGCTAAACCAATATCATATAGCATACCGATATTTAGAAATCGAAACAAACGATACCCAGGGCCTATGCAAATCCCGAAATCCAGGTTTTTTATTTTTTCGATTGTGATAAAACGCGAAGCTGAAGGTGTATTACTTTCAACTGAATAGAGATAGCCGGCATAAATGCCTGTTGAAAAATAAATATTTTTATAATTCCACTGAGGGGATATTCGTGCAGACAAATATTGAAAATCTACTCTTTCACCATATAGGACATTACTACCTTTTCCTATGATTTCCAATTTACAATTTTTGATTTTACTACTCCAATGCGAAGTTGTCCTTCTTGAAAACCGGATTGAGCTACGCTGCAATGAGAATAGCAGAACAATAAGAGTAGCCATACATGAGTTCGCATATTCGTATTCCCAACCTTAACGAAATAGCACTAGCTTGCAATCTACTGACAAATTGACGTGCGTATTTGGTTTGTTTGATTTATTTTATTACCTTGCTCTATCAGTTGGAAAGTGGACCTACAAGTCTACAGGTGTCGGGCTTGTGTTTATGCTTTATTATCAGAAAATATAGTGCCGGCGTTGCGCTCCGATGGAGTTGCGGCGTTGAATTATTTATCCATAAAATAGTTGGTATCATGAAAAACCTCATCTTATTTGTCGTTTCAGTTGGTGTTATTGCTGTAGTTTCACTTGGCAATAACTTGATAATCAACTACTTGAATTACCCCCCCGCCATCAATTAAACCTATCATGCCTATGACCAGCAGTTTATTCAATGTAGCCTGCGCGGCCTGGCAAGACCTGGCATTGGGCTCTGGTACGGGCAGCGCCGATTATGGCGAATGCGAGGATGCTTTTGTCTTGGATGTCGGGGCTTTCACCCCCCCTCAAAGCGCCATGAACCTGTCGTTTTTCACCGATGTGATCAACCTGTTGCCCGACGACTTCCTCACCGATGCCTGTGTGATCATCCGGGGGCAATTGATTGTAGATGAGGATTATGAAATCAACGAAAGCGAAGTACTGATGGAAGAAGGTGCCGAGATTGTTGTGGCGCCGCATAGCAAATTCTCCCTGTCGGGGATGAATTCCGTGCAGCGGGTACATGGCTGCGAATACATGTGGAAGGGCATCACTGTGCAAACCGACGGCCATTTTATTGCCAAGCAGGCCTGGATCGAAGACGCCCGGTATGCCGTAAGGCCGCTCGACAAATCGCGGGTGGATATTTCTTCTTCTACGTTCATAGACAATTACGTAGGCCTGTATTTTGAAGGGCCTTACGTGTTTGAAATGGACCCCTTCTACGACAATACCTTTGCTACCGACGACGACCTGCTGCCTGCCTATACGGGTCAGACACCCGCCCCCGGCCTGCGCAGTTTTGCGGGAATTGAGTTAGTTGACCGCTACGATCTCCTGCACATCGGCGTAGCCGGCGCGCCGGAGAATGTGTTTGAAAACCTGCGAAACGGCATTGTGACCAAAAATACGCCGCTATTTGTAGAGCGCAGCCGGTTTTTGGGTATTGAAATAACGTCTTCCGAGCCGACTTATCCATTCACCGGCTTCGGCATCCGGCACGAGGGCGGGGCGGCGCATCCGCTTACGGTGTTGGGCTTTGGCGCGAGCGGACAAACCGCTTTTGAGTATTGCACCGACGCCGTATGGGCGCAAGGCACGGATACCAAGGTGAACCAGTCGCGAATGACCGACGTAGCCCGGGGTGTACAAGTGAGGCTTGCGCAGCAGCGCACTATCGAGATGAGTTATAATTATATTGCCTGTGCCTCGCGGGGTATACTCTTACTGCACAACGACCCGGCGGCGCTGATCTCCCTGCACCACAACACCATCCACGCCGGCAGCGCCTCGCCTTTGTCGAAGGCCATCGGTATCATGGTGTCGGAGCAGGGCATAGCGCAGAACCAGGCGACTATCGGCCCCCGCAATATCGTACAGACCTACGGATATGATATGGGTATCTATCTGGGTTCGGCGAACGGCTATGTGGTTTCAGATAATGAAATCACGCTCAACCACAGCACTTCAAGCCTGTACGGCATTGCCGCTCGCGACGCGCTGAACAGCACCATAGAACTCAACACCATAGAAGGCGCGGGCACAGACAGCGGCACGGGTATCGATGTGCTGAGCAGCACGGGCATGGCCTACAGTTGCAACACGCTGCACAGCCTGCACACGGGCATGCACCTGAACGGCACCTGCACCGATACGGACATCCGGGGCAATATCTTCGAGCCGCCGTTTGCCTACGGCCTGCACTACGGCAGCCTGCTGGATATCAATGCCCAACTGCACCGGGGCAATCAATGGCTGTCGGGCACCTACTCAGGCGCGGCGGCGAGGAATGATATGGAGGATAACCCCGATGCTTTAGACAATTTAGATATACAACGTTACGAAGTACACGACGACCAAAGCGCGTATTACCCGCCGGGTTTTGCGTTTCCGAATTTGCCGCCGGCTCAACTTGGATCCTTCATCAATGCGTGGTTTCCGGAAACTTTCGGTAGTCCTTGGGACTGCGAAGACCAACTCATCGGCGATGAAAGAGAAAAAATAAGGGAAATAGACATACCGGTGGCCTTGGGCACGGCGCCGACGGGCGACTACGAGGAGGCCCGCCGGTGGGGCGCCCGGCAGCAACTCTACAGAAAAGTGGTCCTGCAAGGCGGCGAAACCGATACCTTAGTCGTGGACAGTTTCTATGTGAGCCAGAGCGACAGCCTGCTTGGGCTTTTGTATGAAATCGAGGCCGGCAAACAACATCTTTTTGGGCAAAGCGAGACGGAACAACAGCAAGTAGTAGCGCTGAGCCACGACCGCGACAGCTTGGTTCAGCGATTGGCGGCCCTCGACAGCATGCTGGTAGTAGCAGAAGAAGACGTATGGGCTTTGCGAGATACGCTGCTTGAAAAAGCGGGGTTGTTATTCTTAGATATTGACAGCTTAGATCAGCTTATCAAAGCCGAAATATACGCGGCGGCAGAAAACCTGGCAGAGGATAATGAAAGCCTTGAAAGCGCCAAAGGGTATGCACAAAATGAGCTCGATGTAAATGCGCTTTACTTATCGACCCTGGCAAGCGGCATGGATACCTTTTCTTCTGTGCAGTTAAGCGCGCTTGGCAGCATAGCCGAACAGTGCCCTTATAGCAACGGCCGCCCGGTATACAAGGCCCGGCACCTGCTGCACCTGCCTTACCCGGATTCTTTAAGGGTGGACCCCGGGTGTTATCAGGCTTTGGCAGAAGCTGAAGTTACTGATATTGCCTCCACCGAGAAAGAACGCAGGACGGTAGCAACCAGCCCACTCCCATTAGACTGGAAAGTATATCCCAACCCTGCCAGGAAGGTTTTGCAAATAGAAATTGTAAATGCTACCCCTGTAACTATTGCCTTGCTGGATATGCACGGACGGGTATTACTTACACAGCAAGCGGAGGAAGCGCCTTTGGGCCAAAACCTTACCTTTGACATTAGTGGTCTAAATAGTGGCATGTATCTACTTGAATTGAACGGGTGGAGTATCAGCCGGCAATTGAAGAAGGTTGTGATTATGAAATAATTGAAAAACCTACAGCGCTGCTTTGCCAATCAAGCAAAGCGGCGCTGTATTAACCACAACCTATGTCTCGATTATTTATAATAGCTTTCATACTATTTTGGGGTATCGCGCTACATGGTCAAACTGTTTTTCAACGTGAAAAACGCGATTATATTTGGCTATTAGGCTACGACAGCAACCCTCAAATATTAACATTTGGCGGCACACGAATAGACTTTAACGTTATGCCACCAACCGTAGCTTATGAATACCGCGATATGAATTTTGAAGCAGCGGCAACCAGCATCTGCGACGCACAGGGCAATCTGTTGTTTTATAGCAACGGGATTTATTTGGCTAATTACCTTCATGAACCGATAGAGAACGGGATGCAACTTGATGCCGGGCCGTTTTCCTCTGATTGGGCGGAAGATGGCGTGCGTTATCCTCAAACATTGTTAAGTATCCCGAATCCGAGTGATACTAATGAATATTTTCTTTTTCATTTGCCTATTGATACCATATCAGATACAACAAATCTATATGGATACAGGGTGTTGTCACTGAAATTGTATTATTCCAGGATAAATATGTCTGGCAATAATGGGGCTGGCATCGTTCTGGAAAAAAATCAAGTACTGGTTGAAGACACACTGGATAATGGCAAACTAACAGCCGTTCGCCATGCCAACGGCCGCGACTGGTGGATAGTTGTGCCTGAAAATGATTCTGATGGATTCTACCGACTTCTTGTCACTCCTGATACCATCCTCAACTACGGCCTGCAAACCATAGGGGATACCATACCATCCGGCCTGGGCCAGGCCGCTTTTTCTCCCGACGGTACCAAATACGCCCGGCTCAATATTTACCGCCTGGGACAGGATCAGTATGTGGACATATACGATTTTGACCGCTGTACAGGTACCTTCAGCAACCCGGTGCAGTTTACTTATCGGGATACGGCCCTCATGGGCGGTTTAGCGTTTTCTAAAAATTCCAGGTTTTTGTATGTGTCTTCATTCAAATACTTCTACCAATTCGATTTGGAAGCTGAAAATATATCTGCTTCCAGATTTACAATAGGAAGCATGCTAGAACATCCCGATGCAATTACTTGTTTTTTTCTTTCCCAACTTGCTCCCAATGGGGAAATAATAACGGGTACTTGTGGTACAAATGATTCTCTGCATGTAATACGAAAACCTAACAAGAAAGGGAATAAGTCAGAGTTTATTTTCAATGGGCTTGTACTTCCAACATTAAACTTCCGAACCATCCCCAACTTCCCCTACTACGGCTTGGGGCCCATGGACGGCAGCTCCTGCGATACCCTGGGTATTGACAATCCAGTGCCAGTAACCGCTTTTGAGTACACTGCTGACAGCGCGGCTCTGGCCGTCGAGTTTTTCGACGGTTCGTTTTTCGCTACGCAGTGGTATTGGGATTTCGGCGATG
>DAINSQ010000099.1:0-18295 GCA_036741235.1 Saprospiraceae bacterium | reverse complement strand
GTTTTGAGAGGCTATACCAATGTGGCATCTTTTTGCATGTGATATATTTTCCAATTTCAACTAACTTGTTAGTCTTATGAACGTACAATTACTTAAAACAGGAAAGTTACTGCTGGTTGCTGCGCTCGTCATTGGGCTGGCGGCTTGTCAGAACGACACAGAAGACATTACAGAAGTAAAAAGCGCGGCTGATTACGATGCGGAAGTCGCCTATCGCTGGAACGAACTCATGTTGGAAATCGACCGTTACGCCCCGGGCTACCGACCGCCGGCTGCTGCGCGTATGTTGGCTTACACTGGTCTCGCCGCCTATGAGTCAATTGTTTCAGCTATTCCGGATCACAAATCAGTTGCCCGCAATTTCCCGGGCATACAGGTTCCTCAGGTTGAACCGGGCCTGGAGTATCACTGGCCTACTGTAGTTAATGCCGTGTACGGTTACATGCTGGAAAACTACTACCCTCATGTTACGGAATACTACAAATCGCGTATCGCCACCCTCGAAGAGGCATACGAAGACGAGTTTTCCGCTGAAGTTAGCCAGGCTGTATTCGAGCGCTCTCGCGATCATGGTCGCAATGTAGCTGCTATTTTCTTTGCCTGGTCTTCAACCGACGCTATCGGCCATAACGGCTATCAGAACCCGCACCCTGCTGATTATGTACCGCCATCCGGCCCCGGTAAATGGCAGCCCACTTTGCCCGATTTTACGCGTGGTTTGTTCCCTTATTGGGGACAGGTTCGCCCATTTGCCGTTACGCCCAGCGACATGATCGCCAAGGCGCCGCTGCCTTACAGCGAGTCTACAACATCGCCTTTCTACGGCCAGGCGCTTGAGGTATATACACTGACGCAACCACAAGATCCGGAACGCCAATGGATTGGAGAATTCTGGAGCGACGATATTTTTGAACTTACCTTCGAACCCGCAGCGCGTTGGGTTGCCGTGCTCAATCAAGTGATTGATCAAGAGGATGCCGACCTGGCGAAAGCAGTTTACGCTTATGCAAAAATTGGTATGGCATTGTGCGACACGGGTATCATCGTTTGGAATTCTAAATACCACTACAGCGTTGAGCGCCCGGTTAGCTATATCAACAGAATTATGGATCCAAACTGGAAAACGACGCTCGATAACCCGGTAAACGGTATGGTTGGCGTAACGCCGCCGTTCCCCGCTTATCCGTCGGGTCACTCCGGTTTCGGCGCTGCTGCTGCCGGCATCCTCTCAGATGTGTTTGACCATGATTACGCCATGACCGACCGCTGCCACGAATACCGCGTAGAATTCAACGGCACGCCGCGTTCGTTCAATAATTTTGACGAGATGGCTTACGAAAATGCCATTTCCCGCGTATATCTCGGCGTTCACTTCCGCATGGACTGCGATGAGGGCCTTCGCATGGGCTACCTTGCCGCCCGCCGCGTGAACGACCTGGAATGGACGGAATAAACTGCCCGAACAGGTAGCTGTTCTCCTCGCGCCACTCCGGAATTGACTCTCCGGGGTGGCGCGTTTGTTTTGGTGTGGAAAAAAATGAAATTGCTTTGTTCAATAGTAATTTCAACAGGTTTAAATTTTATGTTATTGATAATCAGAATATTTCATCTAAATTTTACATTAATAGCTTTGGAGTAATCGCTGCGGCATTGTATTTTTAGGCTTTTAGCGGTCGTTATAGCGAAAAACATACCCTCCATGTCGCATCATGAGATACACCTTTACAATGCCTACTCGGGGATGAACCCGCGGGAGCGAAACGAACTGGTCAAGTTTTTGGTCAAACACTCGCCATTAGACAATCGACAGTATATCGGCGGAGCCATTGATTATGCGCTGAAGGTTAAGCCTTCGTTTGGCGGATTTATTGTTACCGCTCAAGACGGCGATAGCCTGGTCGCCGCCGTGGTGGCCAATAAAACTGGTCTGGAAGGCTATGGGCCGGCTTATGTGCTGGCGTATGCGGCATTTCACCCGGAGGTTGCCAATTGCGACATGTTGGTGCAACAAGTTTTCAGGAAGGTTAGCGCCTGCGCCGACGGCGATATTTCTATGCGCCTCGCTCCGCGATCGCCCGCACTCAAATTATTCAAAAAAATAGGATTCAAATCGGAATACGTCGAATTGCGCCTTCACAAAGCGGCGCCGGCAGTTGCTTCAGAAATTCAAGCTACTAAATAAAGGCATGACGCCCGAAATCATTGCCCATTTATCGAAAGACAGCCGGCTGAAACCCTTGGCAAACAGTATCCAGTTAGAACCCGTGCCCGGGGGCGAGGTGTACGAGCGTTTACTCAGAGCTATTTTATACCAACAGCTGTCGGGCAAGTCTGCCGACGCTATTCACCGGCGATTTATCGCACTGTTTCCCGACGGTTCTCCTCAACCCGGGCAATTGCTGGCCTTAGACGACGCAGCCTTGCGCGCATGCGGCTTGTCGCGCCAAAAATTAACCTACATGCGCAATGTAGCCGAGTTTTTTCTTCAGGAAGGCAAGGTTGGCTTCGATTGGTCGGCGTGGCCCGATGAAGAGATCATTTCCTACCTCACTCAAATCAAAGGCGTTGGGCGCTGGACGGTAGAGATAATTCTCATGTTTACCCTCCATCGCCCCGATGTAATGCCCCTTGACGATTTCGGTATTCAACAGGCTATGCAACGGCTATACGATTTTACTGCCACAGGAAAGGCCCTCAAGCAAAAAATGGAGGCCATCAGCGAACCCTGGCGACCCTGGCGCACCTATGCCTGCTGGTATTTGTGGCGCTGGAAGGATGCGTTGTAGGTTGTGGGTTGTTAAAGTCTCACCTTCAGTCCGGTTACGATAGACATCGTATGCATTCGGTCATGATACGGCCCAAGGCCGTTGCCGAAGTACAGTATCGAATGTTGGTAGGTAGGTTGGGCGAAAATACTCCAGCGCGTTGACATATAGCGTTCGATGCCGGCGCCGCCGTTTACGCTGAAATAGCTGTTTTGCATAAAACTGCCGCCTTCCAGCCAGCCATTTGCGAGGTTTTTCTCCTCCAGGCCGGTATTTCGGGCCGGGTCGCTGTCGAGCGGAGCGGGCGCCTGAAGTAATTGCGCGTTGGGGCGGAAATTGACGTAATAATTAGCCTGGGTGACCACATGCCATGAAGCGCCGGCGAAGGCATAGAGCCGCCATTTATCGCGAACGAAATAATTATAGCGGAAATGCAGGGGCACATTCACCGTATTGAGTTCAAACTGCTCGAGGCTGGCGCCGAAAAAACCGCTTTTTACGCTACCCTCAACATATAAAATCTGCAAAGGAGTATAGCGCTTGGCCGCGTATATTAGCCCGGTTTCCACTTCCCAGCGATGGGTTTCAAAGCCCAGCGTGATACCGCCGCCATACCCCAGCGCATAGCGGTCGAAGCCTACGTTTTCGGCTTGGGGTGAAACGGTAACAGGCGGCGTAATGATGCGATTAACGTCGGAGGAGCCCAGCATGCCTACCCGCACAAACCGCTTTTTGACCAGCGGTTGAGGCTTGGGCAAGTCCTCAGGGTGGATTTCGGGATAATTCAACCTGTTGATACCGCCGGCGCCAATAGCGGCTATGGGTTCGGCAGGAACAAAGTCGTAGGCATTGATGGGCATCGGCTTGTACATCTCTACCCTGAGTGGGGGCGACGGAGTTTGGGAGGCCGGCACTACGGGGGCCGAAAGGGGCAATGCATGGACTTGGTCGGCTTTTACCGCCGTATAGTCATTTATAAAAGGCGTATCTGATGATGCTGATAGTTGCTGATCGGCAACATATTCCGGTTGCTCCCCCTGAGCCAGGCTATTATTTTGACCGGCAGCGGTTGACCGGCTGTCATTGGCTTCGGTCAATGCGGGAGTAAGCATATTGCCAGTAGGAGCGTTTGTAGATGTTTGCGGCTGTAGCTGCGCCTGCGCCTGTTCGAGCGGCGCCTCAAACGGGGCATCGCCGGGCAAAGTCATGGGCGCCTGCCCCAGGAACAGCAACAACAGGCAGGCAACGGCCACCTCGATGGTTTTGGCACGCTGCACAAAACGAATAATGCGCTCCTGCCTGTCGAGTTGCGCTACCAGCTTAAGCCAGGAAGCGCGCTGATACGGCGGATATACGCGTTGCAGCTTTTCAGCTACCAGGCTATCGAATTGCTCGTCGGTAGCCGCAGGCTGTCCTGCAGTTTCAATGCGATCCAGTTTGTGCTGGAGCTCCTGCCATGATGCAGGGTCGTACGCCGGCTGCATCCCTTCCAATTTATTACGAATAAGATCGTCAAATTCGCTATTCTTCTTCCTCATGTTCGTATCCGTAAAGTCTCGATGTGAGAATGGCTTTTAATTTAATACGCGCTTTCACCAGGTTTGATCGGGAGGTACTCTCGGAAATGTCCAGCATATCTGCAATTTCGCGATGGGAGTACCCCTCAATGATGTAGAGGTTAAAAACCGCCCGGTAGGCGGGTGAAAGCAATTGGATGGCATCGAGTATTTCCTGTTCGCTGCACTGGCTGATGGCGTCGGCTTCGCCAACGCTGAGGTCATAAGCCTGGTCGAGATCTTCCGTTCTGCGTCTGATGCTGCGCCGGTAGTAGTCGATGGCTGTATTGACCATGATTCGGCGTATCCAGGCAGACAATGAAGTTCCGGGTTCGTATTTTGCGATATGTTTGAAGACTTTGATAAAGCCTTCGTGCAAAATATCGAGCGCATCGTCCTGATTATTGGCATACCGCAGACAAACACCCATCATGCTGCTGTAGTATTCTTCATACAACAGTTGCTGTGCCCATCTGTCCTGCGCTATGCAGGCCTGAATGAGGTCCCTCTCGTTGCCGCGCAATTGAATCGCGATATCCATCAGGCGTACTTTCGTCAAAAATAGCGCTTACCGCCCAATTTTCTATCAATGCCGTTAAAATTATTGCAATTACAGCATAGGATTACAACGATTTACTTTGTCCATTCGCTGTTTGAGCGCTGAAAAACCAGGTAAATTATCGGCCCATTTCACCCATTTCAACACCTTCGGGGTATGCTATCGGGATATTGTTGTCGTGCAGGGTGCGTTTGATCAGCCGGTGGGCGTTGAAAAAAACGTCCCAGTAGTCTTCGGTTTTGGCGTGAGGCCGGAGCGTAAGGCTTAAGAAATGGGTGTCAAATTTTTCAATACCTACAAAAGGTGCGGGATGATCGAGTACTTTGGGCGTCTGGCGTAGCGCGTCGAGTAATAGCGATTCAACATGCGGATAGTCTACGTTGTATGGAATATTGATTTTTATGTCGAGGCGCAGGTATTTTCTGGTAGACAGATTGGTTACCACGCCGTTGGCCGCCGTAGTATTGGGGATGATAATGGTGCGGTTGTCAAGCGTGGTTATCACGGTATTAAAGATTTGGATTTCTTCAACATAACCGGTATTACCTTGCACGTCAATCAGATCGCCTACTTTATAGGGCCGAAAAACGAGAATAATGATGCCGGCGGCAAAGTTGCCCAGGCTACCCTGCAAGGCGATGCCCACCGCAAAACCGGCGGCAGCCAGTACTGCCACAAATGAGGTGGTCTCTATGCCTACAATACCCGCAACGCTGAAAAAAAGCAGGATTTTGAGGGAGATATTGACGATGGTACTGAAAAAAGGCCTGATATCCGGGTTGACCTGATGCCGCTCGAGCGTTGAGGCTACCCATCCGCTAAGCTTTTTGATGATGCGCAATCCTACCCACAATACAACTACCGCCAGTGCAAGTTTGGGCAGGTATTCCAGGGTCATGGTGCTGATTTTTTCCCAGTAAAAGCTCAGTTGTGCTTCCATTGTTTGATGTTAAAAAGTATGATTGATGTGAAAAAATTAAGCGCTGGTAGCAGTCTGTTGATATCAAAAGCCGGACAAAAATACGCCAAAACGGTGTTTTGGTCGCCGGAATTCAGCCGATGAACAATTTTTTTTGCTTGGCAGTATACTAGCCTTAATTTTATAGTCTAATACCTGTAAACCATGTTGGACAAAGATCACTTCCTGCTCAAATACCCGCGTCAGTTGATCGCCACGATGCGTACCTATCCGGAGGCTTATCGGTTTATGTTGAAAAATAAATTGTGGGTAGGCATTGATCAATACGGATGGGTGTCCAAGTTATTGGTGTTTATAGCAATTGTGCTGGGTTTGCAGATGTATTCCAAAATTTTTTCGTGGATTGGCAAACTCAAAGGCGAACTTGCTGCAGGTTCGGTTGCACAGATGGGTACCGCCCTGGGCGAAGTGGCAGGCGAAGCTTTCAACTTGCTTCAGTCAAATAGCATCAAGTATATTGTATTGATTTTGCTGGAAGTGGTGGTCTTCCACTTTTCACGCCGCACTATCGAGGTGCTTACAGGCGAAAGCCGCCCGGCAGCACTGCAGGATTTTATTAATGCGCAGATTCGCATGATAAAGGTCAGCGCTATCTCATTGGTGTCAGAAACCGTTTTTATAGCAGTGGTCGGTATTTATTTCGATATTTTTTCAAAAGCTTCGTATTTCGAGCCCGTACTGGTTTTTTGTATTCACTGCTATTACATGGGGTTTGCCGTACTCGACAATTACCACGAACAATATAAATTGACGATAAAGGAAAGTGTTAAGTATACTACCAGCTATATAGGTGTCGCACTCGGACTAGGCGTAGTGCTTAAGTTACTTATGTATATCCCGCTGTTCGGCACCCTGGCAGCCCCGCTTTTTACCGCCGTTACTGCCGTTTTGGTGATGCACCGCATTTCCGACCTCCACCTGCTTGGGAAAAAACTGGCGCTGAAGTTGGAGGAAACGGTTTGAGGTTGTGGGTTGTGGGTTTGTCTGTTTATAGGTTTATAAGTTTATAGGTTTATGAATACAACCTATATAAACCCATAAACCTCCCGACTTCCCTTCGGTCAGTACGGGACTCCCTTCAGTCGCATAAACCCATAAACGAACAGAGAACAGAGCGCATTAATTTTTGGCACGGTTTTGGTTTAGTAGTTAAATGAAGTGTTTTTTTAACTGCATCAGTAATTTAAACATTAAAATTCATTTAACTATGAGCACTATTCATCGCTTTTTCCTGTTAATGACATTGGTAGTTGTTGCTGCAAGCCCCCTGATGGCGCAATACCTTGAATCGTCTTATTACAACGACTTTCGCATGTCGGGTCTGACGATTCCCGTATACGAGATTATTCCCGCGGGTCCGCCTCGCGACGGCATTCCGGCTATCAGCAACCCCAAATTTGCTGCTGCTGAAGAGGCCGATTACCTGACGAATTCAGATGAAGTTGTAGGCGTTGTAGTCAATGGAGTAGCGCGGGCTTATCCGGCGCGTATATTGGGTTACCACGAGGTAGTCAACGACCGCATTGGCGAAACCCCGGTAGCCGTTACATTCAACCCCTTGTGCGCCAGCGCAATGGCCTACAAAGCCCAGATCAACAAACAACCTTTGGCCTTTGGCACTTCCGGATTGGTGTACAACAGTAATTCGTTGTATTACGACAAGCAGACGGAGTCGCTTTGGTCGCAGATTACGGGCGAAGCCGTATCCGGGCCTGCCGCCGGCGCCAAAATGGAGTTGTTGCCGACCGCTTATGTAAGCTGGGGCGAATGGAAAGAAAAACACCCCGACACGCAGGTATTGACAACCGAAACGGGCTACAAACGCAATTACGATTGTATTCCCTACGAGGCATCTTCCACCCGCCTGTTGTTTCCGGTAAGCCAAACCGATAAACGTTTGCCGTTGAAGGAAAAAATTGTAGGCATTGCGGTTGAGGGGCGTTACAAGGCCTATCCGTTCGCGATGTTGCCCAATGGTAAAAGCGGTATTACGACCGACGAATTCAACGGGCAGTCGATTCGCATCCAGTTTAACCAGGCATCACAGACGGCGTTTGTGACCGACGCGGAAGGCAACGCCATCCCCTCTACTACGATGTACTGGTTTGCATGGTATGCCTTCCACCCCGAAACGGAAATACACGGCATGCCTTCTAATAACAATGCCATGTCAATGAGCTATCACAGCGCCGGAGGTATGGAATAGCAGGATAATTATTCATACATGAGAAAACCCGGGAGCGTCTTGCAGTCTTTGAACTGCAAGACGCTTTTTTATTGAAATAATTCAAGCTGGGTTTGCTGCTGCGAAGGCGGCTCCAGCCGGCAATCTACTGCAATCAAGGTACATGTCAGCACAAAGTGCACCAGGGTTGCTGCTACTGGGCGCTGGAAATGCGATTCCATGGCCGCTTTGCTTAAACCCAGCCAGGGCGCCAAATCCTGGGCTTTTTTCTCGCGGCCCTTGGTATCGCCGGAAAAACTGCTGTGCTGGATCAGCACCAAACCTGCGTCGGTATCGAGGATCAGGTCGGCGATGGCGTCAAATAACTGAGCGCCATAGAAATACCTCAGCGGATATTTACGCCAATATTGCCGAATGGCAAAACGCGAGCCCAGCCACTGCCGCCAGGCTTCTCCGGTGCGCGCCAGCAACCCGGCATCCAGGGGCGTATCGGGCGACATATTTCGGATGAGCTCCTGTGCCAGCGCTTGTCGCTCGGCGTCGCTATATTCGGCGTGGTCGGCCAGGAGGAATGCCTTGACCAGTTTGGCATCCTGATAGGCTTCTGCAATATGGCCGCCAGGCAGTGGCGAAGCATAGCCGTAGGCGTCGAGTAGCGAAAAGCGGTAGTTGACGCCGTGATCGCGGCGGTTGATGTCAATAAAAAAAGGGGGGTGCGGCAAGCGCCCGTGGCGAGGCGCCAGGTAATTAACGGGAGTTGCCTCCGGCGACGCATAGGGAAAAGTTCGCGGATAGCGGAAAGTATCGGTTTGCGTATCCAAAAAATACCCCTCCCAATGCCAGGGGCTCTCGCTTGAGTGGGGGTCGAGTGTCGGCAGGTCTTCGTTGCCGTCGTGCCAAACTCTGTTGAGCCAGGAGGTGGGGCGGTAGGCCGTGGGCAGTATGAGATAGTCGCGGGCGCGGGTAAGCCCTACGTACATCAACCTCGCTTCTTCCTGGAGGGCCTGCCTGGTTTTGAGGGCTTGTTCGAGGCTTTGCGAAAGTCGTTCAGATAGCGGCGAGTTCAGCCGGGCATCGCCGTAGGGGTTTACCCAATAGCGCAACCAGCGGCCTTCGAGTACGTTGTCGAGGTCGATGCGGGGGCTGTCGGCAACGATTTCGGCGCCCCAGAGGTCGGCGCGCAGCCGCTCGGTGAGGTCGCTGCAGATGACTGCAGGCCATTCGAGGCCTTTGCTTTTATGGTAAGTAAGCACGTTCACGGCGTCGGGGTTTTCACCCCAACCCTGGTAATCACGGTTGGTTTTTTCCAGGTCGCTGAGCCAGAGCAGCAAGCCGCCCAGGGTAGAGGCCGAGTGCAGGCGGTTGCAGGCTTCTTCGTATTGGTGGGTCAGTCGGCGCAGCATTTCCACATTGTCGAGGCGCTGGTCGGTATTGCCCCAGGCAGCGATAATGCGTCGCAAATCGAGGGTTTCGATGAGCAGGTTGAGGATTTCGGCAGCCGACAGCTCCACTACCTGTGCGCGCAGTTGGTTGAGCCGGTTGATGAAAGCGTTGTGTTCGGCCCAGCGGCTTGCGGCGGTTTGACTTTCGAGTTGGGCGAGGTGTTCGAGCCTGTCTTCGATGATCGCTTCAATGGGCAAACCCTCGGCCAGCAGTAGTATTTCGGCAACGGCGAGCGAGTCGTAGCGGTTGAGTAAAAATTTGAGGCAGGCCAGCGTTAGTTTGGCTTCAGCAGTGTAAAGCAGCCCCGTTCGCGAAAGCGCGGCCTTGAGCCCTGCGCGGTGCAGCGCTTCGGCCATCGCCTGGCAACCGGCATTGTTGCGGCACAAAATGGCTACGTCGCCGGGACGCGGGGGGCGCCATTCCTTTTCGCCTTTGGGCAACACCCAAACGCTGCCCGCGTCGAGCCATTGGCGCAGCGTGTTGGCAATGCAGTCCGCCGTCCATGCCGAGGGCGGATTTTTGCCGTCGTCGTCAACTTGAAAATGCCAGTGCACCAGCGCATAACCGGCTTGCAGCGGCTCGCCCTCGCCGGTTCTTTTGGGGTTTAGAGCGATTTGTTCAACGGGCGTGGGGGCAAAAGCCTTGGCAAAAACGGCATTGGTCATGTATACAATATCCTGACGGGAGCGCCAGGAAAATTGCTGAATATCTTCGGGTTTGATGCCGCCTGCGTGGTCGATGATAGCTTGCATCAGCCGCGGCTCGGCGCCCCGGAATCCGTATATCGATTGCTTGGGGTCGCCAACCCATACGGCGTGGCGGGCAAAACGCGAGAGCCGCAGAAACAGGGCAAGTTGCAGGGGGCTGGTGTCCTGAAATTCGTCGACCATCAGCAGGTCGAGTTCTTCGGTCAATACCTGCCGTACATCGGGGTGGTCGAGCAGCCGGTATACCAGGGCCTCCATGTCGGTATAGTCGATGAGCCCCCGCCTTTTTTTGTATTGCTCGTATTCGCGAAGGGCATCGATGGCCACATCGAACAAGTGGTAGATGAACTCCTGAATGTCGCGGTGAAAGGCGGGGTGTTTTTCGTGCAGCGAGGCCCATTCCCGCAACTCGGCGATATCATCTCTGCTTTTTGCGCCGGTTTCCATTTTGGCAATTTTCAGCCACTGGCGCCAGTGCAATTCTTCGCGCAATTGCAGCTCGCGCTGTAGTTGGCGAAGGGTGTCAACTGCCGTTTTGGTTTTAACGGTGTGGTCTTCGCCGTTTTGGAGCCGGTCAATGGCGGTATTCAGCAATTCCGCCAGTTGGCCGTGCATGGAGTCGAGCGGTATGACGACGCCGGTTTCGAGGAAGGCGGAGAAGGTTTGGTAAGAGCGGTTGCGGCTTTCGAGCAACATCTCCTCCGAAAAGTTGTTGGCGCGGGCGATGTCGGTAATTGTTTTGACCTCCCTGCGCCAATCCGTGAAACCCGTTTGGGCAAAGCCCAGCCGGTCGGCAAGGCGTTCGATGGCCAAAACCCTTTCTTCGGGCAGTACGGTGGCCAGCGCCTGGTTGAACATCACCTGCTGGTCTTCGTCGGCAATGATATCTACCTGAGGAGAAACCCCCGCTTCGTAGGCAAAGCGGCGCAGCAATTTTACGCCCAGCCCATGTACGGTGCCTATGAGGGCGTTGTTGATCTCGTCGGCCTGCCGCGTCAGGCCGTCTTGCAACAGGCGCACGCGCACGCGCTCCTGTAGCTCGGCGGCGGCTTTTTGGGTAAATGTGGTGGCAATGATGCCGCTTGCCCGCACGCCGGATTTGAGCAGCTCTACCAGTTCAGTGGTGAGCCGGTAGGTTTTGCCGCTGCCGGCGCCGGCGGATATGATTTTGATATTCATCACCAATATTTAAAATTGGTTTTTCCACATCATACTTTCTACGGGTTTGATGGTTCGCTCATTGTATTTGGCGCCGGCTTTTTTGTTGTAATAATTTTCGATGTCGCCGTCTATTTTGAAATAAATCAACTGGCCGATGGGCATGCCGCGATAGATACGCACGGGTTGAGTGCAGGAAATTTCGAGAGTCCAGGTGTTGCAGAAGCCGACGTCGCCTTTGCCGGCAGTGGCGTGGATGTCAATACCAAGTCGGCCTACGCTCGATTTTCCTTCAAGGAAGGGTACGGCGTTGTGCGTTTCGGTGTATTCTTGGGTGACGCCCAGGTAGAGGGTGCCGGGTTGCAAGACGTAGCCTTCTTCCGGAATTTCGAAATGCTCGATTGTGTTGTGCTTTCGGGCATCCAGTATGGGGTCTTTGTAGGTAGCCAGCCAGCGGCCCAGGTGTACGTCGTAGGAGTTGGTGCCCAGGCAACTGCGGTCGAAGGGTTCGATGACGATTTCGCCGTTTTCGATGCCGTCGAGTATTTTTTTATCGCTTAAAATCATATCAATATGTGTTATTGGGTTGGCAAAGTTACACCACTTCCCAAATTATCAAACTCCTGTCGTCACTGGCGGAAACCAGTTGTTGCCCGTCGGGGCGCCACCAAAGTTTGTTTACCGAGTTGACATGCCCGCGGTCGCGAATGGTTTCCAATACTTTGACGAGTTGGAAATTTCCGGCATCCCAGATTTTTATAGTTTTGTCGCGACTGCCGGTGGCCAGCCACTTGCCGGAAGGATGCAGGGCTATATGGTTGATGGTGTACCAATGTGCGGGTTGGGAAGACAACATCCGGCAGTTGCCCTGCAAATCCCAAACGCGAAGCAACGCGTCGCGGCCTCCGCTGTAGAGCAGGTTGCCTTCGCTGTTGTAGCAGACCGTAAATACCGAGTTTTCGTGGGCAGGGCTGATGGTCTGCCGCAACTCCAGCGTAGCTGCGTCGAGCAGGTAGATATTGTTATCGCTGGCGCCGGCGGCTATTTCGCGGCGCCCGGGGTGGTAGGCCAGGCTACGCAGAGAGGTATTGCTCAGCGCCAGGCTTTCAAAGCTGCTGCGCCGCGTCGCCGACCAGCGGCTGATTTTGCCGTCGCCGCCGGCGGTGAAAATATCATCGCCGATGCGCAGGACGTCAAATACGCCTTTGCGGTGATGGGCTATGCCTGTGGTACGGGCGGTATCCTGCAGGTCTATCCAGTGTACGCCGCCGTCCATATCGCCGGCAACAATCAGTTGCAGGTCGGGACAAGGCAGCAGGGAAAACAGGCGGGTTTCGGCCCGTGCCAGCAGTTTGCCGTTTTCGGGCGTTTCGAGGTCCCATTCCACGATCCAGCCGTCGCCGCCGGCAGATAACACGGTATCGGGGCGCAGGCCGTCGCCAAGGCAGTAGATGGCCGTATTGTGGCCGGTAAGGCGATTGCGGTGGATCAGCGAGAAGCGTTTTTCGGTCATCGTACGGAAACGTTGTATTGCGATATAGTACGCTTGGCAAAATAGGGTTATTATTGTAAAAAAAAGCCATTATGCCCCTGGCAAAAAGCGAACAACCGGCCGGTGGAACCCGATGGGCGGCCTGGCATATTGAAGAGCCGGAAGAATGGTTTCTGTCGGCCTTGCCGGGCATTGCCGCCGACGAGCCGCCTTTTGAAGCGCTGAAAGGCCGGCTTAGGCTCGAACGGCTGGCCTCGCGGTATTTGTTGTGGCAATTGCTTGGCGAGGCGGCTTATTCAACCGTTTTCAAAGACGACAAAGGCAGGGTGCATTGCGGAGAGCCGGGTATGTTTATCGCTGTGAGCCATTCGGCGGGTTATGCCGCGGCTATTCGCGGCAATAGTCCGGTAGGTATCGACATTCAGGTCTGGGCGCCGAAGCTGGAGCGCCTGGCTCCAAAGTTTATGCGCGAAGACGAAACGGCTTCGCTGTCGGCGCAAGATCCGCTGGCGCACCTGCATGTATTCTGGGGCGCCAAAGAGGCCTTGTTTAAAGCCTGGGGCCGGGGAGGCATCGATTTCCGGGCCAACCTGATCGTCGCGCCTTTTATTTATGACGAAAAAGGCGGTCTATTCGAGGCGCGAATTGAGAAGGGAGACGAACTGCTTCGCTTTAATTTGGGGTATTGTTTGCTTGGCACGTATATGCTGGTTTATGCAGAGAACGTTGATTACACGCTGTTAAACGCTCCGCTGAGGTAGAGGAACAATAGGTAAACTCTGGCAACCCCAATTGGCACGATGATCTCATGGGGTTTAGCTATAGTGCCAAAAACTAAGCGAAAAGCAATAATTCGCAACGCTGCAAGAAGGCTCAGAGGTATAGCCAGATGTTTTTACCGTGCCAAACCCATATTTATCGCATTGTTCGTTAAATTTGCGTATATGTGGAGAATATATCCTGGAAAACCTTTAAACAGGCAACGAAAGCGGGAAAGAAATACCTGTTTTGGCAGAATTCAGGCAGAGAACGTTTGAAATAGTTTAAATACAAAAGACATGCCGGATATAAAACTGAAATCCTTTACCATCAAGGGATACAAAACCATAAAGGCCATCGAGAACTTTGAGCCGCAGCCCATAAATATTTTGATAGGCCCTAATGGCGCGGGCAAAAGTAACTTCATATCCTTCTTTAAGTTTTTGAGTTGGATGCTTAATTCAGATGGCAAACTGCAGGAGCACGTGGCCTATCTGGGTGGCGCCAATGATATTTTGCACGATGGAGTGGATATTACTAAAAGCATTGACGCCGAAATATCAATTGAGACAAAAAACGGGCTTAATGAGTATAAATTTAGCCTCATGTTTGTAAAACCTGATAACCTGGTTTTCAAAGAAGAAAAGTACAGGTTTATAAAAAACGGATTTATAGGAGAGGCAAATTGGAGTAGTTGTGGAGTTGGACATCAAGAAGCTAAACTCCCTCAAATCGAAACGGCAACTCCCACTACAATACTTAACCTGCTAAGGAAACTGATAGTATATCAATTCCACAACACCAGCGATACGGCGCCTATGCGCTTAAAATGGTCGCAGGCCGATGGCCGGTGGCTAAAGCAGAATGGTGAAAATCTTGGCAGTTTTTTATACCGCATTCAGAACGAAGACAAGTCCTACTATACCCGAATCGTTAAATACATTCGCCTGGTATTGCCGTTTTTTGATGATTTTGACCTGTATCCTGAGTTTGGACAGATCCTTCTTAGATGGAAAGAAAAAGGCGCCAACAAAGGTTTCAATGCCGGGCAAGCATCCGATGGCATGCTGCGCACCATTGCTCTAATTAGCTTGTTAGCACAAAACCCAAAAGATTTGCCGGCGGTATTGTTCTTAGATGAACCCGAATTGGGCTTGCACCCAAGCGCCATTGATGCAGTAGCAGGTTTGATAAAAGCGGCTTCATCGCACTGCCAGGTTTTTGTAGCCACGCAATCCATCAGCCTGGTCAACAATTTTGAACTGGAAGATTTGGTGGTGATTGACCGCAAAGGCAGGAGTTCTGAATACCAGCGCCCGGATTCAGAAAATTTGCAGGCTTATTTAGAAGAATTTTCTACCGGCCAAATTTGGGAGAAAAACATCATCGGAGGTAGGCCATGAAATATATAAATATTATAGCAGAGGGCAGTACCGAAGAAGCATTTGTGAACGATGTTTTGGTAACGCATTTTTCCCGGATGGATAAATATGTTTCTGTCAGAAAAATAAAAACGGGGTGGGACAAATTCAATAGAAAGCCTGCAAAGGGCGGATTTGGCAGAATTCCAAAATATAAAAAATTCAGAGACGATATCTTGAATTGGATAGACTCAGACAGAGGCAGAGCAAATACGTGGTATACTACTTTTGTTGATTTGTATGGCTTTCCAAAAGATGCAGACAGTCCTTATAACCCGCAAATACAACAAATTCAGGATCACTATCAGCGGATAGCTGCTTTGGAAGCAGCGATTTCACAAGATATAAATCATCCTAACTTCATCCCCTACGTGCAGTTGCATGAATTTGAAGCCTTTTTAATGGTTGATCCTGATAGGTTGCTTATTATGTATCCGGACGGCCAAACCGGCATTAGCCGATTGAAGCGTGACATTGCCCACATGAATCCGGAGGAAATAAATGAGTCCCCACAAACAGCGCCTTCCAAACGCATTATTCAGCATTTACCCGATTATGAAGGTCAGAAAGCTCAGGTGGGGCCGTTAGTAGCAGAAGATATCGGATTGAACTCGTTAAGGGAGAAATGTCCTCATTTTAACGAATGGATTACCAAATTGGAAAATCTTTAATGCTAAATAAAATGTTTAATTGTTGCTTTATAATTAATCAAACATCCAACATCCAACATCAAAAATCAAACATCCCACCGCTCACTCCACATCCTCCACCGGGTATTGCTCGGGGTAAATCAGGATAAAATTCGTTTGATTCAAATATTTGCTGATAGAATCGGGGATTCTGTCCAAATCCCGCGAGTGGGAAATGCTGCCTTTGCGGCCGTTGATCACCATAAACAGATCATTATACTTGATATTGCGGGAAAGGATGAGGAAATCCTGCCAGTCGGTAAATTCCTGGTGATCGATATTGACGGATAATTTGCGTTTTCGCAAATACATTAAAATTTCTTTGTAAGTAATTGTATCGCAATAGAATAGCAGTTTGCTGCTGGTTTGGCGGCTGAGGCGGGCGGTAATTTCGAGCCAGCGTCCGAATCCGGTTTCGTAGGCGGCGTTTTCGGGCACGGCCACCAGAATCCGCTTGATGGTATTGACGGGTTGCAGCAGACGGTTGACCAGCACCATGAGTTGTGTTTTGCTGATAAGCGTATCCAGGATATGCCCGAAAATCAAGTCGGCGGCTTTTTTTTCGCCGTGCCAGCCGATGATGATTTCGGTGGCGTCGAGTTCGTGGGCGGCGTGGAGCAGCCCGTTGGCTATATTGACATCTACAAAAGTATGCCCTTCCGCGCGCCGGTTGGCTGCTGCGGCAAAACCGGCAGCCTGGTCGAGCAACTTTTTGCTGTTGATCAGGCCGGCGGTGTCTTCTTCATCCTGGGTGATGACAGAAATGGGATAAATGGGCCATCGGCAACTTTCCTGCTGGATCACCAGGGCGAGGTCCATAAGCGGCTGTATGGTATTGGGATTGGAAAGGGGCACCATCACGCGTTGCTCCACGGCGGGGTGTTCTTCTGCCTGTTGTTTTTGTGAAAGCACAATTTTGCGGGCGGCATTTTCGGTCGCAAACGAAGAGACGAGGCAGGTAATCAGGATAAGAACGATAGTGCCGTTGAGCACATTTTCATCGAGTATGCCCAGGTTGAAGCCGACCAAAATAACAGCCAGAGTGGCGGCGGCGTGAGAACTGCTGAGTCCGAATATCAGGTTGCGGTCCAGCGATGACAATCGCAGGATGCGTTGGGTGAACCAGGCGGCGAGCCATTTGCTAACCAGTGCCGTAGCGCTCAGTACGCCGGCTACGATGATGGCTTGCGGGCCTTTAGTCAGTACGTCGAGGTCGATGATCATACCTACGCTGATCAGGAAAATGGGGATAAACAAGGCATTGCCCACAAACTCGATGCGGTTCATGAGCACCGATGCATGCGGAATAAGCCTGTTGAGCGCCAGCCCGGCCAAAAACGCCCCGATGATCGGCTCTACGCCTGCCCATTCCGATAAAAGCGCCGCCAGAAAAACCATGGCCAGCGTAAAGATATAGTGGGAGGTTTGATCGTTGATGAGTTTGAAAAAATAGCGGGCAACGAGCGGAAATCCCCACAATACAATAGCTGAAAAGGCCAGTAGCGAAAGCGAAAATTGCGCCCAATAAGCCAAATCGACGCTGCCGTTGCTCATGCGGGTGAATACTGCGAGCAATATCAACACCAGGGTATCGGTAAAGATAGTACCGCCAACCGCAATGGTCACCGCTTCGTTTTTCGACAGGCCCAGCCGGCTTACGATAGGGTAGGAGATAAGCGTATGGGTAGAAAACATGCTGGCGGTGAGCAGGGAGGCCACTTGTTCGAGTCCAAGCAAATGCCGGCAGATCAGGTAGCCCAGCGCAAAGGGTACGGTAAAAGTGAGCAAACCGAACCAGCCGCTGCGATGGCGGTTGCGCAGAAAATCGTTGAGCTCCAGGTCAAGGCCGGCCAAAAACATGATATACAACAAACCGACCGTACCGAACAGGTTGATAGCCGCATTTTTTTCAAGCACCCCGAGGCCGTGGGGGCCCAGTACCACGCCGGCCAGGATAAGCCCTACGATGCCCGGTATGCGAAAGCGGTGCAATACCAGTGGTGCCGCCAACATGACCAGCAGTAGCAGCGCGAAAACAGCTACGGGCTGTTTAAGCGGCAATTCGAAACTATTGAGCAATACATGCATGATTGCAAGGTAATAGACTTATTTTTGTAAAAAAACGCATGGACGCCGAAAAGTTTGAAAAAGAAACGGAAGCCGGCCCCCCTTTTTTTCGCACGTGGCCGCAGATGTACCTGTTTGTGCTGATAATGCACGGATTAATGATATTGATTTTTTATATATTTATGCGATTTTATTCTTGAAAATTCAAATGAGGTCTCGCAGGTGAAAACTGGTTTTGATGCGCTCGCCGTTTCGGCGTAGCGTCAGATTCATCTTTTTGCCGATGCGGCCCTGCATTTTGTCTGTTAGTTCTTCCAGCGTAAATACCTTTGCCGGCATGCCGTTGATGCTCCTGATCTCGTCGCCGGCTTTGATGCCGGCAAAATCGGCAGGGCTGCCCGCCACTACGTCGAGTATAGTAAAAGTATTGAGGTTGATGCCCGAACTAACGATGGTAAGCCCGCTGCGGTCGTAATTAAACTGGCGTTTGCTGTGCCGGTTGGGTTGTATATACA
>DAINSQ010000098.1:10160-18314 GCA_036741235.1 Saprospiraceae bacterium | reverse complement strand
GGTTGTAGGTTGGGGGTTGGGGGGGGCAGTCAGGGATTAACAGAGGACTTACAACAAAAAAACGGCCGCCCTCATTGGAAGGCGGCCGAAGTGTTGTTCACAAAAAGACTTGCCGAAAGTTGTTATTTCAGCGTAAAGGTTGATTTGCCTGCGAGGTAGCCTTTGTTGTAGATTTCGATTTCGTAGCTACCTTTTTGGAATTCCTGGTTATTGGGCGCCCAGTTCACGCAATAGCGGTTGGCATCGCGGTTGTAGTTGATTTCTTTTACCTGGGTATATCGTACCTGTTCGCCGTTGGCGCTATTGGTGAGTACGCCCGAGCCCATTTCTTCAACGGCCAGGGTTTCGCCAAGCGGGTTGACGATGCGGATATAAAAAGCTTCCTGGCCTTCTGCCACCACCTGGTTGTCGGTAGTATTAAAGCAGATATTCAGTTGATCGATATTGCTGGCATTTTTGCGGGATACAGATTTGCCGCTTTTGCGCAATTTCTGGCCGACAACCTGGATATCGTTAACTTTTACAACAGAAGCGATGCTCACTTTTTTCGAGAGCTCTTCTCTTTCGCTCACCAGCACGGCTTTATCGGAGCTGAGTTGGGCGGTGGTCATTTTCTCTGTTTCCAGGGTGGTCGCGAGATTGGTGTTCTCATCCTTCAACCGGGTATTATCGTCGGTCAGCAATTGGTTTTGTTCGCGGAGTTGGTTGATTTCCGCCAGGTATTGCTGAACCTGCGACTTGAGGTTGGAGATTTCCTTGCGGGCTTTATCCAGGCTGCCTTTGTTGGCCAGGAGCTGGTCAATTTTGCCTTTCTGAGCGGCGAGTTCCTGCTTTTGCGTTTCGATCAGCGCATTCAGTTCTTCGTTGCTGCCGCGCATCGACTCGAGTTCGGTAACGGCTTCGTAATACTGTTTTTCCAGATCTTGCTTGAGCTTTTCGGTCTCGTCCAGTTGCGAAGTCAGTTCGGTATTCAACTTACCGCGTTTGTTATAGCTAATGAGCAGGAAAGCGTTGACGGCCAGCAGGGCAACCACGATTACTGCTGCAATAGCGATCAGCTTTTGCTTGGAGTTGTCTCCTTTGTTGGGAGAGCTGGGAGGAATAGGATTGGTGCTACCACTGTTAGGTATCATATCTTAATTAAATTGGTTAACAAAGCATGAATTACTTGCGACTATTGAACGGCAGGCCGTTTTAAAAAATTGTATGTCCCACCTTGATTTTTACCAGTGTTTTTTTTCTAAATTGCCCACTATCAGCCATTTTAAACCAATTTTTATGGTAGATCATATAGATATTGCCCACGTTTTGTTTCTGGATATTGAAACGGTATCGGCTCATCCGACTTATGAAGAGTTGGAAGAAGACATGCAGGAAATGTGGCATTATAAAAGCCGGCAGTTGCTCAAACGCCAGGAAGAGATGGAAGAAGACGAGATAGCGGCATATTACGAGCAGCGGGCGGCGATTTACGCCGAGTTTGGCAAAATTGCCTGTATTTCGGTAGGTATTGCTTATCGCAATGCCGATGACAAGCGTTTGCGTGTGCGCCTGAAGTCTTTTATCGGCGATGATGAAAGCCAGATATTGCAGGATTTTTCGCAAATGCTACAACAGCATTACAATGATCCCGGCAAATATTTCATTTGCGGGCACAACATCCGTGAGTTTGACATTCCCTACATTTGCAGGCGCATGGTAGTGAATCAACTTCCTTTGCCCGCCATGCTCAATCTGGCGGGCAAAAAGCCCTGGGAGACCAGGCACCTGCTCGACACGATGGAGCTGTGGAAATTTGGCGATTCAAAAAATTTCACTTCGCTGAAATTGCTGGCGGCACTGCTTCGCTTTCCTTCTCCCAAAGACGACATTGACGGCAGCGACGTGGGGCGCGTTTTCTGGGAAGAGCGCGATTTCGACCGGCTCTCCCTGTATTGCGAAAAAGACGTGCTGGCTACGGTACAGTTGTTATTGCGGTTTAAACGCATGCCTATCCTGGAGGAAGACCAGGTGTTGCATGTACGGTAATGCGTCGATTACCGGCGCTGTAACAAGGCCCATTGTCTCGTTACGACTGGATAGGCCTTTACGGGAGGGATTTCATCCGTTTCTGCTTTGCCGCCGGTAATACTCACCGGCGCCATGTTGCCGGAAATGACTTCGAACTCCAGTTTATCGCCGATCAGCTCGGTGGTACTGAGCAGCAGATTCCCTTGCACCTCGAAGCGATTGTATAATTTGCCCCCCAGCAGGTAAGATTCCATGACTATCGAATTTTTTTCGTCAATAGCGTATAATCCTTTACCGGGATCGACGATGACCAGTTCGTACGGCCTGAGTCCGGCCACCGTATCTACCCCATAGACAATATGCATTTGGAAACGCAAGCTGTCTTCGGTAGGCTGAATGCGGAGCTGCATGGGGACCTCCATCACTTTGCCCGTAACGGCGTAAATTTCAAGCGTGCCTGTCCAATTTCCTCTCCATGACATTGGAAAATATTGATTTTCAGTTTTTTGCGCATTAATGGGCCTGATTGCCAAAAAACAAAGTCCCATCAGTGGGAAGACCCATAAGGGAATAGTAATTTTACCCATGGAGTTTTAATCTTTACAAATGAAATACTACGCATTAGCTGCGAATCCGCTGCTGAAAATAATACTTGTGCCTGTAATAGCAATGAACTTGCAGGCGGGGTTGGCGCAAAAGCCGTATTTTCAGCAGGAAGTTCACTACCGAATCACCGCATCGCTCGATGATGTGCAGCACCGGCTAAGCGGGGCCATTGAAATTCGGTATATCAATCATTCGCCGGATACGCTTCGCGAAATATACATGCACCTGTGGCCCAATGCCTATCAGCGGCGCAATACGGCTTTTGGCCGGCAGCAGCTCGAAGCGGGCAATACGCGCTTTTATTTTGCCAAAGATAGCGAATTGGGCGGTTTGAGCAATCTCGACTTTAAAGCTAATAATCAGGCTGTAGAATGGCGATACGAGCCTGAGCATCCTGACATTGCAATAATAAGGCTGCCAGCGCCGCTGCTACCGGAGGGGGAATTTACCATAGGAACGCCGTTTGTGCTTCAATTCCCGGCTTCCTTTTCGCGATTGGGGCATGTTGGGCAGTCTTATCAGGCCACCCAGTGGTATCCCAAGCCGGCGGTATACGACAAGGATGGCTGGCATCACATGCCCTACCTCGACATGGGAGAGTTTTATTCCGAATTCGGTTCATTTGACGTGAGTCTTACGCTGCCTGAAAATTACGTAGTTGGCGCTACGGGTGAATTGCAGACGGAAAGCGAGCGGGATTTTCTCGAGCGCAGGGTTGCCGAAACGCGGGTTATGATGGACAGCTTTACCGCTGATCACGCCGATCGGGATACCTTTCCGATTTCTTCCAAAAACGCCAAGACTATTCGTTTTCTGGCGGAAAACGTGCACGATTTTGCCTGGTTTGCCGATAAGCGCTTTCGCGTGCAGCGCGGAGAAGTGGAAATGCCCTCTGGGCGGAAGATAGATACCTGGGTGATGTTTACCCGCACAGAAGAGCAGTTGTGGAAAAATGCCATCAGCTACGTAAATCGCGCCGTGCAATTTTATTCTGAACTGGTGGGCGAATATCCCTGGCCGCAGGCAACTGCCGTACAAAGCGCGCTCAGCGCCGGAGGCGGTATGGAATATCCGATGATCACAGTGATCAGCACGTCAGGCAACGCATCATCGCTCGATGAAGTCATTACACATGAAGTGGGCCACAACTGGTTTTACGGCATCATCGCGAGCAACGAACGCGACCACGCCTGGCTCGACGAGGGCGTCAATACCTATTACGAAGAACGCTACATGCGAAAGTATTATGGCGATGGCGGTGAATTTTCCGGTTTGCCCCGGTTTGTTACCGGCGGCAGCGCATACGACCTTGGCGAACTGGCCTATTTGTACCAATGCAGGCGCCGTATTGATCAGGCGCCGGAGACGAGTTCTGCCGATTTGAGCCGGGTCAACTATTTTCTGGGCGCCTATGCCAAACCAGCAGCCGCTTTGCGCTACCTGGAAAGCTACCTCGGCGCCCAGCGTTTCGACGAGGCGATGCGGGACTATTATCGCAAATGGCAGTTTAAACATCCGCAACCTGCCGATTTTCGCGCTCATTGGGAATTGGCTACCGGCAGAAAACTGGACTGGCTTTTTGACGGATTGCTATTTTCCAACAAGCGAATGGACTATAAGCTGGTCGGCGCGCACGCCAAAGGCGATTCAATATTGGTGAAAATTAAAAATGCCGGGCGTATTGCCGGCCCTATACAGCTCACCGCAGTGAAAGACAAAGACAGCCTCGCCGTTTTTTCGCAGTGGCTGGAAGGTTTCGAGGGCACAGCAACAGTAGTATTGCCGGGAAGCGATTTCCGGCAAATTATGCTCGATCGCGATCGGATCACGCTCGATTTTTATCGCAAAAACAACCAGATGCGCCGAACCGGGCTGTTGCGCAAGGTAGAACCCCTGTCGCTGCGCCTTGTTCCCGGCCCCGAAAACGACCGCCGCACCGATTTATTCCTTTTTCCCGCGCTGACCTGGAACCACTATGACAAAACCATGCTTGGGCTTGTATTTTTCAATCACAGCGTGTTGTCGCGTCGCTTTGAATGGGAACTGGCGCCCATGTATGCCATTGGCAGTAGAACAATAAGCGGGGTAGGGCGGGCGATGTACCATTTTTATCCAGCGGGGCATATTGTACATAAAGTCACCCTCGGCGCCGGGCTGCGCCATTTTCGCTACAACAGCAACGACAGGTTTGACTACCAATTGGGCTATCTGCGGGCTACGCCTTTTGTTCGCCTGGAATTGGGCAAATCGCCGGCAAGTCATTTTTATCAAAACCTGACATGGCGAACCATTGTGCTTAACAGAGAAGAAGCGCAGTTTAATCTAATGGGGAACTACACCGGTAAAGAATGGTTTACCGACTACGTTCACGAATTGAGCTATAATGGAGAAAACAGGGGGGCTTTATATCCCTATCGCTACCGGGTAGCGTTGGAGCGCCAGCGCTACAAGGACGTTTCAGGGAGCCAGCGCTATCTCAAAGCATCCTTTGAATGGGCGGGGCGGCTTACATATGCTCCCCGGAGGGGGCTTCATATTCGCTGTTTTGTGGGCGGTTTTCTCGACAATACCCGTCGCAATGCCGGTGCATTTTACCCGGGGGCGTTCAACCTGGTATCGCAAGGGTACAATGACTATCGCTTCGACGATTACTACTTCGGGCGCAATGAACCGGAAGGCATTTGGTCACAACAGATCAGTATCCGTGACGGGGGCATGAAAAACGTCATCGGTCAGGGATTTGGCCTGGGGCGCAGCAATAGTTTTATAGCTGCGCTAAATTTTAAAGCGGATTTGTGGCGCAAATTGCCTGTAAAACCGTATTTTGATATCGGCTATTTTGATAATGCGCAGCCCACAGGTCGCGACGACACCTTCAGCGATCAACTCATGTGGAGCGGCGGTTTGATGGTAGAGTGGCTCGGCGGCGCCGTGGGATTGTATTTTCCGCTGCTCAACTCGCAAAACATTCAGGATCGCTACGCCGAACGCGGCAATTATTGGTCGCGTATTGCGTTTCACATAGACCTCCAGCAACTCGACCCCTGGCGATTTGTAGAGGGAATTCAGTTTTAATGTTGAATGTTTGATGCTGGATGTTTGATTGATATATTTGGTGTTAACTATCTAGCATTGAATATTTTTGAAAATTTTTCATTATGCGTTTTTTGTTGTTTTTCTTAGTGTTAATGACATTGGGTCAACTCCCTTCCTGCACTCAGCCGGCGAGTGCGGGCGAGCAGGAACAAGTATACTCGCAGCAGGTAAGCCGGCGGGAGCACTTGCAGCAGCCCAGGCAGGCGCCCTTGGCGGGCGGCTATGCGGCATACCAGGCATTATTTGAAAAATACGATCGCTACAAAGAGCCTGCCATTCGGCAGCGGCGTTTCAAAAATGCCGATATCGTTCCGCTATTGCAAAAGTTGGGAGCGCCATTCAAAGTATTTGAAGCCGGTCGTTCCATTGAAAACCGGCCGATTTACCGGGTGCAGGCCGGTCAGGGGCCTGTAAAAGTACTGTTGTGGTCGCAAATGCACGGCGATGAATCAACGGCCACTATGGCTTTGCTCGATATTTTCCGTTTTTTGAGCGCCGACGATGAATTCAACGATCTTCGCAGGCGTTTGCTCGGCGAGCTGACCATTGTGGCGTTGCCCATGCTCAACCCAGACGGCGCCGAGCGCTATACCCGGCGCAATGCCCTGGGAATTGACCTCAACCGCGACGCGCTGCGCCTGCAATGTCCGGAATCACAGTTGCTTAAACAAACCCGCGACGAACTCGATGCCCATTGGGGGTTCAACCTGCACGACCAGAACAGGTATTACGCTGCCGGCAAAAATCCGAAGACGGCAACCATGTCGTTTCTCGCTCCGGCATACAACGAAGCCAAAGATGTCAACGAGGTGCGCGGCAACGCCATGCGGCTTATCGGGTGGATGAACGGCCTGGTGCAATCTTACCTGCCGGGGCAAATAGGCCGTTACGACGATGAATTCGAACCCCGGGCTTTTGGCGACAATATTCAAAAATGGGGCACCAGCACAATTCTCATTGAATGCGGGGGAATGCCCAAGGATCCTGAAAAGCAATATATTCGCAAAGTGCATTTTGTGCTGCTGCTCGCCGCGCTCGACGCTATTGCCCGGCAAGAATACCGGGGTACGGAACCGGCCGCTTACGAGCAAATACCTTTTAACGAAAGCGGTTCATTCCACGATCTCATTTTGCGCGAAGTGGAAATCGACTTCAAGGGCGAAAGCTATCTGGTAGATGTCGCTTTTCAGCGCCGGGAAGTGGATGTCGACAAAAACCGCGATTACTACTACCGGGCCGAGATCAGCGAGTTGGGCGATCTGTCGGTATTTTTTGCTTATGATGAATTTGACGGCAGGGGGTACCGGGCCGTTCCCGGCAAAATATACAGCCGGGTACTGGGCAACGCCGGCGAGATCAAAAATCTCGATCCGCTCGATTTGTTGCGGCAAGGGTACACCGGCATACGTTTGCGCGATTTACCAGCTCGCGATAAAATGGATCATTTCCCCTTTAAGCTACTGGCGCCCGACAAGTCGGATGACACCCGCGTTTCAATCGGCAGTAATGCTTCGTTGTTGTTGAAAAAAGGCGATCGCATTGAAGCTGTGGTCGTTAACGGCTTTTTATTTGATTTGAAAAAAGACGCAGATTTGATACGGAGGTTGGTAGATAGAATTGGAAATTAATGTTGAATGTTGAATATTTAATTAATTGGTAGTCAATTATTAATAATTCAACATTCAACATTCAGATAGTGTTGTTCTACTTTATTCGCCATGAGATACCGGCGGTGAGCAATGATGCGCCGAGGCCGAGTTCGCCGAAGGCCCACCAGCTGCCGTATATTTGGTGGCGCGCACCCACTGTGGCGGTCAGTGCCAGGTCGCCTGAAACCGGTTTAAGGCGTTTGTGAGCGGCGAGGTCGTCCCAATTTCCTTCCAGCATACGGAGTCTGCTGATGCCATAACCCAGCGAGAAGCCGCCGTAAATATCCCATCGATCGAGGCGGTTGGTATGAGCCAGCAGGCGAACGCCCATCCAGGAGTAGCTGTTTTTCCAGTGCAATATCTTGCCTTCGGGGCCGTAACTTGTGCGGGCTTCCGTGTCAGAAGCTCCGATCGCAAATCCTATGCTGAAATGGTTGTTGACGAGCACATCCAGGGATGCTGAAATGGGCGGAGTCAGCGTTTTTCCCTGATCTTTGAGGAATGTTGGTATTACGCCTACGCCTACGCCTATGTCAAATTTGGCGCGTTGAGCGGTTAATACCTGGATGTTCAGGCACAGCAGTGCCGAGAGGATGAGGAATGTGTGTCGGGTCATATTGATGAGGGTTGATGAGTGTTAATGAGGGGGTATGAGGGGTTATAGCTTCGCTGTTTTGCTTGACCACGGAACTTCCCTGTTTAGTTTTTATAACTAAGCCCTATTGCCAAACAAGCCATTGGAGCATCGTTGTACAGCTAAACTAACCCATGGCGCTCCTTAGTAAAGCTAAAC
>DAINSQ010000098.1:0-10060 GCA_036741235.1 Saprospiraceae bacterium | reverse complement strand
TGGAGCATCGTTGTACAGCTAAACTAACCCATGGCGCTCCTTAGTAAAGCTAAACGAGCCGTGGGCGCCCCCTGGCATTTATTGATTTCGATAAGGGAACCTTCTGGCCAGGCTGCGGGTAATATTCTCAATAACTTCCTGGTGTGAGCGGTTCCAGTAGGTAGCCTGGTTGCGGTCGGTGGCCCAGATGGTAACGCCCTCGCGACCGTCGATAATAGCGCAGGTTGTTCTCACCTCGCTGGTGCGGTTATCGGGCAGGAAAATCCACCAGGGGTTATTAGAGAACAAGATAGCGAAAGTAGTAGCCAGGCCGAGGCCGAAAGACTCCAGGTCGGTCAGGTAATGTTCTTTGGCGACCGTAGTCTGCACAACGGCGTCTACGCCCAGAATATCGGCGAGTTGTCGGGGGTCGAGATCCCATGATTGGCGGATATCGATACCGGCATCTTGCAGCCTGCGGTTGGTTTGATTGTAATGTTGGATAGAAACGCCGATATCGTCGTATTCCCGGCCGCTGCGTTGGGCCAATTCGGCGTATAGCGACATTTGGAAAGCGCAGCTTTCGGCTTCCTCAATGGCGCGCAGTTGTTCTTCGGTGGGGCGATCGCGCAGGCGACCGTAGGTCACTGTTTGAACGGGCAGTATAGCTATCGTGCGATGCTGAGCGGCAAAATAATCGTAATTACCGGTTTGGTAGTAGTTGCGACTACAGGCGGAGAGGCCTATGATCGCGAGTGCGGCAAAAATTACAGCGCTTCTCATGTCCGATGATTTTGATATTGTTTTGTTTTTGTTACATTCGCCTACTTTTATGCATCCTATTAGGCAGCCCGGACAAATTGACCGGTTTTTAATGTTTTTTTAACAAATGCAAAGCGCAGACAAAGATTTACAGGCCAAAGAAGTGGAATGGTTGCAACAAGCGCCTGATCGCTTATTGTCTCATTATCAATTTATTATTGAAGCTACTGTTGCGCGTTTTGCCGCTCGCGGATTTTTTGCATTTGAAGAAAAAGAAGAAATCGTACAGGAGATCAATCTTCAGCTCTGGGAAAAAAAACTGGAGCGCATCAAAGCGCAATACAATGGCAGCGTATACCTGCGCACTTATTTTTCAAAAGTGGTATACAACGCTTGTCTGGAAATAGCTCGCAGCCGCAAGCGACAACCTCGCATGTTGTCAGATGAATTGCTTCAGTTTGCCGGCGACAACGCGGCAAGCGCTTTCGAGCAGATGGCCATTCGCGATGAATTGCACCGGCTGGAAGGCTTTTTTCGGGGGTTGGAGGGTAAGCGCCCCAAGTCGGAGTTGTGCCTCAAACTGTTTGTGCGCTTTATTCTCTCGATGCCGGATATTCGTTTTTTTGACAATCCCCGCACCCAGGCTGCCATTGAGGCGGTCAGGCAGTATTTTTTTGAAGCGTACGATCACTTGTCGGACAAAGAGGTTTACGGGATAATAGTCAATTTGTTCAATTTCCTTGAATCGCGCGATACCGACGCCGATTCGCTGCGCAAATGGGTACAGCAACTCGCTGACCGTCTCATTGGATTGCTCAACGGCGATCCGCCGGTATCGGCCTACGACCGCGAGACGCTGAAGATCTTGTTGCGCCTGTTTTTTGAGCAGTCCAGATCGGAAAATGTTAATACTTAAAAAGAAAATCCGGTTTACCGCCGTTAATGCATATACATTTGAAAAAACAAATGGCGTTGAACTATTTTGATCAGCACGGACATCTCACAGACGAAGGCATAGCCCGCTATGCCGAGGCGCTCAGGCAAAACGCGGTCGATAAACTGCCGCCGGTTATTGTGCGGCACATCGAACAATGTTCGTCTTGTCATTCGCAGGCGCTTGACCTGTATGCGATAATAGCGGATGCTGATTATAGTCAGTTGGGGGAGTTACGGCGGCCGCAGGCTGTTGTGCGTCGACTCTGGGTAGTGCGCGCCGCTGCCGCGGCAGTTCTCGTGGCTCTGTCCTGGTTGGCCTACCGGCTTTCGGTACCCACACCGGTCGCCCCGCCGGTTGTGCATGTAGAGCCGCCGGTTGATAGCATCGGGGAGCAACGTCCCGGGCAAGTAGTCGAACCCGACGAGCAGACGCCTATGCCAACTGAAAAACCCCGCGAGAAAGCGCCGCAATATGCTGATGCGTCGTTTTACACGCCGTCGGAAAGCATGGAAGGTATGATTGTTTCTACCTTGAGGAGCGGCGGTTTCACAGTGACGGCCCCCGTCAACTCCGATACGTTGGCAGTTGGGCACAAGTTGCGTTTTGTTTGGGAAAACGCCCCCGAAGGAGAGCTGACGCTCATCATTTTAACCAATAAAGAAAAAGAAATACACCGAAGTACTTTTACTGCGGTAAATAGCTATAGTTTTGAAGGCAAGCTGACGCCGGGGTTGTATTATTGGAAGCTCGAAGACGCCTCCGACCTCCTGCACGTCGGCAAATTTTATATTCGCTGAATCACATGAAGAAGATCCTTTTTGCTGCGCTTTGTTTTATCAATAGCGGGCTTTTTGCCCAATCCTGGCTGGAGCAGGCGCAAACGCTTACCGATAGCGGCGACGTGATGGGCGCCGGCGCTATCCTCCGGCAATTTATCGATGAACATCCCGATAAATTGTACGATGTTTCCAGAGCATATTTTTTGTTGAGCTACGATTTTTTGGTAGCGGGCGACTACAGCCGCGCGCTTGAAGCCAATGAGCGCAGCCGGGAGATCAGGGAGGAGTTGCTCACCGGCGAGGAGGAAGAAAATTACATGCGTGCGGGCGCAATTTATCTGGCGATGGGCGACTACGACCGTGCCATCGACTATTTGTTGCAAGCCAAGCGCCTTCCTATTGACGACCCCCATATTTTTTCGCTGATAGACGGTTATATGGGGTCAGCTTATCTTGAAAAAGGACAATTTGAAGCGGCGGAACACCACTTCAGCCAGTCGCTGGAAACATTGTTGGTAGAAATGGGTGAAGACCACCCTGATGTGCCCATCACCTATTACAATATGGGCCGGTTGTATTGGAAAAATAACAATCCGGAGAAAGCCCGCGACTACTGGGATATGGCATTGATGAAAGCATTGGGCGACGACAATTTTCTGTTGGCGGGTCAACTGTACAATGCTTATGGGGAGTGGTTCGGCAAGGAGAATCCGGAGGCGGCAATCGGTTTTTACAACGACGCCATTCGCGTATTGCAAACCCACTATGGCAATTATCACCGGGAAACGATACGTACGCGCATCAACCAGGCTCGTCTGTATGCTTCGCTCGATAGTTTGGCCCTGGCTCGCCGGTGTATCGAAGAAGCTGTAAATAGCCAACGCGTCGGCATACCGGGGGCGGCGGTATCCGACAGGCTGTTATTGGCCACTGCCCTCCAATTGCGGGCGGCTTTGGCGCTTCGCACCGACAGCGCGGAAGTTTTTCAGCAGGCGCTTCAGGACAGCCGCGACGCTGTTGCCGCTATCGAATCGCAGCTTAGCGTGCTGACCGGCAGCGATACGCGTCTGCAGTTGCTTCAGCTCAGTCGGCAATGTTATGCTACGGGAATTGAAAGCGCCATGTTACTATACGAGCGCAGCGAAGACAAGCAATACGCCACTGAAGCCTTTGCCTTGTCAGAACGCGGCAAAGCATTCATCCTGCGCGCCGACGCGCTGGCGCTCGATGCGCTGGCCGATCGATATCCGCAGCTCAGCGCCCGCGAAAAAGAACTATTGCTGGGCATAAAAACCTGGGAATCAGAATTAGCCTTGCTTCCCCGGCACGGTGAAAGTCTGTTGGCATTGGCTCGCGCCCGGCAGGCCTTGCAAAACTTTGCCGATTCAGTACGTCAGGTAGCGCCCGATTACTATCGCCTGCGCTGGTTATTGCAGGTGGCCGACCCCGCTCAGATACAGCAGTCGCTCAATACGGAGACCGCTATGCTGTCATATTTTGTCGGCGACGAAAACTACTACGTTTTTGCCTTCACCCATGACGATTTCAGGGCTGAACGTCTGCCTATCGATTATGCCGGGTTTAAAAAGCCCAAAAATGCCAAAATCCTGAATCTGATGGCACAGGGAGGCCCGTCGCCCGGCACCGGTGCGGGCACCTATACCAAATACAACTTCGGGCAAGGGCTTCCCGATATGACTACAGCGGTGAACGGACTGTTGGAGGGGCTCAAAAAAGTAAACATCGACTATTGTGTTTTTTACGGCAATAACCTTTATCTCAAGCTTGTAGTGCCGGTTATATCTTCTTTGAAAAAGAAAAAACACCTGGTTGTTATTCCCCACGATATACTGTGGCAGATACCGTTTGAGACCCTGCTGAAGTCGGCGCCGGTAGAAAGCGATGATAACAAGAATAAAATTACATTCGACAAACTCGACTATCTGATAAAGGACTATACGGTGCAGTACTATTATGCTGCCACGGCCTATGCGCAACACCGGCAGTCGCCGGCGCCGGTTGGTCAGCATGCTTTTTTGGGGATGGCCCCTGTTTTTGACGAAGCCTCCGGCTCAGGTTATATTTGGGATAGTCGGCAATTTGCATTTGACAGCGTCTACCAGTCTCGCGAGAATTTGCGCAGTACGGTTAGCATTGATGGCCGGCAGTTTCAAGCGCTGCCATTTTCAGCCGACGAGGTAACGGGGATTGCCCGGTTATTTGCTACGGGCCAACAGCAGAGCATGGCTATGGTAGCCGGGGAGGCTGCTGAAGCCGAATTCAAAGCCCGTACGGATAAATACCGCTATTTGCATCTGGCCACCCATAGCTTTGTATACACAACCAACCCGGCACTATCGGGTATTGCCTTTGCGCAACCCCGCCAGGCTGATGCCGGTGAAGACGGCATTTTATATGCCGCCGAGATCATCAGGCTGAAATTAACGGGAAATACCGTGATTTTGAGCAGTTGTGAGAGCGGCGCCGGCCCGCTATATACGGGAGAAGGCTTGTTATCGTTGAGTCGGGCGTTTATTGAAGCAGGCGCCGGCAGCGTTATCGGCACCTTGTGGAAGGTGTATGATGAACCCACCGCTACGCTGATGACTGCCTTCTATAGTGAAATAATTCAAGGCAAAAGCGAAGCGGATGCCCTTCGCGCCGCCAAGCTCAAGTTGATAAAAAATAAACAAACTGCAGCCCCCCGCCTTTGGAGCGCTTTTGTGCAAGTGGGAAGAGGGTAGGGGTGTCCGTTCCAGGTTGTAGGTTTGGCTAAACCAACCAGGGGCGTTCTGTGGATAAATACCAATTAATACATTGAGTCATGACACCATCCATCTTGTCGAAATATGCCCATTTGCTGGTGCATTATTGTATGGAAGTACAAGCGGGCGAACGCCTGTACGTGCGTACGACCACATTGGCGGAGCCTTTAGTGCGCGAGGTGTATCGCGTAGCGTTGCAGGCGGGGGCGAAAGTAGAAGTTGAACTTGAATTCAGGGAACAGGGGCGATTATTGCTCACGGAAGGCAACGAAGACCAGTTGGGGTATGTGCCCATGTTATATGGTGAAGCGATGGCTTCTTTTGATGCCTATTTATACATCCGGGCGCCTTTCAACTTGCGGGAAGACCAAAATGTAGACCCTGCCAAATCAAAATTGCGCCAGGAGGCGCTCAAGCCGGCGCAACAAAAATACTTTGAGCGCACAGCTACGCGTTCGCTCAAGCGCAACTTGTGTCAGTACCCCACACAGGCGAGCGCCCAGGAGGCGGGATTGTCGTTGGAGGAATACGAAAACTTTGTTTATGGCGCCTGCCGGCTTTTTGACGACGACCCTGTGCAAAGCTGGCTGAATGTGCGCCGCTCGCAGCAACGCATTGTAGACCACCTCAATAGCTGCGAAAAAGTGCATTACCTTGGCGACGGCATTGATATTCAGTTTTCTACACAAGGCCGTACCTGGATTAACTCCGACGGCCAAACCAACATGCCCTCGGGAGAAGTATATACCTCGCCGGTCGAAGATTCGGTCAACGGCGTTATTCATTTTACACACCCGGCTATCTATATGGGCCACGAAGTTGAAGGTGTAACGCTATGGGTAAAAGACGGGTTGATAGAAAAATGGGAGGCTCGCCAGGGCAAAGCGCTGCTCGATCAGGTCTTTCAACTCGACGGCGCCCGGCGTTTTGGAGAAGCGGCTATCGGCGCCAACTACGGCATCAACCGGTTTACCAAAAATATACTTTTTGACGAAAAAATCGGGGGCACCGTGCATATGGCCGTAGGCCAGTCGTATCTCCAAACCGGCGGCAAAAATAAGTCGCCCATACATTGGGATATGATAGCCGATATGACCAAAGGCGGCGAAATACGGGCAAATGGCGAAAAAATTTACGAAAACGGCCAGTTTTTGATTTAAAATAACCAACCAAATACGTTGTTATTCCGGGAAAGGTGCGAATTTTGCAAACCCTATTGCAGGGCGTATTGTTTTTTTGCATAACTTGCGCTTCGAAACACTATATGGTAGCCAGTATGCACCACATTTTTAATTCAAACAACATACACCAACCGTGAACACCGAAAGTATAGCATTTTTAGAGTTGAAGTACGGCAACATTTACGGAGGATACCCCAATTTTTACGCGATTAGCGACATTACGCTCCTCGTTTTCGAAAAAGGCACCAATAAAATCTTTATTGAAAGCTGGAGCAACAATGCCAATATCGACATTGTAAGCGTGTATTCCAAAGTAAACGAACTCGGCCACACTATCGGAAGGGGGAAAGAAGTGGTCAACCTGAAAACCGGCCGTCGCAAACCATACGATGAGACGTTCCGCCTTGAAGAAAACGACCTCAAATTCGCTTTCCAGAATTTGCGGCCTACCAAGATGCCGATCAAGAATTTTTTGCTGAAAAATTTGAAGAAATACCGCTTCCGCGATTTGGTTGTCTTCGACGGTCGCCGCGATGTGTTTCTCTGTGAACGCGCGGGCGTGAATTTCAGCAGGTACAATATTATCGATCTGCAGAAAGAACTGAATAAAGAAACCGACTACCTGTTTTCACTCAATAAACTGGCGGTGGTGATCAATTTTGAGCTGGATCGCTCCTACCTGCGCACGAATAACCTCGAGTACTGGCTGCACCCCATCGCCGCCCGGCAGATTATGCCCAAAACGGCTGCCTACGATGCCGCCCGACTGATGATGATCTATAATGAATATACCGAACACCACGACGATTTTATGCGTAAGGCCGCTCTGGTGATCAATAAGATTCAGAACTCTAAAGCATAGAGGAAGGGTTTTGGGACTGTTGGACTTTTTCGTGGCCAGCAGTCCCCTCACTCATTTCCATCATCCTGTGTCGGCGCCTCCTCTTTCTTTTTATTGCCGAATAACAGATTTCCCCAGAAATTTTTTCGTTTTTCGCGGCGCTCGTCGCGTTTCAGGTCGCGTTCCAGGATACGGCGTAGCCTGTCGGCATATTGAGATAGAGATTCCATATCTTCGCGATCATTTTCTTCCATAATCACTTTGAGTTGTTCTCTATCGTATTCGTCAAACAAGCGGTTAAATTCTTGCCAGTCATTCAGGCTTTCTCCTTCCTGCAAATCGACTATAACGGGCATTTCTTCGAAAAAAGGCGGGCAGGCCATGAGGGCCGCCAATGAATCGGGCAGGGGGGGGAAATAGCTGTTTTGCCAATTTCCCAGATTCCCGTCGTTGTATATTTTTCGCATAAAACGCCCCCAGATGGGCAATGCGGTATTGGCTGCCTGTCCGGCGCTCATGGAGCGGAAGTGGACGAGCGGAGTTTCGGCGCCTATCCAGACGCCCACGACCAATCTGGCGTTAAAGCCCAGCAGCCAGCCGTCGGAGTGGTTTTGCGTAGTGCCTGTTTTTGCGGCTACTTTGCCCCTTAGCCCAAACTCATAACCCAGCCTTCGGGCTGTGCCGCTGTCGACTACCGATTTCATCATGCGAATAGCCATGAGCGATTCGTCGGTGGTAAGTATTTCCGGAAAATTGCGGGGATTAGGGCGGTTAAATTTGACGATGACTTTGCCGTCGGCGGTTTCTACCCGGTCGAGGTAGTGCAATGCCGGCCTTCGGCCCTGGTTGGCAAAAGTACTGTACACGCGCGCCATATCGTAGAGCGAGGCCTCTACGGTGCCCAGCGCAATGGACGGGTGGGCAGGCACTCGCTTTTCCACCCCCATGTCGCGTATCAACTTGCGCACTTCGTCGAGGCCGGCGCGCATCAAGAGGGCTACGCTAACCGTGTTGACCGATTTGCTCAATGCGCCTTCCATAGAGTAGACTCCGCCGTATTCGCCGTCGGCGTTGCGAGGTTCCCAGCCGTTGTAATCTTCGTATGCCGTGAGCTGGTTGGGCAAATACTCGCAAGGCATGACGCCGCTGCGAAGGGCCTGCGTATAGATAACGGGTTTGATTGTAGAGCCTACGTGGCGGACTGATTTGACGTGATCGTATTTAAAAAATGAGTGATCTATGCCGCCCACCCAGGCTCGCACGAGCCCGGTCTGCGGTTCAACGGCAATCAATCCGGCGTGGAGGATTGACAGGTAATATTTGATGGAATCGAGGGGACTGATTTCCTTTTCGATTTCGCCATCCCAGCTGAATAGTTTCATCCTGACGGGCTTGGAGAAGATCTGTTCGATTTTGGCATCGGAGTAGCCCTTTGCTTTAAGCGATTTATAGCGTTCCGATTGTTTCATGGCCCATTCTATGACGGCTTTTTTTTCCCAGGGTTTATTTTTAGACCAGTTGTCGAGAAAACGGCGCTGCAAGTCGGGCATGTAATCGCGCACAGACTGTTCGGCATAGCGCTGCATGCGTCCGTTTATCGTAGTATAGATTTTTAGTCCGTCGGTATAAAGGTTATAAGGGCTGCCGTCGGGTTTTTCGTAGTCTTTCAGCACTTCTTCCAGTTCCAGCCGCAGTTGTTCGCGGAAGTAAGTAGCCAGGCCCTGGTTGTTGCCTTCTTTGAAATACTTGATTTCCAGGGGTTCAGTTTTGGCCGCTTCGCAAACGGCGGTCTCAATGTAGCCGTATTTTTCCATTTGGTTGAGCACCGTATTGCGGCGCTGGAGGGAGCGGTCGGGGTATTTGACGGGGTTAAACAGGGAGGGGCCTTTGAGCATACCTACCAAAACGGCGGCTTCGTGGAGTTCGAGGTCTTTGGGTGATTTGTCGAAAAAGCGTTGGGCGGCAACTTTTATTCCGAAAATATTTTCGCTAAAAGCAACCGTATTGAGGTAGAGGTTGAGCAATTCTTCTTTGGTGTAAATGCGTTCGAGGCGGCGGGCTACGAACATCTCCTTTATTTTGTTGACCAGCATCGAAAACAACCAGTAATCGCGTCGCGGATACAGGTTTTTTGCCAGTTGCTGGCTCAGGGTGCTGCCCCCGCCTGCGGAATCGTCGGAAAGCAAAATGGTTTTGACCAGCACCCGCACCCAGGCCCGGAGGTCGATACCGCTGTGTTCAAAAAACCGGGCGTCTTCGGTGGCGATAAGGGCATTAATGACATTGGGCGATATTTCGCCGAAAGAGGCGTTTACCCGGTTTTCGACATAATATTTACCGAGCAATACTTCGTCGTCTGCGTAGACTTCCGAGGCCTGGTTGTTGCGTATCCGGCTCAACTCGCCATAAGTGGGCAGGGCGCCGAAAACGCCTTTGTATACCATAAAAGAGAAAAATACGGCAAACAAAAAGCCCGCGACGGCAGCGGCGGCGCCCAATTTATAGGTTAACTGCCACCTTGTTTGGGTAGCCGCCCAATTGGCAAACCGGATATACCAGGCTCTGCGGCGCAACCAACCCAGCGCGCCGGCAACGACAGGCTGCCGCGATAGCCATCGCCATGCCTCCCGAATACGAGCGGTTGTTTGCTGCCAAAAACTTGCTCCCGGGTTATGATTGTTATCAGGCGTCTTTTCAGTCATTCGTCAGTATGATTATAAATAACGTCCTATAACGGATTTTTGGGGGGGATTATTTTTGGGGTGACAAGGTGACAAGGTGACAAGGTGACAAGGTGACAAGGTGACAAGGTGACA
>DAINSQ010000097.1:4959-18436 GCA_036741235.1 Saprospiraceae bacterium | reverse complement strand
GGGGATGAACATATTGGATTGTTTTATGCAAATATAGAATCAAAAAATGGATTTGCATAATTTTTTACACCCCCGCCAGCATATTAGCAATTTAGCATATCACCCTTCATCACCCCCGCACTCTCATACCGCGCCCGGCCTGTGGCTGCGCAGCTCGGAAAATAATATCAGCCCATTGAAACGCCCGCCATGGAAAACCTGTCGACCCTCACCGGCGTCTCCGGCGTGGGCGTCTCTTTCGGCGCTGAGCGCATCTACGATGTGATGCTCGAACTGGGACTTTTCCCCGATGACGCCGCCGCCGGACTGCAAGTCCTGTTCGTGGCTTTCGACGAGGCTACGCACCGCTACGCCTTCCAGGCGCTCAGCCGGCTACGCGCCGCCGGCATCAACGCCGACCTGTACCCCAAACCGGTCAAGCTGGCCAAGCAGATGGAATACGCCAATAAACGCAAGGCGCCGTATGTGGTGTTGGTGGGCAGCGAGGAGATGGCCAACGGACAATATACGCTGAAAAACATGCAGAGCGGGGAACAGGAGCGGGTGGATATGGCGGGATTACTGAGCTTGAGGGTGGGAGGGTGAGAGAGTGGGAGGGAGAGATTAGAGATTTTGCAACTTTGGGACTCTGCGAACTCACTTCTCCAATAGCACCTCCTCCAACTTAGCCCTTAACTCGGCTTCATTGGGCAGGTAAAGCTGGTATTTGGACACAAACAACTGGCTGCTCATGCCGTAAGTTGCGAATTCTACCAGTAATTCGTCTTTATGCCGCGTGAGAATGATGCCTACCGGCGGGTTATCACCTTCAAAATACTCCTCCTTGGCAAAATAGCCGAGGTACATATTCATTTGCCCAATATCGTGGTGTTTCAATTTTTCTATTTTCAGGTCGATCAACACAAAACATCTCAGAAAACGGTGGTAAAATACCAGATCTACTCGGTAGTGCTCGTTGTCAACCGTGATGCGATATTGTCTACCTACGAAAGTAAAGCCTTTTCCCAATTCGAGCAGAAAAGATTGCAGGTTATCCAGCAAGCGGGTTTCCAGTTCTTTTTCCGAAAGGTGATGTGGTTCTGGTATTTTCAAAAACTCAAACACATACGGAGCACGGAGCAGATCTTCGGGCTGCGCTACGATTTTGCCTTTTTCAGCCAATTGCAATACCCCCGCTTTGTCCTGCGAAGCGGCTAGCCGGAGAAACAGCGCGGTGTCTTTTTGGCGTTTTAGCTCGCGTACTGTCTATTTTTCCAGGATTGTTTGTTTTTCATAAAAACTGCGTTCGAGGTCATTGTCGATTTTTAGCAGTTCTATGATATGCGCCCACGTCAATTCGTGCGACAAACTCGTCAGGTCTGGGTATATTATAAAGCTTAAACGCATGTATATCAAATTACTGCGATTAAACCCTTTGCCGAATTCGTGTGACAAATCTTTGGAGAGGTTCTCTAATAACCGGGAACCATATACTGCGTGTTCTGTTCCTCCCTGCTCGTACTCCACAATATGCCGGCCTATCGCCCAATAGGTCAATACTAATTGTCGACGAGCGGCTTTTATAGCGGTAGCCTGTCCATCCACGTAGGTGGATTTGATGGCGGAGAGTAGTGTTTGATAAGTGTTTTGAATTTCCATTGGTTGAATATTGGCAGTTTAGATCGACAACATCACTGAGCAGGAATGGCGCCAGTTTGCTAGCTTATTATGTGCTTTGCATGGAAGCCAAGGTCTGTTTTTTTAGGCAAAAAAACAAGCCGGGCTTTGGAGACTATGCAGCTTTGCGAAAAAAACAATGACTTAGTGGTGGTGAAAAATCAATCGCTCAACACCATAACAATATACCTATACAAGCATATTTCGGAATGCCACACCGATGTGATCGATGATATCGCCGGCGATGAGGGCCTCGTGACCCAGTTTTTCGGCTGCCAGGTCGCCGGCAAGTCCGTGGGTGTATACGCCGAGGACAGCCGCTTCAAAAGGAGAATAACCCTGCGCCAGCAGCCCGGTGAGCAGCCCGGTGAGCGCGTCGCCGCTGCCGCCGGTGGCCATGCCGGGGTTGCCGGTGGAGTTGAAAAAGCAGGCGCCGTCAGGACAGGCGATGCAGGTGTACGCGCCTTTTAGTACAATATATATACCCAACTCCCGGGCTTTTTGACGTTGTAGCGCGTTGCGCTCAAAACTGTTGGCAGAGGGCCCAAACAAACGCTCAAACTCCTTGGGATGGGGCGTCAGGATGCTGTTGGGGGGCAGCTTGGACAGGCGCTCGGGTGATTGGGCCAGAATGTTGAGCCCATCGGCGTCGATCACCAGCGGGCCGCGGTATTGCTCCAGCAACTGCCACAAGGCATCAACCGTACTACGGCGCTGATCGAGCCCGCAGCCTATACCTACCGCCTGGTAGCGCGACAAATCGGGAACCTCCGAGAAGTAATACCGGTGCGGGTCGATGCTCATCATAGCCTCGGGCACGCTCATTTGCATAATTTCGTAGGCACAGCGTGGGGCGTGTACGGTGAGCAGGCCGGTACCGCTGCGCAGGCAGGCGCGGGCCGACAGGATGGCCGCGCCAACTTTGCCGTAGCTGCCTGCTACCAACAAGGCATGCCCGAAAATGCCTTTGTGATCGTGTTTATGGCGCCGGTGTACCAGGCAGGATACGTCGCTTTTTTCAAGGTAATGCCACGGCGTATCGGCCTTTTCGATAAAGGTTTTGGAAAGTCCAATGCTCGCATACGTCCATTGCCCCAGGGCGCCCTGGTTTTCGGGAAAGAAAAAAGCGAGTTTGGGCATTTCAAAACTCAACGTATAGTGGGCATTGATAAACGCGCCGGTAGTAGGAGCGTCGGCCATCAGTCCGGAGGGTATATCAACGGCGGCGATAGTCGCCTTTTGGCTGTTGAGATAGTTGATCAGTTCCGCCCAATAACTCTCAACGGGCCGGTTGAGGCCCGAGCCGAAGATAGCGTCAATGATGATAACCTGTTCAGGCAGCGCCGGGAAAGGATCGCCGGCGTTGATGACATAGCGGGGCAAATCGGGCAGGCGCTCCCAGTTGGACTGAAAATCGGCGCTTGTTTCAGCGCCGATGGCGCAGCGGTAGACCGTCACATTAAAAAAACTGCGGTGCAGGAGCCTCGCAACGGCCAGTCCGTCGCCGCCGTTGTTGCCCGGGCCGCAAAATACCGCCACGGGCGTATCTTCATTCGAAAACTGATGAAGAAACCAGTCTGTAAACACCCGCGAAGCCCGCTCCATGAGATCTAGCGATTCGATGGGTTCGTGGGCGATCGTGTAGGCGTCCAATTCGCGTACCTGGGCGGCGCTGAGTATTTTCATGTGGCGTTGTGATTTGCTTCCAGCTTATAAAATTAGTACAAAAGGCGCTTTAATACATTTTTTTTATGCTAAACGATCAATATTGAAGACGGAACCCTAAATTGGCTGGAAATTGCGCCCATGAGAAGGTTAAAGCCGGGAGAAATCTTACTTTCCGAAATGATAATATACCTGCTGTTGTGGATGTTTAACGACTACCTGGCCACCATACTCAGCCTGGTTTTCGGCACCATATGCTTTCTCATCCTGGTGATATCGCTGATAGTGGAATGGATTGAGCGTTCGAAGGTACCCCGCTGGTACTTCTGGTTCATGCTCATGTCTACGCTGGCGCCGATTATTACCGCCATCCTGTTCATAGCCATCAACGGCGGCATACCGTGGATGCAGGGGGAATAAAGCTATTATCCTTAATCGCAATACTTGATTTAAGTGAACATGAAGATAAAATTAAAAAACCAAGCATTGTCAAATAAATATTACGAGATTTTTTCTCTTAAAACATTGAAAAAACAATATATTGGGCCAATATTTATTGATTTTATTGCGTTTAAAGAGGTAAAAACACTTAAAATATGCTGCTGCGCTTTTTTGTTTCTAACTTCATGTCCTTTGGGAGTGAGGTGGAGTTCAATATGTTTCCAAGTGCTTTAAAGACGCACAAGGACCATGTTTACACGGGGCGTAAAGCCCCCTTATTGAAAGCGGCAGCCATATATGGCGCAAATGGTTCGGGAAAATCTAACTTTATCAAGGCAGTGCACTTTTTGCACGATATGGTAGTATTGGGAGATTTAGATAAATGCGAAGTAAAATGCCAACCTTTCCGCCTCAGCGAGAGCCAAGAGAGTAAGCCATCTACATTTGGTATGGAATTTCAAATTGGAACAAAATTTTTCGAGTATACCATATCTGTCAAAGATGGTGAAATATCAGAGGAGTCGCTCTACGAAACTAATCCGGTAAAAGAAACTGCTGAACCCGTTTTTGAACGAAAAACCTCTTTGGGAAAAACGACGATTGATGTAAATCCCAAATGGGTGAAATCGCGAAAAGAACGTATCAGATACGAGATTTATGGCGAAGATTTACTGCCTGGCCAATCTCTAATATTCAAGTTAAAATCAAAATTGGAATACGCCACTCAAGTTGTTGACTGGTTCGAAAAACATATCTGGATTTTGTATCCTCAAACGAAATACTTTTTGACATTCAGGCTTTGTTTTGACAAAAAATACAAAGACTTTCTAAACCAACTTCTACCCATACTTGGTACAGGGATGGAGGCAGTTGACATAGAAAATATCCCATTTTCGGCGTTTTTTGGAAAAGATGATGAGGACTTGAGAAAAGAGTTTGAAGGAAAATTAAAAGACCAAAAAAATTTTATTCAATTCTATAAAAACGGGAAGGAATTTATTGCAAGAAAGGAAAACCAGGAATATCTGGTCAATAAGATAAAAACCTTCAATATAGGGGGGGGCGGTTCATTAGTTGAGTTCGAGCCTGAGGAACAGTCAGATGGCACTCGCAGGATGCTCGATTTGATACCTGCTATCCAAAAAATGACTGTCGACCCTTCCGTGTTTTTTATTGATGAAATTGACAGGAGTCTGCATCCAAGTATGACAAAAACGCTCATAGCATATTTCATGACCCATACTACTAAGGGACAATTAGTGTTTACTACGCATGAAGCTAACCTGCTGGATTTTGATATTTTCCGACAAGATGAAATATGGTTTACGGAGAAGGACAACACAGGCGCAACCCAACTTTACTCGCTGAGCGATTTCAAGCCCCGATACGATTTGGACATTCGCAAGGGATATTTGGCGGGGCGTTTTGGTGCGATTCCTTTTTTGGGTAACCTGAAAAATTTAAATTGGGAACATGCGCAAGAACAGGGGGTATAAGAGAGGTGAACCCTTTCGTGATGCCCGCTTATTTGTCATAGCTTGCGAAGGGGAAAAACGTGAAAAAGAGTACTTCGAGCGATTGGGGCATGGTTCGCAACGACTAAAGGTGAAGGTTTTATCCCCTGATTCTACCCGGTCACTTTCCGCCCCCAAATGGGTAGTGGACAGACTCGTGAATTTCATAGAAAAGGAAGGAGCCAATATCAAGTGGGGCGACCAAATCTGGCTGGTTATGGATGTTGATAGATGGAAAGAAAATCAACTTTTTGAAATCGCAGAACTATGCTTACGCGAAAGATGGGGCTTTGCGCTGAGCAATCCCTGTTTCGAAGTCTGGCTACTTCTTCATATCAAAGACATTCAAGACTCCGACTCAAGTTCTTGTCAGGGATTCAAAAAGGAGCTCAGCCAAGTAGTGAAAGGTGGTTACAGCCCGGATAAATTTGTAACGCTTGTATCTGATGCCATTAGTCGTTGTCAATCTCTTGAAATGGATCTGAATAGCCCTATTCCCGGGACAAAAACCTCTAGGGTATATTTAGTTGCCGAAGAAATGCTCAAATTATTTTGAATAAATACTTACCCACTGCCAAGACGAGGCAACAAATATATACTCAGCACAATCGGCAACTCATTGTCATCGCATAATATACTCGGCAGGTTATTGGATAAGGAAAATATAATTAATTCACCTGTGCCATGATAATGACTTGGCAAGGTGCAATACAAGCGCTTAATCAACCTGCGGAATATAACGTTATACTTGCCTGTTATTACCCCCGATACTGCAGCACCGTTCTCACCTCGGCTTCCGCGAAGCGGTCGATAATTTCGTCGTTCATCAGCAGCACAGCGTCGTCGTAATTGTCGAAAAAGAGGTGTTCTACCAGGATTGCCGGCATGGCGGTTTTGGTAAGCACATAAAAGCGGGCCTCTTTGTCGTAATCGCCGTCGGAAGTATCCGCGCGCATCGAAATACGGTCGCCAAGCAGGTCTTTCACGTTTTTCCAGTGCAATTCGGCAACCGTATCGGAGGCGGTTTGACCGGGCGAGGTATAAATTTCGTAGCCGCGAGCCTGACCGCCGCCGGCATTGGCGTGGTTGGAGATATAGAGTCCCTCTTTATAATTTTTGTGATACCAATTGGCTATATCCACGCGGTATTCCAATGAGGTATCCAGGTATTCGTGGCTGACGATGTAACAGGGAACTCCCAACTGGCGCAGTTTCTCGGCTACGCGGTTGGTAAGCGTGCGGTTCCATACCCCTTCAAAAAACCAGCGGCCCTTGTGGAAAGCGCCTTTGGTGTGTTCAAACTGTTTACTGGGCGCGGTTACATAATTGCCGTTTTTATCGAGGCCGCCGTGGCCGGCGTCGAGGTATATACATAAGTCTTTCATGATATGGATTTTGGGGTAAATATAAGGAAAAACTACGGTCAATTATCTCTGATCACCCGGCCTGCATTCCGATTAATGTTTTCCCGTACGCCTGTGCCGTCAAAATAATTGCCGTCGATTTCGTTGGGAGCGTCGCGGTATAGTTCGCGCATCCACTGCGGATTGTTGATTTCGCCCACCACATCGGAGTGCAGCAGTATAAAATCTTCTGCAGCCAGTGAGGGGTTATAGAATACAAACCTGACATTATTCTGCCGGGTTTGCTTGATTTCGTTATACGACCAGATTTCATAGGGCGGCGCTGAAGGTTCCGTTTCGCGGCGTTCGATATCGTTGGGCTGTCCGTATTTGATATACACATAACCGCGGTCGGTTTCAAAGCCATAGCGGAAGCCGGAGTGGAACATCTTGTCGACGGCGGCGGCTACTTCCATAAATTTTTCGTAGGCCAGTTGGGGGGCTGTCGGGCTTTGTTGCAGCCAATAGCTAAGCAGGTACATGCGCTGGGCGTTGAGCGAGTCGTTTTTGAGCATCAAATTGACCACCTCTACGTCGTTGGGAGGCAGCAGCGGGGTGATAGCGCGCAAGCTGTAATTCAGCGCTTTTTTGTCGAGGCGGCTCACAAACTCATCGGCGATATTGACGCCGCTCAAATCAATTTGTTTGGCGTTGAGATAAGGATTGCTCCGCTGAAAAAACAACGATTTCCGGCTCAGCATTTGTTTGGTCTTGTTGCGCACTTCCACCACGAGGTTGTAATTGCCCGAAGGCAGGCTGGAAATGTCCATCTGCATCAACACAGGCGTAAGGGCGGCAGGTTTTTGGCGCTTGTGGCCGATGGTCATTATTTTGGCGTTAGCCCCTTGCTCGCCCGGCTGTTCGATGAAATAGCTCACTGCATAATCTTCGGCAATGGCTTTGTCGGCGTTGTACACTTCGCAGTAAAACGACAGCGTAGACGCGTATTTGCCGTAAAAATTGTAAGGCAGCGGCTCCATGTACAAGCCGTTTTTTACAAAAACGCCGTTGCCTTCGTCTTTGTGTACTTCGGCCAACAGTTGAATATCGGATTGCATCAGGGCATCGCCGTCAAAGGCAATGGTGCACTGCGTGCTGTATTCCTTGGCATTTTCGGCATTGTTAACGTCCTTGACGCTCACCAGCAGTTGATAGTTGCCGTCGGCAAGCGAATACCTTTTCAAGTCGATAAAGTCGAGTATCCTCGGTGTAACCGGGCTATTGAGCTGGAATTTGTCAAATTTGACGATCTCTTCGCCTTTTTTGAACACCAGTAACACCTCTACCCCCGCCTGACCCAGCGAGTCATTTACGGGCACAAAGGTCACCGATTTGCCTGCGATGTGCAGGTATACTTCTATGTAATGTTGGTCAATACCCTTGAAGGTTGCAAACGACAAACTAGCATCAATGGCCGATGAGCGCATAGCCCAACCCATGACCAACAGCAGTAACAACAGGCGAATATTTTTCATTGGGAAATTGTACTTTATGTGAAAATAAAAACCCCATTATACAAAGATAGCCCAATTGGACATCATAATCCAGTGGGCCGCAAAAGTATTCCAGCAACAAAAGAAAAGGAAAAGTCAGGTTTTTGGCGGTTGTCAGTTCTCGGTTGTGGGTTGTGGGTTCGTTTATAAGTTTAAGCGTTTATAGGTTTATGAATAAGAGTGAACCAACAAACCTACAACTTACAACCTGGAACCTACAACCCACAACCGACAACCTCAACAATACCGCTCAATCGCCATCTCCAAATTGGCGGCGATAATCTCGGCAGAACGGCCTTCAATATGGTGGCGTTCGAGGAAGTGTACAAGTTGGCCGTCTTTAAACAAAGCAATGGAAGGCGAAGAAGGCGGGTAGGGCAACATATACTCGCGGGCGCGGGCCGTAGCCGGGCCGTCTACGCCAGCAAAAACCGTTACCAGGCGATCGGGGCGCTTTTCACTGCGCTTGACGGCCATTTTGGCGCCGGGGCGCGCATTGGCAGCCGCACAGCCGCACACAGAATTTACAACTACCATCACGGTACCCGCTTTGGAAGACAATACGGCATCTACCGCTTCCGGCGTTTGAAGGCTTTCAAACCCGAAGTCGGTCAGGTCTTTTGCCATCGGTTCGGTCAATTGAACTGGATACATATGCGTGTTCTTTTTTTTATACAAATTTAGACTAAGTCTTGTGATAATACATTTAATGCCGGATGTTGGTTTAAAAAATTTGAATAAATCAGTATTCATGTAATATTTTATGTCACACCCGAATTAATTATCTGTTGCAGCAATACGCCCAAATAGCGTATATTGGCTGACAGCCGGTTACAATAAAATCGACGCCATGAAAAAATACCTGTTTGCCTCAATCTGTTTTGTGCTGTTTTTGGCTCAGGCGCCCGCTCAAAAACGCACCGTCTCCGGCTTGTGGTCGGGGGTGCTTACCACGGGCGGGCTCGAATCGACCACCGGCTACCGCCTGGAACTGTGGCTCGAACAAAAGGGTAAACACATTCGAGGCAAATCCTACCTGCACCTCGGCAAAGGCGAAATCGTGGAGATGTCGCTTAAGGGTACGATGTACCATGACCGCTCGATGTATATCAATGAGTTTGAATTTATCGGCAAAGAAGGCCAGGCTCCGCCACCCTATTTCCGCACTTATCAGATCATCCACAACAACGGCATCTGGGACACCAACCTGCAGGGCTATTGGCAGGAAATTACCCCTCAGGTTTTTTCAAAAAAACGACAATTGGGCAAACTCCTGCTCAAGAAAGCGGATGGGTCTAAAGCCTAAAATATTGTTGTTATAGATAAGCATACCGCACCTCCGACAAAAACAACCCTTCGGGCGGCACGCTGAGGCTTTTTTGCAGGCGCGTCTGTTTGTCCATAGCCTCTTTTACAGCGTCAAGGCCGTATTGACCGGAGCCTACCGACAGGCACATGCCCACGATCAGCCGAACCATGCCCCGCAGAAAACGATCGGCAGCAATATGAAATCGCAGTTGGTACGCCTCTTCTTCCCATATCCATTCTGCTTGTCGCAAATCGCAGCGGTTGGTTTTTACATCCGTATCGCTTTTGCAAAACGGATAAAACAACTCATAATCGAGTAACAATGCGGCAGCCGACTGCATGGCCGGGAGGTCGAGCTTGTCGGCAAATGGGTAGTAGTACGCGGTTTGCTGTCGAAAGGGGTCTTTGCGCAGCGTGATATAGTAATCATAAGCCCGGTGCGCGGCGTCAAACCTGGCGTGGGCATCATCGGCCACAGGAATAAAGCGGTAAATGGCTATATCGGCAGGCAATATGCGATTGAGCCGGGAAAGAAAATGAGCCGGAAACTCGCCTTCGTGATCAAAATGAAAAAAATATTGACTCGCGTGCACGCCCGCATCGGTACGCCCGCAGCCGGTGATCTCCAATTGCCGGCCTAAAATCAAACCCATCTTACCCGCCACGGTTTCCTGTACGCTTGCACTATGCGGCTGCTCCTGCCACCCGTGGTATGCCGCCCCATTGTATGCCATCTCTGCAAAATACCTCATCGCTTAAGGCTTGGTTATCCGCAAAGATAATAGCTGTTGCCGGTAATATGTTTATCGCAGGTTGATTGACAATCCAGACAGGATGCAGGATGAAGCGGAGAGAAACTTTATTGCTGCTTCCAGGTTTTCATCTCAATAGACAGCTCAAGCGAGGCAGATTGGAGAGAAACGGCGGTTTCTTCGAAAGTAGGAGCGCTCCATTTCACGCGAGGGTTATTGGAAAAGCCGTAAGGCTCGGTAGGGATGCCGAGTTTGTTGGTATCCAACCGCCCGTTGCCGTTGGGATCCTGGAAAACGGCAACCGAGTAACGACCGTAAGCCAGGGCCGGCACTTCCAGCCTGTATTTGCCCGCAGCGGAATACGGAAGTACTTTTTCAAAAACGCCCCCGCTTTTTTTCTTAAACGCCGCTTCGTTTTGAAAAACGGCGATATGCACAGCGCCTTTTTTACGCTCATCAGGGTCGATAGCAATGACAAGGCTACCCTTGTTCGGCGCGTTGGATAGGCCGGCGAGCGCAATCATGATGGCAAGGAGGTAGGGCATATGGCTGGTGATCTGTTGTGGGTTGTGGGTTTGGTTATGTAGAGACAAATCGTGATTTGTCTCTACTGGCTGGCTGGCCTACAACCCACAACTGATAATTAACCCAGTAATAGATTTTTCATATCCACGCGTTTCAGGACAATATCCTCCACCTGATCGATATGTACGCGTTCCTGTTGCATAGTGTCGCGTTCGCGGATGGTAACGGTATTATCTTCGAGCGTTTGGAAATCTACGGTTACGCAGTAGGGTGTGCCGATGGCATCCTGGCGGCGGTAGCGGCGGCCGATGGCGTCCTTTTCGTCGTATTGGCAAAGGAACGACAACTTGAGCCTGTTGAATACTTCCCGGGCTTTGGCAGGCAATTCCTCCTTATTGCGCACCAGCGGCAACACGGCGCATTTGACGGGCGCCAGGGCGGGATGCAGCTTAAGCACAACGCGCGATGCGTCTTCTCCCTGCGCGTCGGGCACGGTTTCTTCAATGAGCGCATTACTGAGCATGGCCAGGAACATACGGTCGCAACCTATGGAGGTCTCTACTACATAAGGCACATAACTTTCGTTGAGATCGGGATCGAAATACTGCATTTTTTTACCCGACAGCGACTGGTGGCTGCCCAGGTCGAAATCGGTGCGCGAGTGAATGCCCTCGAGTTCTTTGAAACCAAAGGGAAATTCAAACTGAATATCCACGGCGGCATTGGCATAGTGGGCCAGATTATCGTGGTCTTTGAAACGCAATTTGGATGCGGGCGTGCCGATGGCGAGGTGCCATTTCATGCGCATGTCTTTCCAATAAGCGTACCACTTGAGCTCTTCGCCGGGGCGCAGGAAAAACTGCATCTCCATTTGTTCGAATTCGCGCATGCGGAAAATGAACTGCCGGGCAACGATCTCATTGCGGAAAGCCTTGCCAATTTGGGCGATGCCGAAGGGAATTTTCTGGCGGGTGGTTTTTTGTACGTTTAAAAAATTGACAAAAATACCCTGCGCCGTTTCGGGGCGCAAATACAGCTTGCCCTCCTCGCCGGCAATATTGCCCAATTGGGTAGAAAACATCAGGTTAAACTGGCGCACCTCCGTCCAGTTGCGCGAACCGGTATCCGGGTCGGCAATTTCGAGTTCGTCAATGAGGTTTTTCAGGTCGACCAGGTCGCCCTGGCCCATAGCCGTAGCCAGACGCTGCCGCACCGTCTCGTATTCCTCGCGGTATTTGACCACGCGCTCGTTGGTGTCGCGGAAAAGCTCTTCATTAAAAGACTCTCCGAATCGCTTGCGGGCTTTTTCTACCTCTTTCTCGATTTTGTCTTCGAGTTTGTCCATGTATCCCTCCACCAACTGGTCGGCACGATAGCGCTTTTTGCTGTCTTTGTTGTCGATAAGCGGGTCGTTGAAGGCGTCGACGTGGCCCGAGGCTTTCCAGGTTTTGGGATGCATGAAAATAGCGGCGTCAATGCCCACGATGTTTTCGTGCATTTGCACCATAGCGCGCCACCAGTAATCCTTGATGTTGTTTTTGAGCTCAACGCCGTAGGGGCCGTAGTCGTATACTGCGCTCAAGCCATCATATACTTCGCTGGAGGGATAGATGAATCCGTACTCCTTGCAGTGCGAAACCAATTTTTTGAACAGATCGCCTTGTTGTGACATGTTCTGTGATTTTTTCTACTCGCTTAAAAATGAAGGCGCAAATGTCGTAAAAATTTCCCAGCCAATGGCATTTGACTTGTCCTTTTCCTGCTATGAAGCTGCGATTTTGGGTCTTTTTTCAGATATTGCCTGCCAATATTATCATCTCCTAACCTTTAAAACGGGGTAAAACGTGGAACCGACTATTTTGTTCGATATTCAACAGGGCGTGGCCCTGATCAGGCTCAACAGACCCAAAGTATACAATAGTTTCAACCGCGAAATGGCATTGGCGCTACAGAGCGCGCTGGATAAATGCCGCGCCGACAAGTCGGTGCGCGTAATGTTGCTCACCGGCAACGGCAAGGCTTTTTCAGCCGGACAGGATCTTGCCGAGGTTGTGGCAGAAGACGGCCCGTCAATGTATACTATCCTGGCGGAACATTATAATCCCATTGTTGAGCGTATAAGGCAGTTGGAGATGCCAGTGGTATGCGCCGTAAACGGGGTGGCCGCCGGCGCCGGCGCTAATATCGCCTTGTGCTGCGATATTGTGGTAGCCGCCGAGTCGGCTTCGTTTTTACAGGCTTTTAGCAAAATCGGACTGATACCCGACAGCGGCGGCACTTATTTCCTGCCCCGCCTCATCGGTATGCAACGCGCTACCGCGCTGATGATGCTGGCCGAACGCGTGAGCGCCGCCGATGCCGCCGCTATGGGCATGATCTACAAGGTCTTTCCCGACGAATCGTTGGAGGCCGAGGCATTGAAAATAGCATCCCAACTCGCCGCTCTGCCCGCACTAGGATTGGCCTATACCAAACATGTACTCAACTTGTCGCTTAATAATAATTTGTCGCAGCAACTCCAGGCCGAGGAAGAATGGCAGGTGCGCGCAGGTCAAACCGAGGATTTCCAGGAAGGCGTGGCCGCCTTCCTGGAAAAAAGACCGCCCCGGTACCGGTCAGACCGCTAACCCGGTAGGTAACGCTGTTAGCGGTCTGACCGGTACCGGGTTAGCGGCGGAGCAGCTTCGCTGCCGAAACGCGCTCCCCATCGGTGATTTGCA
>DAINSQ010000097.1:0-4859 GCA_036741235.1 Saprospiraceae bacterium | reverse complement strand
GGTTAGCGGCGGAGCAGCTTCGCTGCCGAAACGCGCTCCCCATCGGTGATTTGCAGCAGGTACACACCTGCAGGCAAGGTGCTTACATCAATGGTATGTACATTCTCACCCGACTGAAATCCCAGCCGGTTCTGGAGCAGCACTTGCCCGCTGAGTGAAACCAGGCGGAACTGGTATTCGCCCGACTGCTCGCTTTGAGCGCGCAGCGTGAGCAAGTCTCTCACCGGATTGGGAGCTACTTCGAGTTGACTAAACAGCGCCTCTGGAGAAAAAGTACCTACAGTCAACTCCGTTACGGTAAGTGGAGCCGTCAAAACAGCCGTGCCGTCGCCGTTGGTGCTGCCGTTGGCATTGGCGGCTATGCCCGCAGCATAAAAGCGCACTTCGCCGGCGCCGGCGGCAGGGGCCGTCCATTCAATTGTGAAGGTATTGCTGGTGCGGGGAGAGGCATGTTCGGCGTAGGTGCGACCGCCAATATTCAATGTGCGGAAACCGGTAGGGGCGCTTCCAAATGTACCCGCACTGGTATTGTCATTGCCGGTTAGCGCAACCGTCTGGAATCCAAAACGAGGGGGCGTACCGCTGCCCGGGGTGACGGTCAGCTTGAGGTCGTAGCTCTCACCCGGTTCGTATTGAGTGACGGCAACGCCGTTGTCAAGCAATTCAACAGTAATAGAAGGCGAAAACGAGGAGCCGCTGTGGCAGCCCGCCGTGGCACAGGTGCCGGTACCAAGCGGAGACCCCGTGCGGTCGGCGTTTTGCACCAAACCGGGACCCGCCGCATTGTTGAGAAAAATAAATCCCGCCAGCGCGGCGATAAAAAGAGTGTAAACCAATTTCATAAGGCTAAACGCGTTTTAAATGATATAATAATGTGACATAAAAACAATTCGGATTTTCTGACGCAAAGCGCAGCCAAACGTTTAACGTTGGCAGTCTTTTTGTGCGTCAGAAAATCCGAACAGATGGTTGTGACTACAATAATTGAATATTGCAAACGCAAAGGTAGCGAGCGACGGGTATACAAATCGTCAACTATTGTACAAATAGCTATTTTCAGGAATTTTTCCTTTGACGCCGCGGAAGTAATCGTCAATCACCTTAAAATCGGCTGCAATATCGTCGGTTGGATAAAAAGGCGCGCTGATGCCCACCACTTTATTGGCATAGTCGAATTTACACATCAATATAGGTACGCCCGCGCCTTTGGCAATATAGTAAAACCCCGTTTTGAGGCTGTTCACCTTTTTGCGGGTCCCCTCCGGGGCAATACATATTTTAAATTCGTCATGGCGGTTGTAAATATCCACTACGCTGTCAACGAAATTATTGCGCTTGCTGCGATCAACAGGGTGGCCGCCGAGCAGGCGAAAAATGATACCCTGCGGGAATTTAAACAGCGAATCTTTACCTATATATACAATACGCTCTCCAAGCGCGCTGCGCGCCAGGATTCCCAGTGGGAAGTCGATGTTGGAAGTATGCGGCACAACTGCCAATACGTATTTGGGCGGCAGGGGCCAGGTTTCAGTCTCTACGCGCCATCCCAGTAGTTTAAGTATCCAGGAACTAAATTTGCTGCTCATGCGGGTCAGATTTTACAGCGATCTTCAGGCCGGCATAGCCTTGATATCAAAGCCTGCCTCCTCAACAGCCTCAATGATGGCCTCCATAGCGAGGTCGCCTTCTACCGTGAGTATTTTGTCGGGTGTCTGGGTGTCGACTTCCCAATGCGTAATGCCTTCAACTTCGTTGAGGAAACCCGATACGCTGCGAATGCAATTGCCGCAGTTTATATTGGTTTTGAATTGAAATGTGCTCATGAAACCGAAATTCTTAAAATAAAATTAAACAAACTGCACTCAATTTAACACTTCATACAGGATTTGGTGCGAATGAATAGCCGGAAAATTTTCAAGGTGAAGGCGGTAATAATCCAACAGATGTTGTAACAGGCCGCGTCGCTCCTCGCGGGTGAGCTTCAACTCGTGATGCGTCTCGGGCGAACTGCACAGCAAATTATGCAACAAAATACTGTGTCGCTCGTCGAGGTAATGAACGTGCGAGGGTATCTGCGACACAAACAGCCCTTCGCTCAAATCGAAATAAGGGGTTTGTTCGTCGGCTTCTCCACCCGGCAAAAAACCCAGATATGCGCTCAATTCAAGCAAAAAGTAGAGGTGCGTATTGGCGATTGGCTGAGAAGATTGGTCGAGCCGGCAAAAATTATCGTATATAAAGGCAAATAAAGGCCTGTTTTCCTCTTCTTCCCGAATCGTCTTGCGAATTATTTCAGCCATAAACAAACCCACAGCCCCTTTTTTGACGTCAAAGGGTATAGATTGGTAGACGTATGCCGGCTGGATTTCTTTCACGCGGTTGAGATCGCGGTCATCCCGCTCATAGGCCACCAAATCTACTAATGACATCACTTGTAGTACGCTGGGTGAAAAACGCGACTTGGCCTTGCGCACACTGCTGAATATATATTTGCGAAGCCCCCGTTCTTCCGTATAAATATCGGCAATAATACTGGTTTCGGCGTATTTGATGGTCCTGAAAACAATGCCTCGCGTTTTTAACAACATTTAACGGAACTTTATTTTGTTGTTATTGTTTTTAAAGAGTGATTTGAAATTATATTTGCCACGCTGTTGGTCGAGTAATTCGGTGCGATGATCAAAAAAAAGTGCGCGCATGCAGCCATCCGATCAACTTTGTGTCATTAATAATAATCACCCAGGTACAAACTTAACGAAAATATCACCCAGGTTTAACCCCCAAATAAGTATAACACAATTGTTTTGTACCAATTATTGGACCCGACTCTGGCCATTGCTGCCTTTGGGCAGTAAAAAAGAGCCTAAAAAATGTGAAAGATGAAACGCTTGTTCTTTTTGGCGCTTTGGCTAAGCCTGGCTCTGCCTGCGCTCCACAGTATGCAAATTTCTCAGCCGGCAATGCTCATAGACAGCACGCCCTGTTGCGATACGCCGGCCTCTGATAATGATTCTTCGAATACCGCCAAACCCGCCGCTCCCAAACCCGCAGCCGTAAAACGCGCCGAGGTCAACCTGGTGGGCAGATGGGAAAACGCATTGTATCCTTTTGATGTTGTGACCGCCGACGCAAATGGCAAATCGGACTGCCGCCAGGTTGAAAAAGCCTTCCTGCTTTTCGCTTTTCAGGCAGACGGCACCTATATCAAAAAAATGGGCGGCGCCAATGTGGAACTGGTTGAAACCGGCGCCTGGTCGCTCTCCGACGACGCCCAAACACTCTACCTCCAACCCGCAGACGGCGGAAAAACCCAGGTGGCCCGCATCAAACACCTCCAAATGGACGAACTGGTCATTGAGCATGCCCTGCAGTCTGCCCAGGCCAATTTCTGCACCCGACAGAAGGACTTCTTTTTCAGTAGAAGCTAATTCCACGGTGCGCCATTGGTTGGTTTAGCTATACTCAGAAACGCCTGCGGTTGGTTTGGCTTTACAACGATTCTCCCCTGGCTTGTTTAGCGATAGGGTTTAGTTTTTACCACGAAAAAACTAAACAGCGAAGCGCTAAACCAACCTGAGGCGCTACACAGTCAAGAGAAACCAACGAAGACGCTATTGCATGACAACGCTATAAAGCGTAATTTGGGCGTTTATTTTTTCATAAACGCACCGATCATGAAGAAATCACTTGTACTGGCAGCACTTTGTGTCTTTATTTTCACGGCGGTTCAAGCCAAAATCACCCTTTCCGGGGTCGTTGCCAACCCCAAACAAGCGACCAAACTCCAAGTCTTCGAAGCCGATTTTGAGCGCTACAATCATACCAAGCTTACAGAAGTGGAACTCGATGCCAACGGCGCTTTTCGCATCGAACTGAACCTGGAATCTCCAGCCATATTGCGGCTGGCTTATGTCAATCAATACCTCTTAGTGCCTGCCAACCCGGGCGATGAGATCGCCATCCAATTTGACGGCAGCGCCAATGACGGACTGTATACGGCCACCGGCAACGGCGATATCCGGGAATACCTCGATTTTAAGGCTTTTTATCAAAAATTAACAACCGAAAAATTCTCTGCTTTCGAATCCAAATATGACGCTCTTCTCGCCGAACGCAAAAAGGCAAAGGAAAACCTGAGCAACGACGCCGAACGTAAAGCCGTCGACGACAAATACAAGCCGATGCTGGAGGCAATTGAACAGGAATACGAGGTAGCGGAAAAAGCCGTCAACGGCGAAATTGCCAATTATCTGAAAAACAACGTCGGCTCGCCTCTGGCGCTTTACGCTACTATTGGCAACTGGGACGGCGTCAACTACCTGTCTGCCTACCGCGAAATTACCCATCGCATCCGCCGTCGCCACCCCGAATCGCCGGTGATACCCAAAATGTTTGCCAAAATCCAACGCCTCGAGCAAAGCTCAGTGGGCGCTACCGCCCCCGAAATCGCCGAAGTTGATACCAGCGGCAATGTTTTTAAACTGTCTTCCCTGCGCGGCCAATACGTGTTGGTCGACTTCTGGGCGAGCTGGTGCGGCCCCTGCCGACAGGAAAACCCGAATGTGGTTGCTAATTTTGAAAAATACAACGCGCAGGGCTTTACCGTCTTCGGCGTTTCACTCGATAAAGACCGCGATAAGTGGGCCAAAGCGATTATTAAGGATAATCTCAACTGGCCGCAGGTATCCGACCTCAAAGGCTGGCAGTCAGAACCCGGCTATCAATACCATGTCAACTCAATACCGGCCAACGTTCTGCTCGACCGCAACGGCGTGATTATCGCTAAAAACCTGCGCGGCGAAGCCCTGGGCGCTAAACTGGCCGAGATTTTTGGATTTTAGGAACGGTGACATGGTACC
>DAINSQ010000096.1:14158-18743 GCA_036741235.1 Saprospiraceae bacterium | reverse complement strand
CCCGAAAGATGCTCCTTGCAGGAATAAAAGCCGTTCAGGTTGCTGATTTTCTTGGCTTAACGGAAAAGGAAGTAATTCAAATAGCAGAAGAACTGAGAATTTCCTAGTCGGTGACGCATCACCCTGCCAACTCACTGATTAGCTCTGGAAAAAACAAGTTAAAATCGGCTTCCAAAGCAGGCAAATGCTCCTGAAGGCTAATCACCGCGTTGTCGAATAAGGCTGGTTTGCTGGCCCGGCGGCTAATGCGTTTGAAAGCCTCCTCCAGTCCTTCCATATAGGTATACCGCATCAGCCAGTCGTCGGCGATCATAAGTTGGAGGCGGTGCTGAAACGACTCGGGCAAAATGCCGGCATGCGATTGCAACACATCGTACATCTGCCTGGTAAAGTCAACCAATGACTGGTCGGCGTAGCGATGCCAATGCAGCGACAATACATAATCGTAATACACATCCACCAGAACCGGCGCGTATTTGCTGTGGCGCTCCCGCAATCGCCGCACGCCCTGCAAAACCACCGGATGTTGATCGGTAAACGTATCAATGGCCCTGTGCACCCTGATACCCTCTTGCACCTCGGCCGGATAGTCGTTAATAGCGTTGCCCTTGATAAAATCGGCGATATAATTGCCGACGATCCAGCTTTCGTTGTGCTGCACCAGTAAAAAATGGGCCAGGAAATTCATATCTGTGTATTCATTTTCAAAACAAGCGCTTTTCAAAACAAATTAAGCCTTATCTTTGCGCCTCTTTTAAAACACAAAACAACACCATGGGTTTGAAGTGCGGTATTGTAGGACTGCCAAATGTAGGTAAATCTACGCTTTTTAATGCGCTGACCTCGGCAAAAGCTCTGGCGGCCAACTATCCTTTTGCCACCAAAGATCCCAATGTGGGCATGATCACAGTACCCGACGAACGGCTCGACAAGCTGGCCTCGCTGGTCAACCCCCAGAAAGTGATCCCTACAACGGTTGAAATTCTCGATATCGCCGGCCTCATCAAAGGCGCCAGCAAGGGTGAAGGTCTCGGCAACCAGTTCCTGGCCAATATCCGCGAAGTGGACGCCATCGTTCACGTGGTGCGTTGCTTCGACGACGACAACGTGGTGCACGTAGACGGCAGCATCAACCCCGTGCGCGACAAAGAGATCATCGATACCGAGCTAATCTTCAAAGACATGGAAACCGTGGAAAAACGCCTCGACAACCTGCGCCGCCAGGCAAAAAGCGCTGAAAAAGAGGCTATCCGCGCCGTTGAACACGCCGAAAAACTATTGCGCCACCTTGAAAGCGGCCAACCCGCTCGCTCTGCCGATCTGGATGAAGAAGGAATTCAACTGATGCAGTCGATGTTTCTGCTTACGGCAAAACCCATTTTATATGTGTGCAATGTTGATGAAAACTCGGTATTGACCGGAAATAGACATACCCAGGCTTTCGAGCAACTGGTAGCTCCCGAAAATGCAGAGGTTATCCTGATCAGCGCCGAAATCGAAGCTGAAATCGCCCAGCTCGAAACCCGCGAAGAACGCATGGAATTCCTGGAAGCCCTGGGACTCCACGAACCCGGCGTGAACCGCCTGATCAAGGCCTGTTACCACCTGCTCAACCTGATCACTTATTTTACCGCAGGCGAAAAAGAAGTGCGTGCCTGGACCATCCACCGCGGCATGAAAGCGCCCCAGGCCGCCGGTGTGATCCATACCGACTTTGAGCGCGGCTTTATCCGCGCCGAAGTAATCAAATACGACGACTTCGTGAAATACGGATCTGAACACGCCGTTAAAGAAGCGGGAAAAATGAATGTTGAAGGCAAAGAATATGTAGTAGGCGACGGTGATGTGATGCACTTCAGATTTAACGTGTAGTATCGTCAAGGTCTGTTCTGCCGTTCCAGAAATTTCTGCCGGATGATCTCCTGCACGCCTTTGCCTGCTATCTTGCTATCCAACCAGGAAATAATGTCCAGATACAGAAAAGGTCTTCGCTCATAGGGATCACTCTCCAGCTTGCGCAATTTGTCGCGAAGCCTGATAAATTGGGTTCGCAGTTCATTGGCTCGCATACGCGGGATTTTTCGCAAAAAGCTGAAAATTGCTTTGTGCACTTCGTTGAGGTCTTCCTTTTTTAATAAAAATCGAAAAACCGACTTCACCTGATATTCTACCAATTGGGCATTGCCCAGTTCAAAATGGGCAATCAGGCTGAGAATACGTGCAAATCCCTGTATATCTTCGCGGTAGTCGGGATTTTTCTGGTTGATAATTAAATTCAGGTAGTGAATGGCATTGCTGTTGTCGCCGCTGCCGAAATACAGGCAGGCAATTCGGTAATAAAACACCATCACACGGTGGTTGTCCCAGTTGTATTCTTCGTTTTTGATGAGCGCATCCAATTCCGGCACCAGTAATAAACCTTCCGAAAAAGTGCCTTCCAAGTAGTGCTTTTTGATGCTGTGTATATATTTATAGAGGTAAAACAGGCCCTCGACGTTTTTGTCCTCCGCCAGATCGAAATGGTTGGGAAAATCCAACAATTCAAGCAGCACTTCCGCAAATCGCTTGTAGTACAGCGTATTAAATAAAGCGTTGAGCAAATTGTGTAAACCTTTCAAGTACAGCGGTGGGTTTTCCCTAATCACTTGGGGCGATTCGTGAAACAAGTCTACCCACTTTTGCGCGTAGCGATAACACAAGGCGAATTCCTGGGTCATGTGGTAATACCACACATGCGATTGACAGAAATAGACCTTGCCCCAAAAGTCGAGTTGATCGTAATTATATTTGGGGAGTCTGGCCTGAAAATAAGCTTTCACATAAAAATAATCCTTCTTGTTGCGCACAAATCCAACCTTCAGGTAAAGGCCGTATAATTGTAAAGACAGATTAGTAAAAGCGTGTATGCCTGCCACAATATTATTCAACTCGATAGCCTGCACAGTGAGTTGTTCGGCTCTGTCCGCAATACTCCTGGTGATATATTGGCCTTCAATCAGCTTTTCAAATTCCACCACCTCCAAAGCCAAGGTGTAATGCCGCGTTTCGAATGCCTTGCTTTTGGCTTTATCAAGTATATCCAGACTTTGCCTGTACAAACCCTTATTATAAAGAACGCGGGCATAATCGATCATCTCCCTGATCTGGATATCATCGTTTCCATTTTTATGTAAAAGCCTGAGGCTTATGAGCATTTGCTTAAACAGATGGGCTTTGAGATTGGACAATTGAGCCTTCTTAATATCCGGCAGTTTTTTGAGTAGTTCCACCTCATCGTAGAACTTGTGTTTATCCAGGTAGTCAAAAAGTTGCATAAAAAGCATATCCTCCGATGCCGGGTTTCGCCCTACATACATCCTGAAATGCCGTTTTTCCGAGCGCGTCATCGAATCGATGAGCTGCATCAAATCATCTGTTCTTTGTTTTGGCATTGTAATTCAAATCAGCTTAACAAACTGAAATACAATAAATTACAACTACTTCACTGTGTTTCAAGTTTGGATTAATACAATTTTTTGATGCCCGGGTGATTTACCAAACAAAATAACTTTGGCGCTCGCAAACTTACTTTTTTTATTGCTCAAAATACAATACTAACAAAAGGGCTTTGCAAGACAACTGATAATATCTTATTCATTATCAAGGGCCTGCAGGCCGTTAATAATGCAAATCACAAAAATCTGCACCTATGTCTAACTCTCGAGTATATGTTTTTGACACCACGCTTCGGGATGGCGAACAGGTACCCGGATGCAAATTAAACACGGCACAGAAGATTGAAATTGCAAGGGCATTGGAGGAACTCGGCGTAGACATTATAGAGGCCGGCTTTCCAGTATCCAGCCCCGGCGATTTTGCTTCGGTGGAAGCAGTTAGTAAGGCTGTAAAACATGTATCGGTGTGCGGACTATCAAGAGCTGTCGAAAACGATATTGAAGTAGCAGCAAGGGCCCTTCAGCATGCCAATCATCCACGCATCCACACCGGTATCGGGGTTTCGGAAATGCATATCAGGTACAAGCTGCGCTGCACGCATGAAGAAATCATTGAAAGGGCCGTAGCAGCCGTAAAATATGCCAAACGTTTTGTGGAGGATGTAGAATTTTACGCCGAAGACGCCGGCCGCGCCGACAATGAATTTTTGGCACGCGTTATTGAGGCAGCTATTCAGGCAGGCGCTACGGTACTCAATATCCCGGATACGACCGGCTATTGCCTGCCCGAAGAATACGGCGCAAAAATCAGGTACCTTCGTGAAAATGTTAAGGGCATAGACAAAGCCATCTTGTCTACGCATTGCCACAACGACCTTGGGCTGGCCACTGCCAACTCGATCGCCGGACTTCAAAACGGCGCCCGCCAGGTAGAGTGTACCATCAACGGCATCGGCGAAAGAGCCGGCAATACGTCGCTTGAAGAAGTAGTAATGATTTTGCGCCAACACGCTCATCTGGGCTTTGAAACCGGTATCAATACCCGTTTACTTAACCCCATCAGCCAGCTCGTTTCCGAACGCATGGGCATGCCGGTACAGCCCAACAAGGCCATCGTGGGCGCGAATGCCTTTGCGCACGAGGCGGGCATC